>NZ_JBFTNY010000004.1:0-319444 GCF_056397705.1 Variovorax sp. 05L425 | reverse complement strand
GCCGAGCAGCGCAGCGGTACGCGGATCAGGGCTGCGCGTGTTTGAGCGAAGCGAGTTTCGCGCGGACCCCGCGTACCGTGAGCAGCGCAGGGCAGCCGCGAAGCGGCCGGTGACGTCGGCCGGCCCAGCGCACACCGCCCGCCTCCGCCACCCCAAACCTCAATCAGCCTCAAGCCGACGCCCATAGGCAGTGAAGCTCTCCGCCTTGAGCGCCCTCATCATCACCTTCGCTGCCGGCGACAAGAGACGATCGGTGCGAGTGATGATGCCGAACGCATCCATATGACAAGGCATCTCGATAGGCAGCAGCGCAACGATCCCGTGCGCCGCGTAGTAGCGGGCCACGTCGGTCGCCAGCACGGCCACCATGTCGCTCTGCTGCAGCATGCGTGTGATGAAGAGCAGTGCCGCCGTCTCGATCACGTTCAGCGGCGGCGGGAGCCCTTCCTCCTGGAACATCAGTTCGAAGCGATGCCGCAACACGCTGCCTGCGGGCGGCACGATCCAGCCCGCAGACACCAGGTCGCGCAGGCCCAGGCCCGTCATGCCCAGCAGCGGATGGCCGGGTCGAACGAGCGCACAGACCGGCTCCTCGGTGAGTGCTTCGTAGCGTACGTTTGTCTTATCGTGTTCCGCGAAGAGGCGTGCGACAAGCAGGTCGAGCTTGCCCTGTTCGAGCCGCTCCAGCAGCACCGGGCTGGTCTCGATCTCCAGGGACACACGCAAGTTCGGGTGATCGCGCTTGACCGCCGCGACCGCCGGCGGCAGCAGCACGAGACCTGGCGCGGTGATGGCGCCGATGTTGACTTGCCCCGCGCTGCCGGCCTTGAGAGCCGTGAGTTCGTCATGTGCCTGGTTCAGGCTCGCGAGCGCGACGCGGGCATGGCGGATCATGGTTTCCCCGTACCACGTCGGCCGCATGCCGCGTGGCAGGCGGTCGAACAGCGGCACCTCCAGCACGTCCTCGAGGTCCTTCAGCAGCTTCGAAGCCGCCGGCTGGGTCATGTTCAGCACCTGTGCGGCGCGATGAATGTTGCCTTCTTCGGCCAGCGCCACGAGCAGCAGCAATTGGCGGGTCTTGAGTCGCGCACGGATGAACCAGTGCGTGTAGTTGGTCATGGGGTTTACCTGAATGCTTCTTCTGATATCCATTCCATCCAAATATTGATTGGAAAGATATTGGTGCGATTCCTACACTCGCCCCACTTTGAAGCGCAGCGACCTCCAGCAGAATGCACGGCAGCTCATCAACGGGCGCTGGGAGACGGGCGTGACCACGGGCGTCAGCCGCAACCCGTCCGACACCCGGGAGGTCGTCGCCGAATATGCGCGCGCCGATCGCAGCCAGACCGAGCGTGCCATCCGCGCCGCGGCCGATGCCTTTCCTCACTGGAGCCTGACCACGCCACAGCGCCGCGCCGATGTGCTCGACCAGATCGGCAGCGAGGTCCTCGCCCGGCGCGAGGAACTCGGCATGCTGCTGGCGCGCGAAGAAGGCAAGACCTTGCCCGAGGCCGTCGGCGAGGCGGCACGTGCAGGCCACATCTTCAAGTTCTTTGCCGGCGAAGCCCTGCGCGGCGGCGGCGAGGCGCTGGCTTCCGTGCGGCCCGACGTGCTGGTCGACATCACCCGCGAGCCGGTCGGCGTGGTCGGCTTGATCGCGCCGTGGAACTTTCCGCTCGCGATTCCCGCATGGAAGATCGCCCCGGCGCTCGCCTACGGCAACAGCGTCGTCTTCAAGCCGGCAGAACTGGTGCCTGCGTGCGGATGGGCGCTGGCTGAAATCATCAGCCGTGCGGCATTGCCGGCGGGCACCTTCAATCTCGTCATGGGCAGCGGTCGTGAAGTGGGGCAGACGATCGTCGACAGTCCGCTCGTCGATGCCATCAGCTTCACGGGCTCGGTCGCCACCGGTGAGCACATCCTGCAGGCCGCCACCCAGCGTCGCGCCAAGGTTCAGTTGGAGATGGGCGGCAAGAACCCGCTGGTGGTTCTGGCGGATGCCGATCTCGACCGTGCGGTCGACTGCGCCGTGCAGGGTGCCTACTTCTCCACCGGCCAGCGGTGCACGGCGTCGAGCCGGCTGATCGTCGAAGCGGCGATCCACGATGCCTTCGTCGCGCGCCTTCGTCATCGTCTCGCTGCGCTCAAGATCGGCCACGCGCTGGAGCGCGGTACCGACATCGGGCCCGTGGTCGATGCCGCCCAGCTCGAACAGAACCTCACCGCCGTCGCCAATGCGAGCGAAGAGGGCGCCGAACATGTCTGGGGCGGCGAACGGCTGAAGCGCGCGACCGCCGGTCACTACATGAGTCCGGCGCTGTTCCTGGCCCGGCCCGAGCATCGCGTTGCGCGCGACGAGATCTTCGGGCCTGTTGCCTGCGTGCTGCGCGCCGACGACTACGCGCATGCGCTGGAGCTTGCCAACGACACGCCCTTCGGCCTGTGCGCCGGCATCTGCACCAAATCGCTCTCGCGCGCAATGCACTTCAAACGCCACGCCAAGGTCGGCATGACCATGGTCAACTTGCCGACGGCGGGCGTCGACTACCACGTGCCCTTCGGCGGCCGCAAGGCGTCCAGCTACGGTCCGCGCGAGCAAGGCCGTCATGCCGCGGAGTTCTACACCACCGTCAAGACCGGCTATGTGCTGGCCTGAGCGGACCGACAACCAGGGTTTCTTTCACCACGTTCAACAAGGAGACAACATGAAACTGAACCGTCGCACGCTCAACATCGCCCTCGCAACCGCGTCGCTCTCGTCGCTGCTGCCGCTGAAGGCATTGGCGCAGCAGAAGATCGTCCTGGGCTTCGCCCAGGTTGGCGCCGAAAGCGAGTGGCGCACGGCCAACACCGAGTCGATCAAGTCGGCCGCGAAGGAGGCCGGCATCGATCTCAAGTTCTCCGATGCACAGCAGAAGCAGGAAAACCAGATCAAGGCCATCCGCTCGTACATCGCGCAGAAGGTCGACGTCATCGCCTTCTCGCCGGTCGTCCAATCCGGCTGGGACCCGGTGCTGCAAGAGGCCAAGGCCGCCGGCATTCCGGTGGTGCTGACGGACCGCGCGGTCGACAGCAAGGACACCTCGCTCTACGTGACCTTCATGGGCTCGGACTTCGTCGAGGAAGGCCGCAAGGCCGGCAAATGGCTGGTCGAGAAGGAGAAGGGAAACCCGGGACCGATCAACATCGTCGAGCTGCAGGGCACCGTCGGTTCGGCACCCGCGATCGACCGCAAGAAGGGCTTCGAGGAAATCATCAAGTCCGATCCGAAGTTCAAGATCATCCGCTCGCAGACCGGCGACTTCACCCGCGCCAAGGGCAAGGAAGTGATGGAAGCCTTCCTGAAGGCTGAGGGCAAGAAGATCAACGTGCTCTTCGCGCACAACGACGACATGGCGATCGGCGCCATCCAGGCCATCGAGGAAGCCGGCATGAAGCCGGCGCAGGACATCATCATCATCTCGATCGACGGCGTGAAGGGTGCCTTCGAGGCCATGATGGCCGGCAAGCTCAATGTGTCGGTCGAATGCAGCCCGCTGCTTGGCCCGCAGCTGATGAGCGCGGTCAAGGACATCAAGGCCGGCAAGCCACTGCCGAAGCGCATCCTGACGAAGGAAGGCATCTTCCCGATGGAAGTCGCCAAGGCAGAGTTCCCCAGCAGGAAGTACTGAGCCGCCGATCCCAAAAAGGAGATTTCCCGATGAAAAGAAAATTTCTCAAAACCTTGCTTGCCGGCGCCGCGGCTACGTTGCTCGTCGGCGTCGCGCCGCTCGTCTACGCGCAGGACAAGGGCCTCGTTGCAATCTCGATGCCGACGAAGTCGTCGGCGCGGTGGATTGCCGATGGCTCGAACATGGTCAAGTACTTCAACGAGAAGGGCTACAAGACCGACCTGCAGTACGCCGAGGACGACATCCCGAACCAGCTCGCGCAGATCGAGAACATGGTCACCAAGGGACCGAAGGTGCTGGTGATCGCGGCGATCGACGGTACGACGCTGTCGGACGCGCTGCAGAAGGCGGCCGACAAGGGGGTGAAGGTGATCGCCTACGACCGGCTCATCAAGGGCTCGAAGAACGTCGACTACTACGCCACCTTCGACAACTACCAGGTCGGCGTGTTGCAGGCGCAGTACATCGAGAGTGCGCTGAAGCTGAAGGAGGGCAAGGGCCCGTACAACATCGAGCTCTTCGGTGGTTCGCCCGACGACAACAACGCCTTCTTCTTCTACAACGGCGCGATGTCGGTGCTCAAGCCCTACATCGACAGTGGCAAGCTGGTGGTGCGCAGCAAGCAGATGGGCATGGACAAGGTCTCGACGCTGCGCTGGGATGGCGCCGTGGCGCAGGCGCGCATGGACAACCTGCTGTCGGCCTACTACACCAAGGACCGGGTCGATGCGGTGCTGTCGCCCTACGACGGCCTGTCGATCGGCATCATCTCCTCGCTCAAGGGCGTGGGCTACGGCTCGGCCCAGCAGCCGATGCCGGTGGTGACGGGGCAGGACGCCGAAATCCCCTCGGTCAAGTCGATCCTGAAGAAGGAGCAGACTTCCACCGTGTTCAAGGACACGCGCGAGCTGGCGAAAGTCACGGTGGGCATGGTGGACTCCATGCTCGCTGGCAAGCAGGTGGAAGTGAACGACACCAAGACCTACAACAACGGCGTCAAGGTCGTGCCGTCCTACCTGCTCAAGCCCGTGAGCGTGGACGCGTCGAACTGGAAGCAGGCGCTGGTCGACAGCGGCTACTACAAGGAGAGCCAGATCAAGTAGCCGACAGTGCGATGCGGGGTCGGCCGGCCCCGCAGGCTCGAAGGAGACAGGGTGAACGATGTGATTCTGGAGATGCGCGGCATCACCAAGAGCTTTCCGGGGGTGAACGCGCTGGACAACGTCAACCTCGCGGTGCGCGCGGGAGAGATCCACGCCGTGGTCGGCGAGAACGGCGCGGGCAAGTCCACGCTGATGAAGGTGCTCAGCGGCGTGTATCCCTGCGACTCCTACGAGGGCGAGATCCACTTCGAGGGCGAGTTGCGCCGCTTCAAGGGCATCGCCGACAGCGAGAAGCTCGGCATCATCATCATCCACCAGGAGCTGGCGCTGGTGCCGTTGCTGTCGATCGCGGAGAACATCTTTCTCGGCAACGAGACGGCACGCGGCGGCGTGATCGACTGGTTCGAGGCCTATGCCCGCACGCGGGAGTTGCTGGCCAAGGTCGGACTCAAGGAGCCGCCGACGGCGCTCATCACCAACCTGGGCGTTGGCAAGCAGCAGATGGTCGAGATCGCGAAGGCGCTCTCGAAAGAGGTGAAGCTGCTGATCCTCGACGAGCCGACCGCCAGCCTGAACGAGAGCGACAGCGATGCCTTGCTGCGCCTGCTGCTGGAACTCAAGGCGCAGGGCATCGCGTCGATCCTCATCTCGCACAAGCTCAACGAGATCGCCAAGGTGGCCGATTCGATCACCGTGCTGCGCGACGGCGCCACTGTCGAGACCATGGATTGCCGCAGCGCGCCGATCAGCGAGGACCGCATCATCCGCGGCATGGTCGGACGCGACATGGCGCACCGCTATCCGGAGCGCACACCGAACATCGGCGAAACCATCTTCGAGGTGCGCGACTGGCGCGTGCACCATGCGTTGCACGCCGACCGCGAGCAGATCAAGGGCGTGAACCTGCACGTCCGGCGCGGCGAGATCGTCGGCATCGCGGGGCTGATGGGCGCGGGGCGCACGGAGTTCGCAATGAGCGTGTTCGGGCGTTCGTACGGGCAGCGCATCAGCGGCTCGGTGCACATGCACGGCAAGGAAGTCGACGTCGGCACGATCCGCAAGGCGATCGACCACGGCATCGCCTACGTCACCGAGGACCGGAAGAGCGCGGGCCTGGTTTTGGAGGAAGACATCCGCAAGAACGTGAGCATGGCCAACCTGGCGGCCGTCTCCGAGCGTGGTGTGATCGACGACGGCCGCGAGTTCAAGGTGGCGAACGACTACCGGCGCGCGCTCAACATCCGCTGCGCCGGGGTGAACCAACGCGTCGTCAATCTCTCGGGCGGCAACCAGCAGAAGGTGGTGCTGAGCAAGTGGCTCTTCGCGAAGCCCGAGTTGCTGATCCTCGACGAGCCCACGCGCGGCATCGACGTGGGTGCCAAGTACGAGATCTACACCATCATCGACCAGCTCGCGAGCGAGGGTAAGGGCATTCTCTTGATTTCTTCCGAACTGCCGGAGCTGCTTGGCATGTGCGACCGTATCTATGTGATGAACGAGGGGCGCTTCGTCGCCGAGTTTCCTGTGGCCGAGGCTTCCCAGGAAAAAATAATGCGAGTGATCGTGGCCTCCGGGAGCAGCGTCCATGCCGCCTGAAGCAGAAGCCGTCAAACCGGCAACACCGATCACGCCGCCGGCGTCCGGCACGGCGACGGCCGAGCATGCAGGGTTCATCAAGAACAACCTGCGCGAATATGGGATGCTGATTTCGCTGGTTGCGATCATGGCGCTGTTCCAGGTCCTGACCGACGGCACGCTGATGCGGCCGCTGAACCTCACCAACCTGCTGCTGCAGAACAGCTACATCGTGATCATGGCGCTGGGCATGCTGCTCGTGATCGTGGCGGGCCACATCGACCTGTCGGTGGGTTCGGTGTGCGGCTTTGTCGGCGCACTCGCGGCGGTGTTGATGGTGGAGTACGACTGGCACTACGTGCCAACATTCATCGTGTGCCTGATCGCCGGTGGCGTGATCGGCGCGGCGCAGGGCTGGTTCGTGGCCTTCTTCCGTATACCGTCGTTCATCGTCACGCTGGCGGGCATGCTGGTGTTCAAGGGGCTCACGCTGGCGTTGCTGGCAGGGCAGTCGGTAGGGCCGTTCCCTGAAACCTTCCAGAAGCTGAGTTCGGGCTTCGTGCCTGACGTGATCGGCGGCGAGAGCTTGCGGACCACATCGCTGCTGCTGGGTGCGCTGGCCGCTGCGGCGCTCGTGTTCTTCAAACTTCGCGGGCGCGCGAAGCTCGCGGCGCATGGCATGGCGCAGGAGCCCTATGCCTTCTTCCTCGTCAAGAACCTGTTCTTCGCGGCGGCGATCCTGCTGCTGAGCTACCTGCTCGCGACCTACAAGGGTCTGCCCAACGTGCTGATCGTGATGGCGGTGTTGATCGTCGCCTACGACTTCGTCACGAACCGAACGACGGTGGGCCGTCGCATCTATGCGCTGGGCGGCAACGAGAAAGCGGCGCGGCTGTCGGGCATCAAGACCCAGCGGCTGGCGTTTCTCACCTTCGTGAACATGGGCGTGCTCGCGGCGCTGGCAGGCCTGGTGTTCGCGGCGCGGCTCAATACGGCCACGCCCAAGGCGGGGCTGGGTTTCGAGCTCGACGTGATCGCGGCCTGCTTCATCGGCGGTGCGTCGGCCTCGGGCGGCGTCGGCAAGGTCATGGGCGCAGTGATTGGGGCCTTCATCATGGGCGTGATGAACAACGGCATGTCGATCCTCGGCATCGGCATCGACTACCAGCAGGTGATCAAGGGACTGGTGTTGCTGGCGGCCGTCTTCATCGACGTCTACAACAAGAACAAATGAACACGCCCGCCACTCTCGATGCGTCGGTGCTGCAACTCACGGGCATCGACAAGCAGTTCAACGGCGTGCCGGCGCTGCGCGGCGTTGCGTTGCGGCTGCGGGCCGGCGAGATCCATGCGCTGCTGGGGCAGAACGGCGCGGGCAAGTCGACGCTGATCAAGGTGCTGACGGGCGTCTATGCGGCCGATGCCGGAGAGATGACGCTCGCCGGAAGTCCGATCAGGCCATCCTCGCCGATCGACGCGCAGCGCATGGGCATCAGCACGGTCTACCAGGAGGTGAACCTCTGCCCGAATCTCTCGGTGGCGGAGAACATTTTTTCGGGGCGCTACCCGCGCCGTGGCGTGGCGCAGGGCTTCCGCATCGACTGGGCCGCCGTCAACCGCGAGGCGCGCGCACTGCTGGCGCGGCTCGACGTGCACATCGACGTATCGCGGCTGCTGTCGAGCTATTCGGTGGCCGTGCAGCAGATGGTCGCGATCGCGCGGGCGCTGGGTTTGTCGTCGAAGGTGTTGATCCTCGACGAGCCGACATCGAGCCTCGACGACGAAGAAGTGAAAAGCCTCTTCGCAGTGCTGCGCCGGTTGCGCGGCGAGGGGCTGGCGATCCTGTTCGTCACGCACTTCCTGAACCAGGTCTATGCGGTGTCGGATCGCATCACGGTACTGCGAAACGGCGCCTGGGTGGGCGAGTGGCCGACCAGCGAACTGGGCCCACAGGCGCTGATCTCGGCGATGGTCGGACGCGAATTCGCGGCGCAGGCGACGGGGCATGCGGACCTGCCTCCGATCGACGAGAGCGCTGCCGCCGTCCTGGCCGCAGAGGGCCTGGGGCAGCGCGGACAGTTGCAGCCGGTCGACCTGCAGGTGCGCCCCGGCGAGATCGTGGGACTCGCCGGGTTGCTCGGCTCGGGACGTACGGAGTTGGCTCGCCTGCTGTTCGGCCTCGCCAAGCCGGATCACGGCCGCCTGAAGGTCGACGGCGTCGCGGTCGAGCTGGCGAGTCCGGCCGATGCGGTGAAGCATGGCCTTGCCCTGTGTCCTGAAGAGCGCAAGACCGACGGCATCGTGGCCGACCTTTCATTGCGCGAGAACATCGCGCTTGCTCTGCAGGCTCGGCGCGGCGTGCGCAACACGCTGTCGCGCGCCGAGCAGGCGGCGCTGGCGGAGCGTTTCGTCAAGACGCTGGGCATCCAGACCGCCAGCATCGAGACGCCGATCGGATTGCTCTCGGGCGGCAATCAGCAGAAGGCGGTACTGGCGCGCTGGCTGGCGATCGAGCCGCGCCTGTTGATCCTCGACGAGCCCACACGCGGCATCGACGTCGCAGCCAAGCAGGAGATCATGGACGAGATCCTTCGTCTTGCGCGCGGCGGCATGGCGGTGCTGTTCATCTCGTCGGAAATGAACGAAGTCGTGCGCGTGTCGCATCGCATCGTGGTGCTGCGCGAGCGGCGCAAGGTGGGCGAACTGCCGGCCGGAGCCAGCGAGGACGCGGTGTACGAGCTCATCGCGGCGGAACAATGACTCGCATGTTTCGCCATCGGCTGGCGTGGCCGGTCATCACGTTGCTGATTCTGCTGGCGATCAATGCGGTCTTCAACCCGAGCTTCCTGCATCTGGAAGTGCGCAGCGGGCATCTGTACGGCAGCCTGATCGATATCCTCAACCGCGCGGCGCCGCTGGTGCTGGTCGCGCTCGGCATGACGCTCGTGATCGCGACGCGCGGGATCGACATCTCGGTGGGGGCCGTGGTGGCCATTGCGGGAGCGCTGGCGGCCTGGATGATCGGCGGCTCGCTGGTCGTGAGCAACGGCGCCGAAGCCGAGGTCAGCCGATTTCCGATGTGGCTGGCCATCGTCGCGGCGCTCGGCGTGGCGCTGGTCTGCGGACTGTGGAACGGCCTGTTGGTCGCGCGCGTAGGGATGCAGCCGATCATCGCGACCCTGATCCTGATGGTGGCCGGACGCGGCATTGCGCAGCTGATCACGGGCGGGCAGATCATCACGATTTACTACTCGCCATTCTTTTTCGTCGGCAACGGCTATCTCCTCGGACTGCCGTTCTCGGTTTATGTGGCTGCTGCGGTGTTCGCGCTGGTCTATCTGGCGATCACGCGCAGTGCGCTGGGGCTTTTCGTGCAGTCGGTGGGCATCAATCCGAACGCGGCACGCGTGGCCGGCGTGCGGGCGCGCCGCATCATCGTGGGCGCATACATGTTCTGCGGCTTCTGCGCGGGTGTGGCGGGGCTGCTGATCAGTTCGAACGTCAAGAGTGCGGACGGCAACAACGCAGGCCAGCTGCTGGAGCTCGATGCCATCCTGGCCGTCACGCTCGGCGGCACGGCGCTCACCGGCGGGCGCTTCAGCCTGGTGGGCAGCGTGATCGGTGCACTGATCATCCAGACGCTGACCTACGGCATCTATTCGCTCGGCGTACCGCCGGAGATCAACCTGGTGGTGAAGGCGGCGGTTGTCTTCGCGGTCATGCTGCTGCAGTCGGCCGAGTTCCGCGCGAGCATCCGTCAGCTCGTGCAGCGGCCTGCGCGTGGGGAGATGGTTAGATGAGCGCAGTCGTGCCCGAATCGGCGGTACCTGAATCGGACGCGCCCGCGAGGCGGCCGCGCACGCGGCTCAACCCGAAATACCTGCCGCTGGCCGCGACCGTCTCGCTTTTCGTGCTGATGGCGACGCTGGGCTCGGTCTTCTACAACGGTTTCTTCTCGGCGCAGGTCTTCCTCAATCTCCTGATCGACAACGCCTTTCTCTGCATCGTCGCGGTAGGCATGACCTTCGTCATCCTCTCCGGCGGCATCGATCTGTCGGTGGGCTCGGTGGTCGCATTGACGACGATGGTCTCCGCGGCGCTTGTCGAGAAGCACGGCTGGAGTCCCGCGATCGTGATTCCGCTGGTGCTGGTCATGGGCACGCTGTTCGGCGCCTTCATGGGGGTGCTGATCGAGCGCTTCCGGCTGCAGCCTTTCATCGTGACGCTGGCGGGGATGTTCCTCGCGCGCGGGCTCTGCTACCTGATCAGCATCGATTCGATCAGCATCACCAACGAGGCCTACTCGCAGATCTCGCAGTGGCGCCTGCCGGTGTGGGGCACGGCATCGATCTCGCTCAGCGGCCTGATCGCGCTGGCGATGGTCGCGCTCGCGGTGTTCGTCGCGCACTACACGCCGTTCGGCCGCACGGTGTATGCGATCGGTGGCAACGAACAATCGGCGGTGCTGATGGGCCTGCCGGTGCGCTCGACCGTGATTGGCGTCTACACGCTCTCGGGCTTCTGCTCGGCACTGGGCGGCGTGGTGTTCACCTTCTACATGCTTTCGGGCTACGGGCTGCACGCGGTGGGGATGGAGCTGGATGCGATCGCGGCGGTGGTGATCGGCGGCACGCTGCTCACCGGCGGTGTCGGCTACGTGATCGGCACGCTGTTCGGCGTGTTGATGCTCGGGATCATCCAGACGCTCATTTCCTTCGACGGCACGCTGAGTTCGTGGTGGACGCGCATCGTGGTCGGCGTCCTGCTCTTTGTCTTCTGCCTGCTGCAGCGCCTGTTCTCGGCGCGTGCGGCGGAGCGTCCCTAGGCTTCACCGAAATCCTCCGCATGTCCGACACACCGAAAAAACTGCGCTCGACCGAATGGTTCGGGTCGGCCGACAAGAACGGCTTCATGTATCGCAGCTGGATGAAGAACCAGGGCATTCCTGATCACGAGTTCGACGGGCGGCCCGTCATCGGGATCTGCAATACGTGGTCGGAACTGACGCCCTGCAATGCGCACTTCCGCAAGATCGCCGAGCACGTGAAGCGCGGCATTTCGGAAGCAGGCGGGTTTCCGGTGGAGTTTCCGGTGTTCTCCAACGGCGAGTCCAATCTGCGGCCGACCGCGATGCTGACGCGCAACCTCGCGAGCATGGATGTGGAGGAGGCGATTCGCGGCAACCCGATCGATGCGGTGGTGCTGCTCACGGGCTGCGACAAGACCACGCCGGCATTGCTGATGGGCGCGGCGAGTTGCGACATTCCGGCCATCGTCGTCACGGGCGGGCCGATGCTCAACGGCAAGCTCGAAGGGCGCGACATCGGTTCGGGAACGGCCGTCTGGCAACTGCACGAGGCGATGAAGGCCGGCGAGATCGACGTGCACCAGTTTCTTTCCGCCGAAGCGGGCATGTCGCGTTCGGCAGGGACATGCAACACCATGGGGACCGCCTCGACCATGGCCTGCATGGCCGAGGCGCTGGGCGTCTCGCTGCCGCACAACGCGGCGATTCCGGCGGTGGATTCGCGCCGCTATGTGCTCGCGCAGATGTCGGGCATGCGGGCCGTGGAGATGGCGCGCGAAGGGCTGACGCTGTCGAAGATCCTCACGCGCGAAGCGTTCGAGAATGCGATACGCACCAACGCCGCGATCGGCGGCTCGACCAATGCGGTGATTCACCTGAAGGCCATCGCAGGGCGCATCGGCGTCGCGCTCGAACTCGAAGACTGGACGCGCATCGGACGCGGCACGCCGACACTGGTCGACCTCATGCCCTCGGGGCGCTTCCTGATGGAGGAGTTCTACTACGCGGGCGGTCTGCCGGCAGTCTTGCGCAGGCTCGGCGAGAACGGCCTGTTGCCGCATCCCGACGCGCTCACCGTCAACGGCCGGTCGCTGTGGGACAACGTGCGCGAGGCGCCCAGCTACAACGACGAAGTGATCCGCCCGCTCGACAGGCCGCTCATCGACGACGGCGGCATCTGCATCCTGCGCGGCAACCTGTCGCCGCGCGGCGCGGTGCTCAAGCCCTCCGCCGCTTCACCCGAGTTGCTCAAGCATCGGGGCCGTGCGGTGGTGTTCGAGGATTTCGATCACTACAAGACGCGCATCGTCGATGAGTCGCTCGACGTGGATGCGAATTCGGTGCTCGTGATGAAAAACTGCGGGCCCAAGGGCTACCCCGGCATGGCCGAGGTCGGCAACATGGGGCTGCCGCCGAAGCTTCTGCGCGAGGGCATCAAGGACATGGTGCGTATTTCCGATGCGCGCATGAGCGGAACCGCGTACGGCACGGTGGTGCTGCACGTTGCACCCGAAGCGGCCGACGGCGGTCCGCTCGCGGCGGTGCGAGACGGTGACTGGATCGAACTCGATTGCGAGCAGGGCCGCCTGCATCTCGACATCAGCGATGCGGAACTGACCGATCGCCTGGCGTCCATCGCGCGTGCGCCGGCCCATGTGAAAGGCGGTGGCTACCAGCGGCTCTATGTGGAGCACGTGCTGCAGGCTGATGAAGGCTGCGATTTCGATTTTCTGGTCGGCTGCCGCGGCGCTGCCGTGCCGCGGCACTCTCATTGAATCTCACTGCCAGAACGGACGTGCCTCGGCCACCTTGTCGAGCGCCTTCCGGCATTCGACGGCGCTGGCGGGCTGGCGCGCGCTGAGCCATCCCACCGCGAACCATGCGTGTCCGTCGTGGGCGGCGTTCTCACGATACGCGGCAATGGCGACTGCGGTGTCGTTGTGGTGGCCGAGCGCATCCTGCGCGGGTTCGAGTTGCTTGAGATAGCGCTTTGCTTTCGCGCCGAACAGCGGAGCGACGAACTCGCCGAGGTAGCGCAGCCGTTTGAGCCGCTTTCGCACGCGATGCTGCGCAGCAGGTTCGAGATCCTCGAATCGGCGGCCGTCGCGCGTCACCTGCCGATGCAGCTTCGAAAGCCGTTCGCGCAGCGCATCGCGAGGCGGGCCGGCGCATTCCGCCTCCTCACGCGTGATCTCGTCCATCGTCTCGACGGGCAGCGATGCAGCGATCAGCGCCATGAGCACGGACTGGAATGCCGGGCCCCGCACCACATCGCGAGGATCAGGCAGGTCGGCGAAGCTGCCGGCCCAATCGACGGGCGGCGCGCCGATGGCTTCGAGCTCCGGTTGCACGGTCTGGGTGAGGTGATCGTGATCGCGCTGCTGACCGAGCGCGCGAAAGGCGTCCGTCAGCGCCGGATCCCACGTGGGGTCGATGGCGGGCGCAAGTTCCGCCATCTCGCGCAGTGCCGTTCGCAGTCGGCGGATGCCGACGCGCAACTGATGCACGTGCTCGGCGTCGGTACTGCCGGCGGCGACTTCGCTTGCATTGGGGAGGATTTGCGCCAGGCAGGTCTTGAGCACGGCGCGGAAGACTTCCGGCGCGTCCAGATCGTTGTGCAGTTCCGGTGCGCGGGCTTTCACCGCATCACCAAAGAGCGTGCCTTGTGCCAGCCGCTGGCCGCGCACGGATTTCGACACGGTGTCGAGCCAGAGCGCGTACCGGTTGCGCCAACGCTGGGCGAGTTCGAGCATGGATCGCGGACTGCCGCCTTTCAGCTCGATCTCGAGTTCGCACAGCGCGTGCGCGCGTTCGCCCGCGCGCACTTCGCCGCGATCGAAGGCCAGTTCGACCCGTGCATCGCCGGTGCGCATTTCGCGCGTGGTGCGGCGGACGTCCGTGCCATAGAGGGGAACGAGTTCGACCGTTGCCGGGTCGTGGCCGGCCTTGCGGCATGCGTCGCGGATCAGGTCGCCGACGGGCGTGCCTTCATGCCGCGCGATGCTGGGCACGGGCACATCGCGTGCGCCGGCGGGGGGCAGATCCACATTGTGTTCGTGGCGCTCGAGCAGGCTGTTGGTCGGCGCCTTGGCGGTCTGCCGCCACGCCTGGCCTTCCTTGCGCAAGCGAAGCACCAGGCGCTCGGCGGCCAGCGCGCCGTCCGCCGTGTCGAAGTAGCGGGCGCGCAACCGCTCGACGTGCGAGCGGCCACGGGCCACCGCCGCTTCAACCGCGGCCCGGTGCTGCGGGTCGACCTGGAACTTGAGTTCGAATTCGGTCACTGATCCGTTGTCGCCGCTTGCGCGTCGCAATCAGCCCGGCAAGTCGGTGACCTGCTGCGCCAGATCGAACAACTTGGACTTGCTGGCGTAGTAGCGATCCAGGCGCCATTCCTTCAGGATGTCCATCGCCAGCTGGAAGCTCTTGTAGTCGAGGTCATAGAGCGTGACGAGTTCGAAGCTGTGCTCCGATTCGAGCGCCAGCACCAGGCGGGCAAGGATTTTTGCCGACTCGTTGGTCGGGTCGGTTTCGATGAATCGACGGGCGACCTTGATGGCATTCATGGGGAAGTTTTCCTCGTTGAAACTAGCCCACGACTATATCCAGCGCCGCCGCGCCATTTGTGACAGCCGCGTGACGAAGCGGGATTTCCGTTCAAGCGCAGCAGAAGTCTATTGCGCGGGTACCGGCGTCTCGGTCGTGCGAATCACGCCGCCTCCCAGCACGCTGCCGCTGATGGTGGTCGATCCGGCGCCGGTGATCCGCGCTTCGCAGGCTGCACGGTCGGAGGGCGGCTGCCGGCTGCAGCGCGCCAGCGCGTTCTGCCGCAACGTGGCGTCGTCGACCTTGGGGAAGGACGTCTGGGCCGCCGCGCCTCTTTCGCGAAGGCACGCCTGCTTGTTCTGGTGCACACCGTCGCAGGGGAGCGACGACTTGGAGGAAGACTGGGCAAGGGCGGCCGAGCCGGCAGCGAGGCCACCGGTCGCCACGAGGACTGCGAGACACGAACGAAGAGCGTTCTTCATGGGTACTCCTTGGGTTGCGGCGCGGCCTTGCACCCGAGAGGATGCGCTGCCTCACGCCGGCGGAAATCGGAGTATGCGAGACGAAAGGACCTGAGACCAGCCCCCCTCGCCTCGCCTTCGTGTCGGACCAGTCCGGCAAAAGGGCGGGCAGACGACTCGCAGAAGCATTTCGCCCGCCGCGGCGGGTCAGCCTTCGGCGATGCGCTTGGCCAGGTGGGCGAGCGCTTCCTCGACCTGATCGACCAGGATCAGCGAGAGGTCGCCGGGCTGCAGGCGTGCGAGGGCGGAATCGATGGCGATGAATTCGCCGCGGATCTCGTCGACGAAGCGCGTGCGCTGCGCGCCCTCGAGCCCTTGCCGCAGGAGTGCCATCACCTCGCCGTCGGCGCGGCCACGCTGGGCCGCGTCCTGATAGAGGATGACGTCGTCGAAGGCCTCGCCGAGGATCGCGGTCTGGTCGCGAATGTCGCAATCGCGGCGGTCGCCCGCGCCGCTGATCACGACCGAGCGCTTCTTCGCGGACATCGTGTCGACGGCGGCGACCAGCGCCCGCATGGCGTCGGTGTTGTGGCCGTAGTCGGCGATCACGGTCGCGCCGCGATAGTCCATCACGTTGAAGCGGCCCGGCACGCCCGCGGCGTCGTTCTTGAAGCTGGCGAGGCCGCTGCGGATGGCATCCCAGTCGAGGCCCACGGCCCAGGCCGCGGCGATCGCTGCCATCACGTTGTCGACCTGGAAGCCGATGGTGCCGTTGCGGGTGATCTGCACGTCGCGCAGCGGAATGCGCTCCCGCCACGAGCCTTCCGCGGCGATCACCGCGTCCTGGTCCACATAGACCGTGCGCCTGCCCTGCGCGCGGTGCGTGGCCATCACCGGATGCTGGCGGTCGGCGGTGAAGAAGATCACGCTGCCGGGGCAACTCGCTGCCATCGCGGCGACGTTCGGGTCGGCCGCGTTGAGCACGGCGTAGCCGGTGGGCGCCACGTTGCGCACGATCACGCGCTTGAGAACGGCCAGGTCTTCCACCGTCGTGATGTAGTTCAGGCCGAGGTGGTCGCCGCTGCCGATGTTGGTCACCACTGCCACCTGGCAGCGGTCGAAGCCGAGGCCTTCGCGCAGGATGCCGCCGCGCGCCACTTCGAACACGGCCGCGTCGACATCCGGATGGAGCAGCACGTTGCGCGCGCTCTTCGGGCCGCTGCAGTCGCCGCTGTCGGTCTGGCGGCCGTCGACGTAGACACCGTCGGTGTTGGTCATGCCGGTGCGCAGGCCACTGGCGGCGAGCAGGTGGTTGATCAGTCGTGCAGTCGTCGTCTTGCCATTGGTGCCGGTCACGGCCACGACCGGGATGCGGCCATCGTCGCCGTGGGCGAAGAGGGTGTCCATCACCGCTTCGCCGACCGCGCGGCCGCGGCCGAACGAGGGCGAGATATGCATGCGCAGCCCGGGCGCGGCATTGACCTCGACCACGCCGCCGTGCTGTTCTTCGAGCGGGCGCAGCACGTTCTCGCAAACCATGTCGACGCCGCAGATGTGCAAGCCGACCATCTGGGCCGCATCGACCGCGCGCGCGGCGACTTCGGGATGCACCGTGTCGGTCACGTCGGTGGCGGTGCCGCCGGTCGAAAGATTGGCGTTGTTGCGCAGCACGACGCGCTGGCCGAGTGCGGGCACGCTCTCGGGTGTCAGGCCTTGCGCTTCGAGGCGGCCGACGGCAATGTCGTCGAGCCGGATCTTGGTGAGCGAGGTCGCGTGCCCCTCGCCGCGGCGCGGGTCCTGGTTGACGATGTCGACGAGTTCGCGAACGGTCTTGGCGCCGTCGCCGATCACCTGCGGCGGATCGCGGCGGGCCGCCGCCACCAGCCGGTCGCCGACGACGAGCAGGCGGAAGTCGAAGCCGGGAAGGAATTTCTCGACCATCACCTCGCCGTAGACCGCTGCCGACGCGTAGGCAGCATTGAGTTGCTCGCGCGACGTGATGTTGACCGTGACGCCCTTGCCCTGGTTGCCGTCCTGCGGCTTGACGACCACCGGCAGCCCGATGTCCTGGGCCGCGGCCCAGCCGTCGTCGGCGTCCGTCACCGGACGGCCGAGCGGAACGGGTACGCCGGCCGCGTTGAGCAGTTGCTTGGTGAGTTCCTTGTCCTGCGCGATGGCTTCGGCGACGCCGCTGGTGCTGTCGACTTCGGCCGCCTGGATGCGGCGCTGCCTGGAACCCCAGCCGAACTGCACCAGGCTGCCGCTGGTGAGGCGCCGGTACGGAATGCCGCGTGCGACGGCCGCGTCGACGATGGAGCCGGTGCTCGGGCCGAGGCGTTCGGATTCGTCCAGATCGCGCAGCTCCGTGATAGCCGCCGTGGCGTCGAATCCCGCGCCGTTCTGCGCGGCGTCGATGAGCTGCCTGGCCAACTCCAGCGCGCGGCGGCCGACCGCTTCTTCGCTGTACTGGAAGGTGACCTGGTAGACGCCTTCCTCGATGGTGCGCGAGGTATGGCCGAAGTTGACTGCGCAGCCCGCCTGCGCCTGCAGCGCCACGGCAGCGTTTTCGAGCACATGGGCCAGCGCAAGCGGCTGGCCGAGCACGATCGGATGCAGTTCGCCGATGGTCGGGAAGAGCGCGCGAAGGCGAGGCTCGAAGCCGGCCAGGCGCCCGATGGCGTTCTCGTCGTCCTTGCAGTTGACGATCGCCTCGATGCAGGTGTGGCGGCTCCACAGATTGGGGCCGCGCAGGGCGCGGATGCGTGTGATGTCCATGTTGTTATCTCCCTCCGTTGCTTCGCGCCGCTTGCGCGGACGCGAAGCGCGGGGGTTTCATCTAGGCAAATTGGTGTTCGGGTGCAACCAGCGTCTGCGACAGTTGCAGCGATGCAAGCGCAGCCTGCAGGTCCGCTTCGAAGGCTTCGACGCCGGCGCCGATCAGGTTGAGCGGGATGCCCAGCGCCCAAGCTGCGGCGACCGCGGCCAGCAGGCTTTCGAGGCTGACGCCGACGTGCGTGGCACGCCAGATGGTGAGCCGGCCGAGTCCTGGCAGGAAGGACTCGCTGCCGCCGTTCGCCAGGACCACGCGGTCCTGCCGCACGACAACGGCCTTGCCGCCATCGGCCCGGTGCTTCGCCAGCGCTTCGGCCTGCGGGTCGGCGGCATAGAGGATCACGGCGCCATCGCACAGCGGCGCCAGGCTGGCCACGCGCGGGTCGGCGGCATTGAGAACGGCGGTGCCTTCGGGCAGCACGACGTCCACCTGCGTGCGCAGCACCTTGACCATCTGGTCGCTCTCGGTGATGTCGAATTCGGCAAGCGACTCCGAGCCTTCGAGGTCGGTCACGATGCCGACTTCGCAGCGGTCGTAGGCGAGGCCGTCGCGCAGGATGGTTTCGGCGCCGTTCTCGATCACCACGGCCTGCACGGCGCGGTTCACCAGCAGGCGATGGCCGGCATGCCAGTTGGCGCTCGGGCGCGCGTCGACCCGACGCCGATCGAGGAAGAGGCCGTCGCTGCAAGCCAGGCCGGTATGGCGGCCGCCGAGGCCGATCAGCCAGGCGACCAGCCGCGACAGCACGGCCGTATCGCGCGAGCCGGCCACGCCGACCACGGGGATGCGGCCCGGTGCGTCGTCCGGGAACAGGTGGTCGCAGATCGCGCGGCCGACCGGGCGAGGCGAGCCGACGGCCGGCTTCAGGTGCATCAGCAGGCCGGGACCGGCGTTGACTTCGACGATCGCGCCGCCCTGGGCCGCGAGCGGCTGGGCGATGTCTTGCGCCACGAGGTCGATGCCCGCGATGTCCAGGCCGACCACGCGGGCGGCAAGGACGGCAGCGTGCGCGACTTCGGGATGCACCTGGTCGGTGCAGTCGATCGACATGTTGCCGTTGCGCTGGATCGTGACGACTCGGCCCGATGCGGGCACGGACGCGCCGTCGAGATCCTGGCGCTTGAGTTCGAGCTGAAGCTTGGCGTCGGTCTCGAGGACGATGACATCCAGCGGATATTCCTCTTCCGCGCCACGGCGGGGGTCGCTGTTGAGCTGGCTGTCGATGAGTTGGGCCACGGTCGACGTGCCGTCGCCGGTGACGGTGATGATCTCGCCGCGCGCTGCGGCGACCACCTGGCCGCCGACCACGAGCAGCCGGTGCTCCGACCCGCGGATGAAGCGCTCGACCATCACGTCGCTGCCCTCGGGCTCGGCGACCGCGAAGGCGGCGATGACTTCTTCCCGTGTATGGAGTTCGAGCGAAACCCCGCGGCCGTGGTTGGCGTCGGAAGGCTTGACCGCCACAGGCAGGCCGATGTCTTCGGCGGCTTCCCACGCTTCCTCGGCATTGGCGACGACCTGGCCTTCAGGCACCGGCACGCCGCAGCTCGCGAGCAGCGATTTGGTCAGTTCCTTGTCGCTGGCGATCGATTCGCCGATGGCGCTGGTGTAGTCGGTCTCGGCCGTCCAGATGCGCTGCTGGTTGGCACCGTAGCCGAGCTGCACTAGGTTGCCGCTGTTGAGCCGCATGTGCGGGATGCCGCGGTCGGTGGCTGCGCCCACGATGCAGGCAGTGCTCGGGCCCAAGTAGCAATCCTCGACCTTGGCCTTGACGGCATCGACTGCGCGCTGGACGTCGGCGGCGTCGAAGGGGGCGTTGTTGATGGCAGCCATCAGCAAGCGGTGGCCTTCGGCCAGGGCGACGCGGGCGACCTGTTCATCGCGGGCGCGGAACACCATCCGGTAGACGCCATGCTGCGAGGTGCTGCGCGTCTGGCCGAAGCCGGTCGGCATGCCGGCGAGATTGAGCAGTTCGATCACCACGTGTTCCAGCACATGGCCGGCCCAGGTGCCTTCGGTCAGGCGCTGGATGAAGCCGCCGCGCTCGCCGACGCCGCAGTGGTGCTCGATCAGCGCCGGCAGCAGCGTGGTGAGCCGGTCGGTGAAACCGGCAATGGTGTTGGACGGATGGTCCTCCAGCGCGCCGAGGTCGAGCCAGACCTCCAGCACGGGGCGGTAGGTCCACAGGTTGGGGCCACGCAAATAGTTGATGCGCAGCAGGCGGATGTCGTCGAAACGGGTCATGAAAACGTTCGATGTGCTTTGGCCGAGCACTGCGGCGCCTTCAGGCGCACCCATGGCGATCGGTCAGAATCGGCGCCCGGCGAGCGCCATGAAGGGTCCGGCAGCGGGCCGGAAATATAGAAACACAATGCAACATCACGATCCAGTCGGCACCCCGGAGGGCGAATCAGAAGGAGCTTCGGAAGCTTTGAAAAGCCGGCTCTCTGTCGCGGAAAACGTTCTGGCGACGCTCCCGGTTGACCTCGACGGGGAACTTCGGTTTACATCCGGCCTGCTGGCGCTGACAGACCGCCGCCTGATGGCGCGCGACGCCGGGGGCGCCTGGTCCGAATGGCCGCTGCCGGCGGCGGAGTTGGACCTGCATTTGGCCGATCACGCCGGGATAGGGACGCTCGATCTGCAGGACGGCAGGGGCCGGTTGGCTCGCTGGCGCTACACGCTGGCCCAGCAACCGGCGGCACTGCGGCTTCAGAAACTGTTCACGCAGCAGGTCGCTGGAGTCGCGCAGGTGACAGCCGCTGGCGCCGACGCCGATGAGGCGGCGGTCGAACCCGAACTTCAGACGCCGCCGTCGACCTGGGTGCTGTTGCGCCTGGGACGCTTTGCCAAGCCTTACCGCAAGCAGTTGATCAGCGGCTTTCTCCTGACGCTGGCCTCGACCGCCGCGACGCTGGTGCCACCGTATCTGACGATCCCGCTGATGGACGACATCCTGATCCCGTTCCAGAACGGGCAGAAGATCGCCGTGGCGAAGGTCGTGATGTTCCTCGGCGCGCTGTTGGCGTCGGCCCTGGTGGGCTGGGCGCTGGGCTGGGCGCGCACCTACCTGCTGGCGCTGGTGTCCGAACGCATCGGTGCCGACCTGCGCACCACCACTTACGAACACTTGCTGACGTTGCCGCTGGATTACTTCGGCGGCAAGCGCACCGGCGACCTCATGGCGCGCATCGGCTCGGAGACCGACCGCATCAACGTCTTCCTGTCGCTGCATGCGCTGGATTTCCTGACCGACGTGCTGATGATCGCCATGACCGCGGTGATCCTGTTCTCGATCAATCCGCTGCTCGCGGTCGTGACGCTGGTGCCGCTGCCTTTCATCGCGTGGATGATCCATGTCGTGCGCGACCGGCTGCGCACCGGCTTCGAGAAGATCGACCGCGTCTGGAGCGAGGTCACCAACGTGCTCGCCGACACCATCCCCGGCATCCGCGTGGTGAAGGCCTTCGCGCAGGAAAAGCGCGAAGCCAACCGATTCCGGTCCGCGAACCTCTACAACCTGCAGGTCAACGACAAGCTCAACAAGACCTGGTCGCTCTTCACGCCGAGCGTGTCGCTACTGACCGAGATCGGGCTGCTGGTGGTCTGGGGCTTCGGCATCTGGCAGGTGGCGCGCGGCAGCATCACGGTCGGTGTGCTCACCGCGTTCATCGCCTACATCGGCCGCTTCTATACGCGGCTGGATTCGATGAGCCGCATCGTATCGGTCACGCAGAAGGCGGCGGCCGGTGCCAAGCGCATCTTCGACATCCTCGACCATGTGAGCAACGTCCCGGAGCCGGCCAACCCGGTGAAGGTCGAACGCATCCAGGGCCGCATCGAGATGGCCGACCTCGGCTTCCGCTACGGCAGCCGCGCGGTGATCCGCGACCTCGACCTCGTGATCGAACCGGGCGAAATGATCGGCCTCGTCGGCCACAGCGGCTCGGGCAAGAGCACGCTGGTCAACCTGATCTGCCGCTTCTACGACGTGACCGATGGGGCCATCAAGGTCGACGGCACCGACATCCGCCGCTTCGCCGTGTCGGACTATCGGCGGCATGTGGGGCTGGTGCTGCAGGAGCCTTTCCTGTTCTTCGGCACGATTGCCCAGAACATCGCCTACGGCAAGCCCGACGCCACGCGGGAGGAAATCGTGGCCGCGGCTCGCGCGGCGCATGCGCACGACTTCATCCTGCGCCTTGCGCACGGCTACGACTCGCTCGTCGGCGAGCGCGGCCAAGGGCTGTCGGGCGGCGAGCGCCAGCGCATCAGCATTGCGCGTGCACTGCTGATCGACCCGCGCATCCTCATCCTCGACGAGGCCACCTCGGCGGTCGACACCGAGACCGAGAAGGAAATCCAGAAGGCTCTCGACAACCTCGTGAAAGGCCGCACGACCATCGCGATCGCGCACCGGCTCTCCACGTTGCGCAAGGCCGACCGGCTGGTGGTGATGGATCGCGGCGAGATCGTGGAAGTCGGGCCGCATGACGCGCTCATGGAAAAGCAGGGTGCCTATTGGCGGCTCTACCAGGCGCAACTTCGGCAGGCTGATGACGAGAGCGCTGGGGCAGCCGCCGAGCGTACGGCGGTGGCAATGGCCCTGGGTGGCCACGCAGCCCATCCGGCGGGGGACGCATGAGCAGCATGAACAAGGGATTCCAACTCGAACGCGATGCTTTCGGGCGCCTCGTGCTGACCGATGCCGAAGGCGTGCGCCACGTTGGCGTCGTGCCGGTGCGGGCCTTTCCGCTCACCGCGCCGGACGACGGTATTTCGCTGGTCGGGACCGATGGACGCGAAATCGTCTGGGTCGACCGCATCGCCGATCTGCCCGCGCCCTTGCGCACGCTGCTCAACGAGGATCTTGTCGCGCGCGACTTCGCGCCGACGCTGCTGAAGCTTCACCGGGTGTCGAGCTTCGGCGTGCCCAGCACGTGGCACGTGAACACTGACCGCGGTGAGACCAGCTTCGTGCTCAAGGCCGAAGAGGACATTCGACGGCTAGAAGGGGGCGCGCTGCTGATTGCGAGCGCGCATGGCGTGCAGTTCCGCATCCCCGACGTGAAGGCGCTGGACCGCCCATCGCGCAAGTTGCTCGAACGCTTTCTTTGATACGGATGGTGGTGTAGTCGTCTGCGCCCGGGAGTGCCAAACTCGTGGTTTTTTCCGAAACCGCGATTGCCATGCACACCACCGCACTCGTCCTCTTCTCCGGCGGCCAGGACTCCACCACCTGTCTGGCCGATGCGCTCGACAGGTACGAGCGCGTGGAGACCGTCGGTTTCGACTACGGACAGCGTCACCGGATCGAGTTGGACGTCCGGTCCAAGGTGCTGGACCAGGTGCGGGAGCGCTTCCCGCATTGGGCGCCGCGGCTCGGCGACGACCACATGCTGTCGGTCGATGTGCTGAAACAGGTCAGCGCTTCTTCGCTCACGCAGGACATCGCCTTCGAGATGCAGGCCAACGGGCTGCCGAACACCTTCGTCCCGGGGCGCAACCTGTTGTTCATCACGCTGGCCGGTGCGCTGGCCTATCGGCGAGGTCTGGACGTGATCGTCACCGGCGTGTGCGAGACCGACTACTCCGGCTACCCGGACTGCCGCGATGACACCATGAAGGCGATGCAACTGGCGCTCTCGCTGGGCATGGACCGGCGCCTTGTGGTCGAGACGCCCCTCATGTGGATCGACAAGGCAGAGACCTGGTCGATGGCGCACCGCTTGGGCGGCGAGGCGCTGGTCGAGTTGATCGTCGAGGAGACGCACACTTGCTATCTCGGCGACCGCACCCAGCGCCACGCATGGGGCTACGGCTGCGGCAACTGCCCTGCCTGCGAGTTGCGCGCGCGAGGCTGGGAACGTTACGTGGCTTCGACCCTGTAGCGGGCGGCGCCGCCAGCGGATTCGGGCACCAGCGTCCAGCGCTTGTCGTGGAAGCTGCCGACCGAGGCGCGGTGCGCGATCGAGACCATCGCGCCACCGGCTGCGCGGACGCCGGCTGCAAGGCGCTTGTACAGTGTTTCCTCGGCTTCGGCGTCGAGTGCGCTGGTGGCTTCATCCGCGAACAGCCATGCCGGTTTGCGCAACAACACGCGGGCGATCGCGAGGCGCTGCTGCTCGCCGCCTGACAGTTTCTGGCTCCAGGCGTCGCTGTCGTCGAGGCGGCTGGCAAGGTCGGGCAGCAGGGCCTCGTTCAGCGCCTGCACGAGCTGCTCTTCGGTGTACTCGCTGGCCGCTTGTGGATAGGCGAGCGCATCGCGCAGCCGGCCGTTGGGCACGTAGGGCCGCTGCGGAATGAACATCGCGTTCGCGGGCATCGAAACCTGGCCGTTCGCGAAAGGCCAGATGCCGGCGAAGGCGCGGAACAGCGTCGACTTCCCGCTGCCCGAAGGACCTTGCAGCAACACGCTTTCGCCCGGCTGCACCGACAGCGCAGCATTGCGGATCAGCGGCGCGCCGTCGGGCAACGCGACGCTGACGCCAGCCGTGCGCAGGCCCTGGCCGCTGACGGCAGGCGTGCGTTCAAGGGCGCTCTTGCTGTCGGCGTGGGCGCGCATGGCCGCCTCGAAGGAGGTAAGCCGGTCCGCCGTGGCACGCCAGACGGCGACGCGGTCGTAGTTGTCGACGAACCAGCTGAGTGAATCCTGCACCCGCCCGAACGCGGAGTTGACCTGCATCAACTGGCCGAGCTGGATGGCGCCGCTGAAGAAGCGCGGCGCCTGCACGATGAAGGCGAAGATCACCGAGGCCTGGCCGAACGAAGCCGTGAAGGCCACCAGGTTCTTCTGCTTGTTGATGAGTTGCAGGTAGTTCTTCAGCACGGAACCGAAGCGCAGCTTGAGTTGCCCGTGTTCGACCTGTTCGCCACGGTCGAGCGCGATGGCTTCGCTGTATTCGCGCACGCGCACCAGGTGATGGCGGAAGTCGGCCTCGAAACGTTGCTGCTGGTAGTTGAGCCCGATCAGCGGCCGGCCGATGTAGTGCGTGATGACAGTGCCCGCGGCGCAGTAGAGCAGCGCAATCCAGACCATCGAGCCGGGAATCGTGTGTTCGGTGCCGAAGAGCGTGAAGCTGGTGATCCCGCTCAGTCCCCACAGGATGCCGATGAAGCTCACCAGCGTGACCACGGCGTTGAGCAGGCCCATCGACAGCGTCATCGTGTAGTCGGTGAAGATCTGCATGTCTTCCTGGATCCGCTGGTCGGGGTTGTCCGGCGACTGGCCGTCGCGCTGGCCGTAGCGCGCCAGTTCGAGATGGTAGAAGGTGTGGTCGGCCATCCAGCGTGCCAGGTAGCTGCGCGTCATCCACGCCCGCCAGCGCAATTGCAACAGCTGTGTCAGATAGAACTTGAGGATCGCGATGACGATGTATGCGGCGGCGATCCAGCAGAAGTAGACGATCTCGCGCCAGAACACCGCCTGGTCCTTGTTCTGCAACGCGTCGTAGAAGCGCGCATACCACTGGTTGTTGAGCACCAGCATGTAGACCACGCCGAGATTGAGCGCAACGATCGCGGCGAGCAGGCCGCGGGCGATCCATTTCTCTTCCGATCGGAAGTAAGGCGCCGCCAGTGCGCCGATGCGCCGCAGGGTGGAGATGATGTTCTTGGAGCCGTCTGGAGAAGTCATGGGCATGAGCATGGGTGCACGCCCGAACGGCGCGTTGCCTTTCATCGTAGCGCCGGGACGCGCCGCAGTCTTAATCGGCGCTGAAACATGAATTCGATGACTTCGGCGTGACGGCTGGGTGGCGAGCCGTCATTTGGGGGAGGGATTTGACAAACCCTTGTCACATCTCCCTCCCATCATCAGCCGGCTTTGCGCCGAACGCGCACCGATCGGCGGCCTTGCCCGCCATCCAATACCGAAGAGGAATCTCATGTTGCGTCGCACTTTTCAATGGGCCCTGCCCGCCCTTCTGCTGACCATCGGCGTCGGCGCGGCCGCGCAAGGCCGTACCGAGCTGCTGGTCTACACCGCGCTCGAAGCGGACCAGGTGCAGGCCTACAAGGCGGCCTTCGAGAAGGACAACCCCAACATCGAGCTGAAGTTCGTCCGCGATTCCACCGGCATCGTCACTGCCAAGCTGCTGGCCGAGAAGGCCAATCCGCAGGCCGACGTCGTCTGGGGCCTGGCCGCCACATCGCTGATGCTGCTCGACAAGGAAGGCATGCTCCAGCCCTATGCGCCGAAGGGCCTCGAAGCCATCAAGTCCACGATGCGTGACAGCGCCAACCCGCCCAAGTGGGTCGGCATGGACGTGTGGTCGTCCGCCATTTGCTTCAACACCGTCGAAGCGCAGAAGAAGAACCTGCCGAAGCCGACGAACTGGGCCGACCTGACGAATCCCGTCTACAAGGGCCAGATCACGATGCCGAACCCGGCCGCGTCGGGCACCGGCTACCTGATGGTCTCCGGCTGGATCCAGATGATGGGCGAGCAGAAGGCGTGGCAATACATGGACGCGCTGCACCAGAACATCGGCATCTACAGCCAGTCCGGCAGCAAACCCTGCCGCCAGGCCGGCGCAGGCGAATTCGCGCTGGGCATGTCCTTCGAATACCGCGCCAACAAGACCAAGCGTGACGGCGCGCCCATCGACATCGTGTTGCCCAAGGAAGGTCTCGGCTGGGACATGGAAGCCACCGGCATCATGAAGACGACCAAGAAGCCCGAAGCCGCGAAGGCCTTGGCCGACTGGGCCGCGACGAAACAGGCCAACGAGCTCTACGCGAAGAATTTCGCGGTGCTCGCACTGCCGGGCATCCAGGAGAAGCTGGAATTCGTGCCGGGCGATGTTGAGAAGCTGCTGGCCAAGAATGACTTCGACTGGGCTGCCGCGAACCGCGAGCGCATCCTGGCCGAGTGGTCGCGCCGCTACGAATCGAAATCGGAGAAGAAGGCGCCGCAGTGAGTTTTCTTTCCCTGCGCGGCATCGGCAAGTCGTTCGGCGCGACGCGGGTGCTGGACGGCATCGACCTGGACGTCGAGCCGGGCGAATTCGTGTGCCTGCTCGGGCCGTCGGGCTGCGGCAAGACCACGCTGCTGCGCATCGTTTGCGGCATCGAGCACGCGGACGCCGGCAAGCTGGAACTGAACGGCCAGGACATCGGCGGGCTGCCGCCGGCGGCACGCGGCTTCGGCGTCGTGTTCCAGTCGTACGCGTTGTTTCCCAACCTCACGGCGGCGCAGAACATTGCCTACGGCCTGCAGCCGACCGGCGCGTTGGCGCGCGAGATCGCCAAGCGATCGCGCGAGATGCTCGACCTGGTCGGCCTTGCCGCGCACGCCGACAAGTACCCCGTGCAACTTTCTGGCGGGCAGCAGCAGCGCGTGGCGCTGGCGCGCGCGCTCGCGCCGAATCCGCGGTTGCTCCTTCTGGACGAGCCGCTCTCCGCGCTCGATGCGCAGGTGCGCGCGAGCCTTCGCGGTGAAATCCGCGCGCTGCAGAAGCGGCTCGGCGTCGTCACGATCATGGTGACGCACGACCAGGAAGAAGCGCTCTCGATGGCCGACCGCGTCGTGCTGATGCACGACGGCCGCATCGAACAGGCGGGCACGCCCGGCGAGCTGTATCACCGCCCGCGCACGCGCTTCGTCGCCAGCTTCGTCGGCCGCATGAACATGCTGCCGGCCACGGTACTGCCCGATGGCAAGGTGCGCGTGCGTGACAGCGAACTGCTGTGCCCGTCCGGCGACGTCGGCGTGGGTAGCCAAGCCACGGTTGGCATCCGGCCCGAGCACGTCGTGGTCCGTCGATTCGGCGACGACGTCGGCGCGAACAGTTTCGCCGCCCGATTGCTGGCCACCGAGTTCTTCGGCAACCGCACCGCAGCGCGCCTGGCCTGCGAGCCGCTGGGCATGGAGATCGAGGTGGACTTGCCGATCGACCACCGCGCCGCAGATCCGCTGGTGCCCAGCAGCATGGTGCATATCCAACTGCCGCAGCACGCGTTGTCGGTGTTGGCGCGTTGACCGCACCCCTTCACGCCGATCCCGTGGACGTGTCGACGCGCATCGTTCCTGCCGTCGAGCAGGCCAGGCAGCGCGGCGCATTCGATCGCGATCGTTGGCTCGTCGGCATTGCTGCGTTGCTGGCCGTGGCGGCGCTGGTCGTCATCGTGGCGCTGCCGGTGGGCGCCCTGGTCGGCCAGAGTTTCTTCGACCGCGCCGGAGGCTTCGTCGGCCTCGCGAACTTTGCCCGCTATCTCGACAATCCGGCGCTCGTGCGATCGGCCTTCAACAGCGTCTGGCTTGCATCGGTGAGCGCGGTGCTGTGCACGGGCATCGCCTATGTCTATGCCTACGGCCTCACGCTCTCGTGCATGCGCGCCAAGGGGCTGCTGCGAGCCATCGCCCTGATGCCGCTGCTCGCACCGTCGCTGCTGCCGGCCATCAGTCTCGTCTATCTTTTCGGCAACCAGGGCGTGTTCAAGGGCTGGCTGGGCGATGTGTCGATCTACGGACCGTTGGGCATCGTGCTCGGCTCCGTGTTCTGGACCTTGCCGCATGCGCTGCTCATCCTGACCACCGCCATGTCGACCTCCGATGGGCGCCTCTACGAAGCCGCGGAGACGCTCGGCGCGTCGCGCTGGCGCATCTTTCGCACGGTGACCTTGCCGGCGTCGCGCTACGGGCTGATCGTGGCCGGCATGGTGGTGTTCGTCCTCGTCATCACCGACTTCGGCGTCCCCAAGGTGGTCGGCGGCCAGACCGGTGTGCTCGCCACCGACATCTACAAGCAGGTGGTCGGGCAGCAGAACTTCCAGATGGGCGCGGTTGTGGGCTTCGTGCTGCTCATTCCGGCCGTCCTGTCGTTCATGGTCGAGCGCCGTGTGCGCAACCGGCAGGCCGCCGCGTTGTCGGCACGTGCCACACCCCATGTGCCGGAACCGGTGCCCGTTCGCGACCGCGCGCTGTTGCTCGCCTGCGTTCTGATCGCTGCGTGCATCGTGGTGATGATTGGCATGGCGGTGTTCGCATCGTTGGCGACCTACTGGCCCTACCAGCTCGCGCCGTCGCTCAAGAACTACGACTTCGGCAACATGGACGGCGGCGGCTGGGGCAGCTACGTCAATTCGCTGCGCCTTGCGGTTGGCGCGGCGGCGGTGGGGGCCATCGCGACCTTTCTTTCGGCCTATCTGGTCGAGAAGCCGCGCCATTTCGGTCTGTTGCGCGAGCTGCTCAATCTGCTGGCCAACCTGCCGCTGGCGGTGCCCGGGCTGGTGCTCGGCGTGGGCTACATCTTCTTTTTCAATTCGTCGTCGAATCCCCTGCATGGTCTCTATGGCGGCATGGCGATCCTCGTGGTGTGCACGGTGGCGCATTTCTTTTCGGTTGCCCACCTCACGTCGCTGACCGCGCTGCGCCAGCTCGACCGCGAGTACGAGCTGGTGTCCGAGTCGATGGGGGTGCCTTTCTGGCGCACGCTATGGCGTGTGCACTTGCCGGTCGCACTGCCCACCGTGCTCAACGTCGCGGGCTACTTCTTCGTCAACGCAATGACGACGGTGTCGGCAGTGGTCTTTCTCTACTCGCCGCAGACCACGCTGGCGGCGATTGCCGTGCTGAACATGGATGACGCCGGGGACGTGGCGCCGGCGGCGGCCATGGCCTCGCTGATCATGCTGACGGCCGCGATCGGCCGCGGCCTTTTTGCATTGGCGGCGCGTTCCACGCTCGCCAAGACCCAAGCCTGGAGAAATCGATGAGTGCAGCAGGCACTTCCTTTGATGTGATCGTGGTGGGCGCCGGCATCGTCGGCCTGGCCCATGCCTATACCGCCGCTGCGAGCGGCCTGAAGGTCTGCGTGGTGGAACGCGACGCCGCGTGCATCGGCGCGTCGATCCGCAATTTCGGCTTCGTGACCGTCACCGGCCAGGCGCCTGGCGACACCTGGCGGCGAGCCATGCACTCGCGCGACGTGTGGGCGGCCATCGCGCCGCAGGCCGGCATCGAGATCGTTCACCGCCATCTGTGGTTGGCGGCCTATCGGCCGGAAGCGCATGCGGTGCTCGAAGCGTTCTTGCGCACGCCGATGGGCGAGGCCTGCCAGCTGATCGAGGCGGCCGAGGCCCAGGCCAAGGCACCCTCGCTGCGTCTGGAGGAAGCGCGCTCGGTGCTGTTCAGTCCGCACGAACTGCGCGTCGAGTCGCGCACCGCCATCGGCCTGCTGACGCGCTGGCTGGCTGAAGTGCACGGCGTGGCGTTCCGTTTTTCCGAGGCCGTGCTCGAAGTCGCGACGCCTCGCGTGCGCACGTCGCGGGAAACCCTGCACGCAGAGCGCGTCGTCGTCTGCACCAACACCGAACTGCACGGCCTCTTCGCGGACCGCATCGCCGCGCACCCGCTGCGACTGTGCCGGCTTCAGATGCTGCGTGTTCAGCCGGAGGCCGGGTTCCGTCTGCCGGGCTCGGTGATGATGGACCTGAGCCTCGTGCGCTACGAGGGCTACAGCACGTTGCCTGAAGCGGCGGCCTTGCGCGCGCGCCTTCAAAAAGAGGAAGCGGCGTCGCTGGCGCATGGCGTTCATCTGATCGTGGTCCAGAGCGCCGACGGGTCTCTAGTGGTCGGGGACTCGCATCACTACAGCGCGGCGCCCGAGCCGTTTGCAATGGAAGAGGTGGACCGGCTGATCCTGCGCCACCTGCGCTCGACGCTCGATCTGGAGCAGGCGCAAATCACCGAACGCTGGACCGGTGTGTACCCTTCGTCGCCTGAATTGCCCTGCGTGATCGATGCACCTGACAATGCCACCCGCGTGGTGCTGGTCACCAGCGGCACCGGTGCGAGCACCGGGTTCGGTATTGCGCGCGACGTCTTCGATGCATGGTGAAAAACATGAGCAACATGAGCAATCAGACCCAATCCCTCCGGGCTGTCGTCTTCGACTGGGCCGGCACCATCGTCGACTTCGGCTCCTGCGCGCCCATGGGCGCCTTCGTGAAGCTGTTCGAACAGTTCGGCGTGCAAATCACGATCGCCGACGCTCGCGGTCCGATGGGCATGGCCAAGTGGGACCACATCAAGGCGGTCGGCAGCCTGCCTTCCGTGGCCGCTCAATGGCAGGACCGGCACGGCCGAGCCTTCACCGATGCTGACGTGGACCAACTCTACGAGGTGTTCACGCCGATGAATGCCGCGAGCGTCCGGGATCACATGGACTTCATTCCCGGCGCGCTCGATGCGGTCAATGCATGCCGCGCCCGCGGACTCAAGATCGGATCGACCACGGGCTACAACAGGCCGATCATGGAAGTCGTGGTGCCCATCGCCGCTGCGGCAGGCTATGCGCCCGACAACCTGGTCTGCGCAGGCGACCTCGCGGTGGGGCGGCCGTCGCCGCTCATGATGTATCGATGCTTCGCCGATCTGGGCGTGTGGCCGCCGCAGACTGTGGTCAAGGTCGACGACACCGGCGTAGGCCTCGCAGAGGGGCGCAATGCGGGCACCTGGACCGTCGGCGTTGCGATCAGCGGCAACGCATTGGGTCTCACGCACGGTGAATGGCTTGCGCTGGATGCCGGCGAGCAAGCCGCGCGGCGTGCTCAAGCGACGGCGCTGCTGGAGGAAGCCGGTGCCGACTATGTGATCGACAGCGTCGCGGACCTGCTGCCTGTGCTGGACCAGATCGAGGCAAGGCTCGCGCGCGGCGAGCGGCCGGCGGCGCCGGACTGATCCGCTTCTCGGCAGATTCAGGCTGTGTGCGGGTGCCTCGCGCGCTCGTACAACGTGCGCGCGAGTTCGCGATGCCGCGCCAGCAGCGGCGCGAGTTCGAAGTCCAGCAGGCGACCTTCGCGAATCCGCACGCGTCCGTTGATCACGCTCAAGGCAGCGCCGGCGGGCTGGCAAAACACCAGCGCGGCGACGGGATCGTGACCGGCGCCTGCGTGCGCGACGCCGCGCAAGTCGAAAGCCACGATGTCGGCCGACATGCCCGGCGCCAGCGCACCGATGTCGTCGCGGCCCAGCACGCGTGCGCCGCCGATTGTCGCGATCTCCAGCGCCTCGCGCGCCGTCATGGCTGCGGGGCCGAAGCCCACGCGCTGAAGCAGCAGCGCCTGGCGCGCTTCGCCCAGCATGTGGGCGCCGTCGTTCGACGCGCTGCCGTCCACGCCCAGGCCCACCGGCACGCCCGCGCGCCGCATCGCGCCGATCGGAGCGATGCCCGAGGCCAGGCGCATGTTCGAGCAGGGGCAATGCGCCACACCGGTGCCGGTGCGGCCGAAGAGCGCAATGCCGGCCTCGTCGAGCTTGACGCAATGCGCGTGCCACACGTCGCGGCCGACCCAGCCCAAGTCCTCGGCGTATTCGGCGGGTGTCATGCCGAACTTCTCGCGCGAATAGGCGATGTCGTTGTCGTTCTCGGCGAGGTGCGTGTGCAGCGAGACACCGCGCTCGCGCGCGAGTTCGGCCGACAGGCGCATCAGGTCGCGCGAAACGGAAAAGGGCGAGCAGGGTGCCAGCACGATGCGGCGCATCGCGTGGCGAGAAGGGTCATGCCAGCGGCCGATGAGCCGTTCACTGTCGCGCAGGATGACGTCTTCGGCCTCGACGACTTCGTCCGGCGGCAGACCGCCGAGGCTCTGGCCGACGCTCATGCTGCCGCGCGACGCGTGAAAGCGCATGCCCATCGCATCGGCCGCCTCGATGGAGTCGTCGAGCCGCGAACCATTCGGGAAAAGATAGAGGTGATCGCTGGTCGTCGTGCAGCCCGAGAGCATGAGCTCCGCCATCGCGGTCTGTGTCGACACGCGGATCATCTCGGGCGTGATGCGTGCCCACAGCAGGTAGAGGTTGGTGAGCCAGCCGAAGAGTTCGGCGTCCTGTGCCTCGGGCACGGCGCGCGTGAGGCTCTGGTACATGTGGTGGTGCGTGTTGACCAGTCCCGGCATCACGACGTGGCCATGCATGTCGATCGCATCGGCCTGGCCGTTTTGCAGCGCCTCGGCGTAGATGGCCGGCAATTCGGATGTGGCGCCTGTCCATGCGACCGCAGGTCCCTCGGTGACGACCGCCCCGTCGAGGATCTCTCGCCGGGCGGAGTCCATGGTGACCAGCACCTCGGCGTGGCGGAGGATCAGTGGCCGATGGTTTGTGGCTGAAGAGGACATGTCGATCGTTCCGCCTGATGAGCGCGCCGTTGTCAGCGCTCGTTGCTGATACCGCTGGCGACGTGTCCCGCGGGCACATGCCGCGCGGCCGCGTCGACGTGGCCCGTCTGGTCGTCGAAGAAAAAGTCGGGTTCGAACTCGCGCAGGAACTCGCCCTTGGGCAGACCGCCGAGGAACATGGCCTCGTCGACCTTGATGTTCCAGTTCATCAACGTGCGGATGGCCCGCTCGTGCGCGGGCGCACTGCGCGCGGTGACCAGCGCGGTGCGGATCCGCATGGCCGGATTGCTCGCCCGCTGCAGCCGGTGCAGTGCTGCGAGCAGTGGCTTGAATGGCCCCTCGGGCAGCGGGAGTTCGGCTTTGCTGGATTCGTGCAGTTGAAAGGCATCGAGTCCTTCGGCCTGGAAGACGCGTTCGGCCTCGTCGCTGAAGAGCACCGCGTCGCCGTCGAATGCGATGCGGACTTCGTTCGGATAGGCATCGCTCGCATGCACCGATTCGACCAGCACGCGTGCGGCCGGGAATCCGGCGCCGAGCGCCTCGCGCACGTCCTCTGCGTTCACCGAAAGAAAAAGATGTGCGCGCAGCGGACGCAGATAGCCGAAGGGCGGCCGCCCTTGCGTGAACACGCCGCGTTGCAGCGTGATTCCGTTGGCCACCCCCGAACGGAACACGCGCATGCCGGAGACGGGATCGTTGCGCGACAGGATCACGACCTCGACGCGCTGTTTGCCGTCGTCGTTGAAGCGCAGCAGCTTGCGCACCAGCGAATAGGCGATGCCCGGTTGCGCCGGCACGTTCAGGCGCTCGAGCTGGAGCTTCATGTAGCCGGCGTCGTCGCCAGATTCGAAGATGCGGTTTTCCTCTTCGAGATTGAAGAGCGCTCGCGACGAGATCGCGACCACCAGCTTGTCGTCGAGGGAGACAGCCATACGCTACTTCACGAATTGGTTGAGTTGGATGATCGGCATGAGCACTGCCAGGACGATCAGCATGACGACGCCGCCCATTGCCACGATCAGCAAAGGTTCGAGGATGGTGGCGAGGTGCATCGCCCGCCGCTGGACTTCGGCACCGAGCTGATTGGCGGCGCGCTGCAACATCAACGGCAGGGTACCGGTCTGCTCTCCGAGACGCGCGAACATCGAGACGATGCCCGGAAAGCGCTTCTTCTGCGCCAACGCGGACGCGAGCGGCGCGCCTTCGCGCACCAGCACCAGCGCGTCGAGTGCATCGGCACGCATCGCGCGGTTGCCGAGCGTCTCGGATGCGGCCTGGAGTGCACGCAGGATGGGAACGCCCGCCGTGGCCAGCATGGCCAGCGTGCTGGCGAAGCGCGCAGCGTTGTAGCCGCGTGAGAGCTTGCCGACCAGCGGCAGGTTGAGCCAGGCCGCATCGAACCTCTCGCGGATCGCCTCTCGCGCCAGCGCCATCCTGGTGACGATGACCCCGACGACGATCACGCCCAGCATGACCCACCCGTAGTTGCGAACAAAGTCGCTGAGCGCCAGCATGGCGACGGTGAGGATCGGCAGCGCGCGCTTCGTTCCGGCAAACACGTTCGCCACCTGGGGCACCACGTAGCTCACCAGGAAGATCACGATCACGATGGCGACCAGGGTCACGATCGCCGGGTAAAGCGCCGCACCGACCAGCTTCTGTTGCAGCGCCTGCCGTTGCTCGAGGTCGTCGGCCAGTCGCTCGAGCACGAGGCCCAGGTTGCCGCTCTGCTCGCCGGCGCCGATCACGGCCGTGTAGATGGGTGAGAACTCACGCGGATGCTGCGACAGTGCGCGGCCGAAAGGAGAGCCCGCATTGACCTCGGCGCGCAACGAGGCGACGAGGTTGCGTTGCGCTTCGGTCTCGGCCTCGTCGGTCAGCGCCGTGAGCGCCCGTTCGAGCGGCAGCCCGGAGGACACCAGGCCGGCGATCTGGCGCGTCCAGACCGCGAGCGTCGTGGAATTGAAGATGCGTCCGCCACCGATCACCCGGCGCAAGCCGCCAGAGGCGGACGCGCCGCCGCTTTCGACACTGCCGACGGCCGTCACGGTCAGCGGGATCAGCGCCTGGGCGCGCAGCATGCCGCGCGCGCTGCGCGCGGTATCGGCTTCGAGCACGCCCTTGCGGGCTTGCCCCTGTTGGTCTATGGCTTCAAACGAATAGGCAGGCATGGAGGGCTGACAGCAAAATGCGCGAAACCGCATTGTCGACGCTCGGCAAGCTGTTTCGTCGCGCGACTTTCACAACACCACTCACGGGAGTTCGCCATGCTGATTCGTTGTATTGCCGTCATCGCTGCGCTGCTGGGGGCGGTCGCCGTTCCTGCCTGGGCCCAGCCCGTTTTCGACGGCTTTCTGTGCTGCAACCTGCGAACCGACGGCAGTTGGGCGAGCGACAGCAACTATGCCGAAAGTGGTAAGCGCATCATCCCGGTCGGCACGCCCGTGCGAGTGACGGGCTACGGCCGCAATCGGGTTCACGTCGAGCTCAACGGGGGCAAGCAGGACATCGGCAACGACTACAGCCGCGACATCGACCTCGGCACGTTCGCGCAGCGCTGGGTGGTCAAGGAAGATCCCGCAGCGAAGCTCGCGACCTTTCCGCCCAAGATCCGCGACGCCATCAAGGCGGCCCGGGTGACCAAGGGCATGACGCGCGAACAGGTCGCCATGGCGGTCGGATGGCCGATCACCAGCGAGAACCCGAGTCTCGATGCCGAGATCTGGCGGATGTGGATCAGCAGCTTCTCCGAATACCAGATTCGTTTCGACAAGTCGGGGCGGGTGGTCGAGGTCGTGACGGATCCGCAGACCAAGAACCTGGTGGTTCAAGACTAACCCCCAGGCTTGAGGTTCAAGACTCACCCCCAGGCTTGCTCGCTTCGCGTAGCCGCCAACCCCCTTGCAGGGGGCGCCGCCTGCGGCCCGGCGGAGCCGGTTCCGCGGCGGCTCCCGGACTCGGTTATTCGCGGGTGACCCGCAGCAGTTCGGCGCGGGAGGTAATGCCGGACTTGACCAGGCGTTCGCCGTCTTCGCGCATCGAGCGCAGGCCGCCGCGTTCGCCCGCGACGAAGATCTCGCTTTCGGGGGCGCGGTTGTGGATCAGCGATTGCACGGTGTCGTCGGCCACCAGCAGTTCGAAGACGCCGGTACGGCCCTGGTAGCCGGTCTGGCCGCAGGCTTCGCACCCGACCGGTGTCGCTTCTCCGCCGTGGGACGGCGTCGCGCACACGGGGCACAGTTTGCGCACGAGGCGCTGCGCCAGCACGCCGAGCAGCGAGGAGCTGAGCAGGAAGGGTTCCACGCCCATGTCGGTCAGGCGCGTGACGGCGCTGACGGAATCGTTGGTGTGCAGCGTGGCGAGCACCAGGTGTCCGGTAAGGGAGGCCTGGATCGCAATCTGCGCGGTTTCAAAGTCGCGGATTTCGCCGATCATGATCACGTCCGGGTCCTGCCGCAGGATCGCGCGCAGGGCCTTGGCAAAGGTGAGTTCGATCTTGGCGTTGACTTGTGTCTGCCCGACGCCCGGCAGCTCGTACTCGATCGGGTCTTCGACCGTCATGATGTTGCTGCTGCCGGCGTCGAGGCGGCTGAGCGCAGCGTAGAGCGTGGTGGTCTTGCCGGAGCCGGTCGGCCCGGTGACGAGGATGATGCCGTGCGGCTGCTCGATCAGGCGTTCGAAGCGCGCAAGCGTGTCGCCCAGCATGCCGACGGATTCGAGCGTGAGCTTGCTTTCCGACTTGTCGAGCAAGCGCAGCACCGCGCGCTCGCCGTGCGCGGAAGGCAGCGTCGACACGCGCACGTCGACCGCCCGCGTGCCGATGCGCAGGCTGATGCGGCCGTCCTGCGGCAAGCGTTTCTCGGAGATGTCGAGGTCGGCCATGATCTTCAGCCGCGAGATCAACGCCGCGTGCAGCGCGCGATTGGGCTGGACCACTTCGCGCAGCGTTCCGTCGATGCGGAAACGCACCGACGATGTCCGCTCATAGGGCTCGATGTGGATGTCGCTCGCGCCGTCGCGCGCCGCCTGCGTGAGCAGCGCGTTGAGCATCCGGATGATCGGGGCGTCGCCGGCCGATTCGAGCAAGTCCTCGACGGCAGGGAGCTCCTGCATCATCCGCGAGAGATCGGCGTCGCTCTGGACTTCGCTCACCACGGCCGCGGCGTTCGATTCGCCCTGCGCGTAGGCGGCGCTGATGCGCTGCGCAAGCTGCTCGGGGGCGAGCGGCTCGAAGAGCTTGACCGGGTATTTGCGCAGGACCTCGCCGAGCGCGCTGCGCGGCGGCACCCTCGGCATCCAGAGCGTGAACTGGCCGGGGTCCGTTTCTTCGAGCAGCAGCTGCTGGCCGCGCGCGAAAGCGTAGGGAAGAGGGTAGCGCATCAATGCCTCTCGGCTCTCATTCGAAGGCAATGGGGAATTATCAAGCGCAGCATCGGGTTCGACAACGCGGCCCGACGCTAAGGCAGTTCGCGTGAAGTCGCCGGATCCGCCGTCGGCGGCAAGGCGCCTTTCAAGGGCGAGGACCCGAGCTTCTGGACCGGCGCCACCGGCGGCGGAATGAGCATGGTGCCTTCCTTTCGGAGGCTGCCTGCCTCGCTGCGCCGAGGCTCGGGCAGCGCCGGCACTATCGGTGCTCCGTTCACGTTGCTCAGCATTGCATTGCTCTCGGGTTGCACCTGCTGCTGCAGGCCCCGTATCGTGTCGTATCTCTCGTTGGCGACCCCGGCAGTCGTGGCCGCGTCACGCATCACGACAGGCCGCAGGAACATCATCAGATTGGACTTGTCCCGCTTGCGGTTTTCGCTCTTGAAGAGGTTGCCGAGCACCGGAATGTCGCGGGCCAGCGGGATCCCGTCGATGTTGTTGCTGTAGTTGTCGGACAGCAAGCCGCCCAGCATGACCAGGCCACCGTCTTCGACCAGCACGCTGGATTCGATCGAGCGCTTGTTGGTGGTCGGGCCGTTGGCCGCGTTTTCGGTTCCGGCCTGAACCGTGGAAGTTTCCTGGAACACCGTCATCTTCACGGTGCCGTTTTCGTTGATCTGCGGGCGCACGCGAAGCGTCAGACCCACGTCCTTGCGTTCGATGGTCGTGAACGGATTCACCCCGGCGGCCGTCGGCTGGCTGGCGAAACTGCCGGTGACGAACGGGACGTTCTGGCCGATGACGATCTTGGCCTCTTCATTGTCGAGGGTCAGGAGATTCGGCGTCGACAGCAGATTGGCATCGGCGTCGCTGCTGAAGAAGTTGGCGATCGCATTGAGCACGAACTGGCCGCCAACTTTGGACCCGCCGCCGACGTTGAGCCCGCCTCCCAGGCCCGCCAATGCCGCAGCGCTCGTCGCGGGGGTGTTGGCTATCAGGGCTCCGGTGAGCGCCAGGATATTGGCGCCGGACAGGCTGGAGTTGGTGCCGATGACGCCGTTGTTGCCGATCGCACTCTGCCACTGGACGCCGAATTGCGCCGCCTTGGTGGCGTTGACTTCGACGATCAGCGCCTCGATCATGACCTGCGCGCGTCGGCCGTCGAGCCTGTCGATGACGGCGCGAATTTGACGGTACTGTGGTTCGGAGGCGGTGATGATCAGCGAGTTGGTCGATGGGTCGGCCTGAATTTGGCCGCCGGTCGAAGGCTGGTTCGCGTTGTTGACCGGCGCGGTTGCCGCGGGGTTCTGGGACATGCCCCCGAGGTTGCTGGCCGTCTGAGCCGTCGTGGCCTGGGCAGCTGCGCCGGTCTGCGACGGATTGGTGCCCGTGGCGCCGGCACCGCCGCGCGCTTCGGCGGACATCGCGGCGCGCAGCGTGACGGCCAGCCTGACCGCATCGGCGTTCTTCAGATAGACCACGTACACATTGCCCGCTGCGCCGTTGCCGGTATCGAGCGGCGGGCGGTCGAGCTTGTCGATCAGCGTGCGGACCAATTGGGCGCGCGCGGGATTGGCGGCGCGCACGATGATCGAGTTGCCGCGCGGATCGGCGAGCAGCGTGGTGCGGAACGATGCGTCCGCCGTGCCCGGCGCAGCGCCGGGCACGGCGCCGCCAGTGCTGGTGCCGCCTTCGAGCAGGCGCGTGACCAGCGGCACCATGTCGGACGCCACCGAGTACTTGAGCTGGATGACGTCGATGTCGGATGCGTTGGGCACGTCGAGCGCGGCAATGATGCGCGCCAGGCGACGCATGTTTTCCGCATAGTCGGTGATGACCAGCGAGTTGTTGCCCGGGTTCACGTTGATCGTGTTGTTGGGCGCGATCAACGGACGCAGGACCGGCAGCATGCTGTTGGCCGACTCGTAGTTGAGCTTGAAGACCTGGGTGATGATCTGGTTGCCGCTCACGCTCGACGCCGTCGGCGTGGTCGTGGTCACCGCGTTGCTCTGCAGCTTGGCATCGGCCTCGGGCACCACCTTGTAGAGGCCTTCGGATTGCACGATCGCGAAGCCCTGCAGGCGCAGCGCCGCGGCGAACTGGTTGAACGCCGCCTCCGGAGAGATCGCCCGATCGGTCTGCAGCGTGATCTGTCCCTTGACGCGCGGGTCGACGACCACGTCGCGACCGGTCACGACCGCCATGGTCCGCGCGACCGATTCGATCTCGGCGTTGGTGAAGTTCAGCGTGATCGGCTCGCCGCGACGCGGTGCGGCGACTTCCTGCGCGAATGCGAAGGGGGGCATACAGGCCGCGACCAGCATCTGCGCTGCGAGCGCGAGGGTGCCGATGCGGGTGCCGTACGAAGTTCTTGGCTTCATGGTCAACCCAATGTGATGAGCGAGCGGGCGCCTTCGCGCCGCCCGATGATGTTCAACAAGTTCGAAAGCGCGTCTTCCCGCCCCGGCGCGGCGCTTGCCTCGCCGTCGAAATGCAGCGAGGTCCCGTTCCATCGGCCGCTGCCGCTGAGTTGCAGACTTCCGTCGCGGGTGGTCAGCAGGAAGGTCGGCGATGACCCTCCTTCGAGAGCGATGCGATAGCTGCCCATCGGCCTCAAGGTCGAAAGGCTGGAGGAAATGTCGACCGCATCGAGCGTCGCATGGCCGGCGATTGCCAGCCGTGGGCCGTTCCAGCGCAGGGTGAATGCCTGCATCGAAACGTCCAGCACGCCTTCGAGCTTGAGCGTGTTCCATGGTGCACCGAAGCCGGTGAGCAGGGCCGCGGGCCATCGGGACTGGCCGTCGCGCCATTCGAGTTCGAGGCCGCTCGCGCGCGGGCGCGCCCTGAACTCCAGCGGCTTGACGGCGCAGCACGGAATGTCGAGCGCCGCCGTCACGCCATCCCAACGCGGCCGCACCGTCCAGCCGAGCGTGCCCGGCAGTGAGACGGGTTCGGCGCCGCCGACGCCGCTGGCGAACACCAGCCCGGCCGTGCCGGTCCAGATCGTGCCGCGTGCGTTGACGAGCTGCAGGTGGCCGTTGGTCCATTGCGAAAGGCCAGCCGCCAGCCAACGTGCCGGGGCGAAGAAGGACAGGGCTAGCGCAATGCCGATCAGCGCACCGAGCACGGCCCAGCGCCAGCCGGCTGCAGCTGAGGTGGATGAGGAAGAAGACGCGGCCATGCGAGTCAGCGTGCCGGCAGGCTCATCACCAGGGTGCCGTCCCAGCGCGCGCCCGAAGGTTCGGCGGCCGGGGATGCCGGCGGCGCCTTGTCGCTCTGTGCGTTCTGTGTGTTGCGGGTCAGGTGCACTTCGCGAGGCACCGCACGGGCGTTGTTGCGGGCCTGGGTGAGCCACTGCGCCAGCGCTTCGGCCTGCGCGCCGCGAAGCGCGATGGTCGCACCTTCGCCTGCTCCGGCGGATTGCAACTGGGCGACACCGCCGAGGTCCTTGCGCACCGATGTTTCCAGGCTTCGCAGGGCGTCGTCGCGATTTGCGCGCGGCTGCGACTGCAAGGCTTTTGCCTGCGCCTGGAGGTTGATCATCTGCTGCAACTGGGCGTCGAGCTGGGCATGCTCGCCGGGCGCGGAGGAAAGCGTGCGCAGCGCGGGCGCCAGCCCCACCCACCAGAACAAGGCGACCAGCACCAGCGTGCCGGCTGCGAGGATCATGCGTTGTTCGCGCACGTCCAATTCGGACCACCAGGCCTTGCGGCGTGCTTCGATGACGTCGAGCCACTTCATCGCGTGGCCTCCACCTGGACGAGGAGGAGGTCGCCCTCGCTGCGCGCGTTGTAGCCGCGCGATGAAAGGGCGGCCGTCACCTTGCCGGTCTCGGAAGGTTGGAGGCCGAGGCCGCGCAGCCGGAGTTGCCCACCGCTGAAGTCGATGGCCGTCGGCGTGCGGCCCGGGGGAAGACTTGCCGCCAGGGCGCCGAGCATGGGTTCGAGATCGTTGGCGGTGACGCCGCCGGTGGCTTGCTGCAGGGCTGCGACTTCGCGTGTCATCTGAACGGGTGCATCGACCACTAGTTGCACCGAAGGAAAGGTCTGCGTGAGCACGTTGCGTACGGCGCCGCGCTTGGCCGCAAGGGCGTTGCGCTCTTTCCACGCCCATGCATTGAGGCCGATGAGTTGCGTGAGCAGCAGGATCAACACCCCCCAGCGCGCAGCACGCCACCGCGGTGCGCGCCAGAGTTCGCGGGCGACGGCGACGGCCTTCTTGCTCGCGCGGGCTCGTCCGGTGGACGCGAGGTCGAATTGCGCCAGATCCCAGGGTGACTGGGTGGCCTGTAGCCATCGTTCCGCCGGCTTGACAATGGGCACGCGCTGCCCGAGCACACTCTCTGCGAGTTCGGCAACYGCAGGCTCGGCGAGTGCGGTGGAACCCGGAGGGAGCGGTCCGGCCAGCGAAAGGGCGGCGGCGTCGAGCGGCAGCATGGCAACACCCTCGGCACCGCAGACCACGCAAAGTGGTGCATCGGGCTCGCCGATGGCGATGAGCGTCGAAGGAACGCCCGCCGGTCGCGGCGTGAATTCGGGAACGATGCGCGTGACGCGCCGGCCTGCTGTTTCGAGGGCCTGCACGGCACCTTGCAGCCAGAGGCGGTTACATGCCGCCACCCAGACAGGCGAATCGGCGCGGGCACCGGGTTCGAGGGCAAAGTGCAGGGCTTCAGGCTCGTCGAGCAGGCGGTCTTCGAGCAGGCCGTTGAGTACCGAGCGCAAACGCGCGGGGCTGCTCAGGCTACCTTGCGGCAACGTCACCTGGTGCCAGGAGATCGCGGCGGAGGGCACGCCGACGATGACTTCATCGCTCGTCGGCAACAACGCAGCGGGCGCAGTCCCCTGCGACCGCAGCTTGCGGCCGTCGCTGGACCAGTCCGCCCAGCCGTATTCGGTGGTGGCCGATGCGGATGTGACAGGAATGGTTACAAGCAGCACGGGCGTCCAAGGAGGTAAGGGGCCGTCATTGTAGGAGTGAGGCCACAGTGGTTGCTACAGAATTGATAGCGACTTGCCGCGATGCTACGGGCGTTGCGCTTATTTGTGACCCAAAAGACTGACAAACGCAAAAGCTTCAGGATTTGGATGGGGGCAACGTGGCGCCTGCGCCACGTTCGCGCCACACGATGCGGACGTCGAGGTTGTCGCGCCGCAGCAAGGTTTGTTCCTCGACCCAGGCGTTATCGAGGCGCAGGCGGGCATGCACTTCGAAATAGTTGGTAGCAACGGTGTGGTCAGCGTCGGTGAACTGCGTCGAGCTTTCCTGGACAAGCAGGTTCGCGTCGGCTATGGACTTGAAGTACTTTCGCGCCCGAGCTTCAACCAGCCTCTTGGCGCCCGCAAGGTCCAGCTTGGACACGCTTGCATAGATGGCCTCTGCGCTGGCGGTATTCAGGTTGAGCTTCGTGGTCGTCGGCAGCACCGTGACATAGGGTTCCAGCGCCGCCGCCGTGGAAGGTGACAGCCCGAGCCAGACCAGTTGGGCGGTGTGCTGGGGCATGAGGGGCCCAGTGGTCGCCGTGCTGGTGTCGGTGGTTGTCACAGGCGTTGTTGTCGTGGGTGTCGTCGTTGTCGTGTTGGCGGTGGTACCGGTGGATCCGGCAGTGTTGGATGTCGTGTCGGTGACGGTACCGGTGTTGCTGGTCGGCACGGCGGCCGCGGCTGGCAGGGCGCGTTGCAGGTTGCTGGTCAGTGTCGAGACCTCCGCTTCCGGGAGGCCCAGCAACGCGAACAGTTTTTTGAACGCCTCGACCGACGAAAGCACTGGCTTGCCGCCTTGGACCAGATTCATCACGTTGAGCTTGGATTGGGCGTCGATGATCTGTCCCGAAAGATAGGCGTCCGGCAGCCCTTCGAGTTGGTCGCTCGAGACGTTCTTGTCGCCAGCCAGGAAGCTCGCCAGCTTGGCTTCGGCCAGCGGAATGGCCCAGGGCTCGGCCAGGTAATCGGCGCCGGTATTGGCGCGCGAATCTTCCCGCAGGATCAGGCGTGACCAGTCGAGTGCGCCGATCAGCACCCAGCTCGCTTGCATCCGCGCGCGCTCGGCGCCCTCGACCTCGGTGGCACGCCATTGCTGCCAGAGCGCGCCCACGGCAAACGTCGCGACGAGCGTGACGGTCAGCATGGCCGTCAGCAACGCCGCGCCGAGTTGGGTTCGCCTCTGCTTCATGTCTTGGGCACCGTCACGGAAGGGCGCACCCAGTCGCGGGTGATCAGACCCGCAAGCGACGCGCCTTGCGGAAGACCGATCACCAGTCGAACGCCGTCAGGCAGCGGGGTGGTCGTCCCCAGGGTTTCGGCGCTGACCGCAGGCCCCCAGATGTCATTGCGGAAGTAGGAAACCTGCCAGTCGGTCAGCGGCATCAGATCGACCTGGGCATCGCCCGCCTGGCTGCCGCCGCCTTGCGCCCAGGCGGAAGCGCGGTCCCAGGCTTGCTGCCATTCGTCATGGGTGGCGAAGCCGGGAGACTGCCAGCGACTCCAGTGTGTGCCGGTGGCGGCATCGGTGCGCACCGTCCAGGCCACGACGTAGACCGAAGGCACGGAGGCGTCGGTGCTGCGTCGGGTGAGGCGCAGCACGCGGCCATCCCAGTCCATGGCGGGCGTTCGCAACAGGGCCACGGTGGCGTCGAGGTCGGCGCTCCATTGCGACAGCGTGGTCTGCAGCGTCAGCACGGCGTCGCCGCGTTCGCGGTTGATGGCCTGCGACCGGGCCATGCCATCCAGCCCGCGCCAGCTCATGATCGCGAGCAGCGCCATGACGGAGATCGCCACGAGGAGCTCGATGAGGGTGAAGCCGCGCGATGTCCGCATCAGTAGCGTCCCACGACGGTGGAGATCCCCAGCACGGGCGCATCGTCGGCGTCGCGCACTTGCACGTCCACGCGACGGAAGTTGGGGTTCAGCGTTGCCGTGGTCGAGACAGTCACGCCAAAGACCACATTAGCCTGCGTACAGGTCAAGCCGGCATCGCCGATGGCAGGCATCTGCTTGGCGAGGCGGGCCTTGATGAGCTCGTTCTCTGCGCAGATCTGGGCCAGCATCACGTCGGACTGGCGTTGCGCATTGCGGGTCAGCGCCATCGTCGCCTGGGTGCCGGCCATCAGCGCAATGGCGACGATGCCCAGGGCGACGAGCACCTCGATCAGCGTGAAGCCGGCCTGGCGCAGCCGGACATGGGCGGGGCGCTGGTGCTTCATGGCGAAATCACCGCGAAGGGCCGCAGGCCGTCGGTGCCGATGAGCAGGCTGCGGCTGGGCGGCCCCTCGGAGGTGATCAGCACCTGTTGCGCAGCGATGATCGGGTCCGGACCCAACTGCAGTGCCGCGACAGGCGCGCCCGCAGCCATTGGCTGCGCCGTGATGCCGTCGGAAAGCCATGCCGTGGGAAGCGATCCCGTCGGTAGACCATCGAAGCTGAAGTTGCCAGGGCCCTCCGGCATCGGGCGCCATCGCACGACGACGCCGCTTGCGCGCGATTGCGCGCGGGCGGACTCGAGCAAGGCGGCGAGCCTGACGGCTTCGCGGTCTAGCGTCGCCTGGCTGGAATCCCGTATCGCAAACCCGACGCCCGCCGTTGCCAGCGCGATGATCGAGATGACCACCAGCAGTTCGAGGAGCGTGAAGCCGCCTGTCCCGCTGCGAGTCTCGTGGGGATGACGGCAGCGGTGCCTACTGCCAGCTGCCGATGTCGGCATTCTTGCCTTCGCCGCCGGGCTGGCCGTCAGCGCCGAGCGAAAGCACATCGATTTCGCCCTTCACGCCCGGGTTCAGATACTGGTAGGGGTGCCCCCAGGGATCGTTGGGCAACTTGTCGATATACGGCTTCCAGTTGGGTGCGGCGGGACCGGCGGTCGGGCGGGCGACGAGTGCCTGCAAGCCCTGCTCGCCCGTCGGATAGCGCTGGTTGTCGAGCCGGTAGAGCTTGAGCGCCTGCATCAGGTTATTGATGTCGGTCTTGGCGGCGGTCACGCGGGCGTCGTCGGCGCGTTCGATGACGTTCGGCACGATCAACGCGGCGAGCACGCCGATGATGACCAGCACGACCATCAGTTCGATCAGCGTGAAGCCGCGCTGGATGGAGCGCGAAAGGGAGCGGTGAGAAAGGAGCATGGAGGAGTTGAACGCGTCGGAGTGGCGGCGATTGCCGCATCCGCTGAATGATAATCCGCCTCCATGTCAGTTCCTTACGCACCCGCCCGATGGCCCGTGGCCGTCACGACGACAGGTCTCTGGGCGCTCGCGGCGGCGAGCATCGTGTTCTGGGGACTGCGCCTGGCCGCGCCGGCGGACGCTATCGCCCCGCCCGCCGTGACCAAGGCACAGGCCGACCCGGATCCCGCCGCGGTGGCGCAAATGCTGGGCGCCGTTTCGGCGCAGACTGCGGCTGTGGTCACGCCTGAAGCGGCGAGCCGCTTTTCGCTGCTCGGCGTGGTGGCCGATGCCGACAAGCAGGGTGCCGCGCTCATCGCGGTTGACGGCAAGCCGCCTCGCCCCTTCAAGGTGGGGGCCACGGTTGCGGAAGGCTACGTCTTGCAGTCGGTCAGCACCCGTGCCGCGTCGCTCGGCGCCAGCGTCGACACATCGCCTGCACTGACGCTGCAACTGCCGACGCGTCCGCTGGCTGTCATGACGCCGCCAGTGATTTCTGCGCCAACAACAGCCGCTCCAACCACTGCGCCGGCTCCGCCACGCCCTCTGACGCCACTGGCACCGCGGCGCTGAGCGCGCGGGCCGTCAGGCCTGCAAGAACAACCGATACGCGGGATTGCTGGTCTCTTCGACAAAGGGGTAGCCGAGTGCCTGCAGGAATTCGTCGAAGGCCGCGGTGTCGGCCGCAGGCACCTGAAGTCCTACCAGGATGCGACCATAGTCGGCGCCCTGGTTGCGGTAGTGAAAAAGGCTGATGTTCCAGTTCGGCCGCAACAGGCTCAGGAACTTCAGCAGCGCGCCCGGGCGTTCCGGAAACACGAAGCGCAGCAGGCGTTCTTCGTGCGCCAGCCCGGTGCGGCCGCCCACCATGTGGCGAATGTGCTCCTTGGCGAGCTCGTCGTGCGTGAGGTCGATGGCGCCGAAGCCGTGCGCCACGAAAGTGTCCGCAATGGTCTTCGATTCGCCCCGCGTCGTCGTGGTCAGGCCGACAAAGACATGGGCTTCCTTTGCATCGCTGATGCGGTAGTTGAACTCCGTCACGTTGCGCGAGGCGCCCGGCAACTGGCCGACCAGTTCGCAGAAGCGCCGGAAGCTGCCGCGCTCCTCGGGGATCGTCACCGCGAAAAGTGCCTCGCGCTCTTCGCCCACCTCGGCGCGCTCGGCGACGAAGCGCAGCCGGTCGAAATTCATGTTGGCGCCGCACAGGATGGCGGCATAGGTTTCGCCGCGCGTGCCGCGCTCCTCGACGTACTGCTTGATCGCGGCCACCGCGAGCGCGCCTGCGGGCTCGACGATGCTGCGCGTGTCGATGAAGACGTCCTTGATCGCGGCGCAAACAGCGTCCGTGTCGACCGCGATGAACTCGTCCACCAGGCCGGACGCCAGGCGGAACGTTTCCTCGCCGACCAGCTTGACCGCGGTGCCGTCGGAGAACAGGCCCACATCGGGAAGTGCAACGCGTTCGTGGGCGGCGACCGACTGGATCATGGCGTCCGAATCGTTCATCTGCACACCGATGACCTTGATCTCGGGCCGCAATGCCTTGATGTAGCTCGCCACGCCGGCGACGAGTCCGCCACCGCCGATGGCGACGAACACCGCGTGCAGCGGCCCCTGATGCTGGCGCAGGATCTCCATCGCGATGGTGCCCTGGCCGGCGATCACATCGGGGTCGTCGAAGGGGTGCACGAAGGTCAGGCCGTGCGCTTTCTGCTGCTCGAGGGCGTAGACGTAGGCATCGGAATAGCTGTCGCCGTGCAAATGCACCTCGCCACCGAGGGCGCGCACTGCGTCGATCTTGAGCTGGGGTGTTGTCACCGGCATCACGACCACCGCGCGCGTGCCGAGCTTGCGCGCGCCCAAGGCCACGCCCTGCGCGTGATTGCCGGCGGAAGCGCAAATCACGCCGTTGGCGAGCTGTTCTGGGCTCAAGTGCGCCATCTTGTTGTAGGCGCCCCGCAGCTTGAAGCTGAAAACGGGTTGCTGGTCCTCACGCTTGAGCAGCACGGTATTGCCGAGCCTTGCGCTGAGCGCGCGCGCCGGTTCAAGGGCCGATTCGACTGCAACGTCGTAGACGCGCGCGGTCAGGATCCTCTTGAGGTAGTCGGCAGGGGTGAGTGTGGCGGCGGCTGGCGTGGTCGTGGACATAGGGCCGCGATCATAGGCCCGTCGCTGCAGCGGCTCCAGGGACTGGCAACACCCAAGAGCAACACCCAAGAAAAAAGCCCCGAGCCTTGCGACTCGGGGCTAAATCCACCAATTGGGAGGGTGGAGGAGACAACCGGTGCACACGGGTTCGTGTGCGATGAAATAAAGTATATCGACTGTTTGTTGCATTGCAACAAGCCCGTGGCGCTTTTCGAACATAAATTCACGCTGATGAGAGTTTTTGTCTCTCGCCGCATGGAACGAACTTGAATATGGAGTCGGCAAGATGGAATGCACAGTAAGTTGGACCGGCAATACCGGCGCCCGATCGGCGATGGGCTTCGTCGCAGAGACCGGGACCGGCCATGTCCTGATGATGGACGGCGCCCCCGACGCCGCGAAACCCGAAAACGGCGGCCAGAACCTCGCGGCTCGACCCATGGAGACCCTGCTGGCCGGTACCGGCGGTTGTACCGCCTATGACGTCGTGCTGATCCTGAAGCGCGGCCGGCACCAGGTCGAGCGCTGCAGCGTCAAGCTGACCAGCGAACGCGCCGAGAAGGATCCCAAGGTCTTCACGAAAATTCACATGCACTTCACCGTGGCGGGCAAAGGCATCCCTGCCGCCGCAGTCGAGCGGGCGATCGCACTGAGTCACGACACCTATTGTTCGGCCAGCGTCATGCTGGGGAAGACAGCCGAAATCACGACCAGTTTCGATCTGATCGATCTCTGAGTGCCAGGCCTGCGCCCGCTCAGATGCGGTGCGCGACCGTCGTCATGACACGTGCCGCAGCACGCATCAGTGCCTTGGCCGGCGGCGGCAATTCCTTGGCACCGGCGCTCCACGCTTGCGAGGCGTGGCGCGCTTCATCCAACTTCATCTGATTGATCACCGCTCTCGATGCCGTGTCGCCTGCCGGCAGTCGGTCGAGGTGGCCATCAAGATGCGCTTCGACCTGGCGCTCGGTTTCGGCCACGAAGCCGAGGCTCAGTGCGTCGCCAAGACGCCCCGCGACCAGGCCCAGGCCAAAGGCGCCGAAATACCACAGCGGATTCAACATCGAAGGGCGAGCGCCCAGTTCGTCGAGTCGCTGTTGCGTCCAGGCGAGGTGATCGGTTTCTTCGCGCGCCGCGTCGCTGAAATGCACGCGCAGTGCGGCATCACGGGTCACGGCGGCCTGCGCCGTGTAAAGCGCCTGTGCGCAAACCTCTCCCACGTGGTTGACGCGCATCAGCGCGCCCGCCTCGCGCCGTTCAGCGTCGTTCAAGGAGCTCGAAGGTGTGTCGGGCGAAGGGGTGGGCCGTGTCGCGTGCGGTTTGGCAAACAGGGTACGCAGCGCCGCGTCTGCTACCCCCACAACGGCGTCGAGCGATCGGTTCATGAGGCGATTTGAACCGATCTACGGAAAGTAACAAACGCAGCGACTCAGGTTTCACATCGTGGTGACGCAGGGGTCGGCCGACCTTTGTTGCAGCAGTGCAACGAAACGCCGGACCCGGCTGGTTTTTCGGGCGAATTGTTTTGCCCTGACGGATCGGCTCTGGTGCAATAGCGACAACTTCCCAAAAGGAGGTTGGCCCGGGGTCCGGTGGGAGCACAAAAGTGCCAGTCACGGTGAGCCCTTCGCACCGGAGCCCTATGTTTAACCTTGGAGAAACTTGCAATGAAAAAATCTCTAGTTGCCCTGGCTGCTCTGGCTGTCGCCGGTGTTGCCTCGGCTCAGTCGTCCGTTACGCTGTTCGGCGTGGTTGACGCTGCTGTCAGCAGCTACTCGAATACGTCGGAACTCCCGTTGACGGGCACCAGCATCAAGACGAGCCGCACCGCCCTGACCAATTCGGGCTACAACTCCAGCCGTCTGGGTTTCCGCGGTACGGAAGATCTGGGTGGCGGTCTCGCAGCCAGCTTCTGGCTCGAAGCTGCTCTGGGCAACGACGACGGCACCGCTGGCGCCGGCATCAACAACTTCACCACCGGCAGCAACCAGTTCTTCAACCGTCGTTCGACGGTGAGCCTGTCGGGTGCATTCGGTGAAGTCCGCCTCGGCCGTGACTACGTCCCGACCTTCTGGAACGACACCGTGTTCGATCCGTTCGGCACCAACGGCGCCGGTACCAACCTGATCTCGACGGCCAGCGGCTTCGGTCCTGGCGCACCCAGCGGCTTCACCGCCAACACCAACTACGTGCGTGCCAACAACTCGGTCGGCTACTTCCTGCCGCCGAACCTGGGTGGTTTCTACGGTCAGGTGATGTACGCCATGAACGAGAACACCAGCTACGATCCGGGTGGTCTGACCCCTCCGGGCGCAGCAGCGTTCATTGCTAACCCGACCGCTCCTGGTACCAATGGCCGCGCTGGCCGTTACATCGGTGGTCGCGTCGGCTACGCCAACGGCCCGCTGGATGTCGCTCTCGCTTACGGCCAAAGCACCGTTGCTTCGAACTACTTCGCTGGCACCACGCAAAACCTCGACATCTGGAACCTCGGCGCATCGTGGGACTTCGGTGTCGTGAAGCTGTTCGGTGAATACTCGAACAACACGCTCAAGAACGACAGCTCGTCTGGCTTCGTCAACGGCGTGACCAACCCGTTCGCATTCGGCAACCCGGGCGCCAATGGCGGCCTCATCGGTGTGACCGTGCCGGTCGGCCCTGGCCTGATCCGCGCTTCGTACTCGACGGTGAAGTACAACAACACCAGCAACCTGAACCAACTGACGGGTCTGTTCTCGGATCCGAAGGCTGACAAGTGGGCCCTGGGTTACGTGCACAACCTGTCGAAGCGTACGGCTCTGTACGCAACGGTCGGCTACGTGAACAACAAGGATGGCGCTGCTCTGATCGTCGGCGGCCCTGCCTTCTACACGACCCCGGTCACCGTCAATGGCGTGCCACTCACGCCCGTGGCGCAACACTCGATCGGTTACGACTTCGGTATCCGTCACGCTTTCTGATCTGACGCTGGCGCAAGCCAGCTTCAATGGGAAGTCTTGAAAGCCACCCGGCGAAAGTCGGGTGGCTTTTTTCATGGCGCAAACCGTGGCGAACACAGGGCACGAACCCCGGGGAACTCCCGCATGGGCATGTACTTTGCTCTGCTAGCATCGATGAACATTTCATCTGCTGAATGATCGCTTTCATACTGCGCCGGTTGATTCAGGCCGTGATCGTCATGGTCGCGGTTGCCTTCATCGCCTTCCTCCTTTTCCAGTACGTCGGCGATCCCGTCGTGTTCCTGCTCGGACAGGACGCGAAGCCCCAGCAGATCCGTGAACTACGCGCTGCCCTGGGGCTCGACCAGCCCTTTTTCGTGCAGTTCTGGCACTTCCTCGTCAATGCGGCACAGGGCGAATTCGGGCTCAGTCTTCGTCAAGGCGCGAAGGTGTCCCGCCTGATCGCAGAGCGCTTTCCGGCAACGCTCGAACTGTCGATGGTCGCCGCCATCCTGGCACTGGCGATCGGCATCCCGATGGGTGTCTACGCGGCGCTGCGGCGCGGCTCCTTCATGAGCCAGTTGTTCATGATGATCTCGCTGCTGGGCGTCTCCCTGCCCACCTTCCTGATCGGCATCCTGCTGATCCTCGTCTTCGCGGTGTTGCTCGGCTGGCTCCCGAGTTTCGGGCGCGGCGAGACCGTGCGGCTCGGCTGGTGGAGCACCGGCCTCCTGAACAGCGACGGCTGGGTTCACATCGTGCTGCCCGCCGCAACACTCGCCATCTTTCAACTCACGCTGATCATGCGTCTCGTGCGTGCGGAGATGCTCGAGGTGCTGCGCACCGACTACATCAAGTTCGCGCGTGCACGCGGCCTCTCGGACCGATCGATCCATTTCGGACACGCACTCAAGAACACATTGGTGCCCGTGATGACCATCACGGGGCTTCAGCTGGGCGGACTCATCGCCTTCTCGATCATCACGGAGTCCGTCTTTCAATGGCCCGGTATGGGCCTGCTCTTCATCCAGGCGGTGACCTTCGCCGACATCCCGGTCATGGCGGCCTATCTCTGCCTGATCGCCCTCATCTTCGTCGTCATCAATCTCGTGGTCGATCTGCTCTACTTCGTGGTCGATCCGCGTCTGCGTGTCGGCAATGCTGGAGCACACTGAATGACTGAGCTACGTCTGCAAGCGGCCGGAAGAGCGTTCGCGCACATCGCGCGCTTCTATCCCGAAATCACCGCGTTCCGACGCGATCTGCACGCGCATCCCGAACTCGGCTTCGAGGAGGTCTACACCTCCGGCCGCGTGGCCGAAGCCCTGCGGGCCTGCGGTGTCGACGAGATACATGCCGGTATCGGCAAGACTGGTGTGGTGGGCGTCATTCGCGGCAACTCGACCACCAGCGGCCGCATGATCGGCTTGCGCGCCGACATGGATGCATTGCCGATGTGCGAAGACAACGAATTCGCATGGCGATCGTCCAAGAACGGACTGATGCACGGCTGCGGGCACGACGGCCACACCGCGATGCTCGTCGGCGCGGCGCGCTATCTTGCGGAAACGCGGAACTTCGACGGCACCGCGGTGCTGATCTTTCAGCCGGGCGAGGAAGGTTTCGCCGGCGCGCGCGTGATGATCGAGGACGGTCTCTTCGATCGCTTCCCGGTTGGATCGGTGTATGCGATGCACAACTGGCCGGGGTTGCCTGCCGGCACCGTGGGCATCAATCGCGGCGCGATGATGGCCGCGGCGGATCGCATCACGATCGAGGTCACAGGCAAGGGCGGGCATGGCGCGCATGCCTATCTGACCGTCGATCCGGTGGTGGTCTCCGCGCACATCATCACGGCGGTGCAGAGCATCGTGTCGCGCAATGTTCGACCCATCGATGCCGCCGTGATCAGCATCTGTGCGGTGAATGCAGGCGATCTCGGCGCGATGAGCGTCGTGCCCGGCAAGGCCACGCTCGTGGGCACGGTGCGGACCTTCAGTTCGCGGGTGCAGGAGCAGGTGGAGCAGCGGCTCACCGAACTGTGCAGTGCCGTCGCCGCGGGCTTCGGGGCCACAGCGCACGTCAAGTTCGAGCGCATCTATCCCGCGACCATCAACACCGCGCCGGAAGCGCAGTTCGCGGGTGACGTCGCGCAATCGCTGGTCGGCGCGCACAACGTCGAGCGCAACATGGAGCCCAGCATGGGCGCCGAGGACTTCTCCTTCATGCTGCAGAAAAAGGCAGGCGCCTATCTGCGCATCGGGCAGGACGCCAGGGGCGGCGCCTTCCTGCACAACAGTCGATACGACTTCAATGACGAGATCCTGCCGCTCGGTGCCGCTTTGCATGCGGGATTGATCGAACAGGGCATGCCGCTGGCCGCTGCGGTCGGCAAACCCAGAAGCAAGATGGCCCAGACGGCCTCTTGAACCTTTCCAACCCCGAGGAGTGCTTCTCATGAGTCTGAAGAAAAACGTTGTCGCGGCGGCGATCCTGTCCGTGCTGACAGCCACGAGTCTGGTGGCCGGTGCTCAAACCATCCGCATCGCCAACCAGGGGGATGCACTCTCTCTCGACCCGCACTCGCTCAATGAATCGCTGCAGCTGAGCGTCACCGCCAATGCCTACGAGCCGCTCGTGGGTCGCAACAAGGACCTGAGCCTCGCGCCCTTGCTCGCCACGAGCTGGAAGCAGACCTCGCCGAACGTCTGGCGCTTCGAATTGCGCAAGGGCGTGCAGTTCCATGACGGCACGCCGTTCACTGCCGACGACGTCGTGTTCACCTTCGCGCGCGCCAAGGGCGACGGCTCCGACATGAAGGCCACGCTGAGCGACATCAAGGAGGTGCGCAAGGTCGGCGACTACGCGATCGAGATCGAGACCAACGGACCATTCCCGATCCTGCCCGACGTGATCACGCTGACCATGATCATGAGCAAGAAATGGTGCGAGGAGAACGGCGCCGCCAAGCCGGTCGACAAACGCAAGGGCATCGAGAACACCGCTTCCTTCAAGGCCAACGGCACGGGTCCCTACCGCGTGCGCGAGCGCCAGCCCGATGTGCGAACCGTGTTCGTTCGCAATCCCACCTACTGGGGCAAGATCGAGGGCAACGCGCAGGAGATCATCTTCACGCCGATCGCCAATCCGGCAACACGCGTTGCTGCGCTGATCTCCGGCGAAGTCGACGTGATGGAGCCGGTGCCGGTGCAGGACATCGCTCGCATCAACGCGAGCCCCAATGCACGCGTCATCACCGGACCTGAAATGCGCACCATCTTCCTGGGCATGGACCAGAAGCGTGACGAGTTGCTCTACTCCAGCGTCAAGGGCAAGAACCCGTTCAAGGACAAGCGCGTGCGCCAGGCCTTCTACCAGGCCATCGACATCGCGGGCATCCAGCGCACGGTGATGCGCGGCGCCTCGCGGCCGACGGCGCTCCTGGTCGGCCCCGGCGTCAACGGCTGGACGGCGGAGCAGGACAAGCGCCTGCCTTACGACGTCGACGCCGCCAAGAAGCTGCTTGCCGATGCGGGCTACCCCAACGGCTTCGAGGTGTCGATGAACTGCCCGAACGACCGCTACGTCAACGACGCGCAGATCTGCCAGAGCGTTGCCGCCGGGCTCGCTCGCATCGGCGTGAAGATCAACCTCATCGCCGAGACCAAGGGCAGCTATTTCCCGAAGGTCCTGCGCCGCGACACCAGCTTCTACATGCTGGGGTGGACGCCCACCACCTATGACGCGCACAACGCGCTCAGTTCGCTGACGGCCTGTCCGGACGACAAGGGCGCGGGCCAGTTCAACCTTGGTGCCTATTGCAATCCGAAGCTGGACGAGATCACCAAGAAGATCCAGTCCGAAACCGACAAGGCCAAGCGCAACGAGCTGATCAAGGAAGCCTTCAAGATCCATGCGGACGACATCGGCCACCTGCCGCTGCATCAGCAGTCGCTGGCCTGGGGCGTGAGCAAGAAGGTCGAGCTCACGCAGCTCGCCGACAACTTCATGTTCTTCAAGTGGATGAGCATCAAGGCGCAGCAGCAACCCTGAGCGCCTGACGATCCCGTGCCTGGGGCCCGCCGCGGCGGGCCCCGCTTTCACTTTCCACGATGAACAAGAGAATCGCCAGCTGGCTCGACAGCGATGTCGGCCACAGCTTTCGCAGCTCGCCTGTCGCGATGTTCGCGGCCCTGATCGCCTTCGCCTGTGTCTTCTGCGCGGTGTTCGCCAACTGGGTGTCGCCGCACGATCCGTTCAACCTCGCGGTGCTCGAACTCGGAGACGCGCGCCTGCCGCCGGCCTGGGCCGCGGAGGGCACGCGCAAGTACTTGCTCGGCACCGACGACCAGGGGCGCGACATCCTCTCGGCGGTGATGTTCGGCGCGCGCATTTCGCTCGTGGTCGGCCTGGTGTCGGTGGTGCTCTCGATGCTGGTTGGCGTGGTGCTGGGACTGCTCGCGGGTTTCTTCGGCGGCTGGCTCGATGCCTTCCTGATGCGACTTTGCGACGTGATGCTGTCGTTCCCGCCGATCCTGATCGCACTGCTGATTGCGGGCATCGGCCGCGCGCTGTTTCCCGATGCGCATGGGTCGCTCGCCTTCGGCGTGCTCATCATCTCGATATCGCTCAGTGGCTGGGTGCAGTACGCGCGCACGGTGCGGGGCTCCACGCTGGTCGAGCGCCACAAGGAATACGTGCAGGCCGCGCGCGTCACGGGCGTCGCGCCGCTGCGCATCATGATGCGGCACGTGCTGCCCAACGTGATGGGGCCGGTGATGGTGCTTGCGACGATCCATGTCGCGACCGCGATCATCACGGAGGCCACGCTGTCGTTCCTGGGCGTCGGGGTGCCGCCGACATCTCCTTCGCTGGGCACGTTGATCCGTACCGGCAACGACTTTCTGTTCTCCGGCGAATGGTGGATCACGCTCTTTCCGGGCCTCATGCTGGTGCTCATCGCGCTCAGCGTGAACCTCTTGGGTGACTGGCTCCGCGACGCGCTCAATCCCAAACTTCGATGACTCTCCTGCAAGTCAGCAATCTGGTCGTCGAGTTTCCGCATCGCCGCGGCACGTTGCGGGCCATCGACGACATTTCCTTCGACATTGCGCCGGGCGAGATCCTCGGCGTGGTGGGCGAATCCGGCGCGGGAAAGTCGCTCACCGGCGCGGCGATCATCGGCTTGCTCGAGCCACCCGGTCGCATCGCGAGCGGCGAAATCCGTCTCGAAGGGCAACGCATCGACAACCTCGGGCACGACGCGATGCGGCACATCCGTGGCCGCAGGATCGGCGCGATCTTTCAGGACCCTTTGACGTCGCTGAATCCGCTCTACACGATCGGGCGTCAACTGACCGAAACCATCCGCACCCACCTGCCTGTGCCCCAGCATGAAGCGCGTCGTCGCGCAATCGGGCTGCTGGAGGACACGGGCATTCCGGGCGCGGCGCAGCGCATCGACCACTACCCGCACCAATTCTCGGGCGGGATGCGGCAGCGCGTCGTGATCGCGTTGGCACTCGCTGCGGAGCCCAAGCTGATCGTGGCGGACGAGCCGACCACGGCATTGGATGTGTCGATCCAGGCGCAGATCATCCAGTTGCTCAAGGGCATCTGCAAGGAACGTGGCGCGGCCGTGATGCTGATCACGCACGACATGGGCGTGATCGCCGAGACCTGCGATCGCGTGGCCGTGATGTACGCCGGCCGGATTGCCGAAGTCGGTCCCGTGCAGGAAGTGATCCATCAGCCTGCCCATCCCTACACAAGCGGCCTGATGGCCTCCATTCCCGACATGACGATGGACCGCGAACGCCTCAACCAGATCGACGGCGCCATGCCGCGGCTCAACGCCATTCCTGGCGGCTGCGCCTACAACCCGCGCTGTCCGCGTGTCTTCGATCGTTGCCTCGTCGAAAGGCCGGACTTGATGAACGCGGGCGCTACGCGCGCCGCCTGCTGGCTGCACGCTGCGCACACCGCCTCGCCGGCCTACGGAGCAACCGTATGAGCGCATTGGTGCAGGCGAACGACCTTGCGAAGAGTTTCGATGTCTCGCCACCGTGGCTCAACCGCGTCCTGGAGCGCAAGCCGCGCGTGCTGTTGCGGGCCGTCGATGGTGTGAGCTTCTCGATCGAGCGCGGCAAGACGCTGGCGCTCGTCGGTGAATCCGGATGCGGCAAGAGCACGGTGGCGCGGCTGCTGGTGGGCTTGTACCAGCCGTCGCAGGGCGGCATGCGTTTCGACGGGCAGGACGTGCATGCCATCTACAAGACCCGTGGAGGCCAGGCGCTTCGCAGGCGCATCCAGATGATCTTCCAGGATCCGTACGCGAGCCTCAACCCGCGCTGGATCGTCGAGGACATCGTCGGCGAGCCCCTGCGCGAACACGGCATCCTCAAGGAAGGACCGGGACTGAAGGCGCGCGTCGGTGAACTCCTGCAATCGGTCGGCCTGAGTCCGCTGGACATGGTGAAGTATCCGCACCAGTTCTCCGGCGGGCAGCGCCAACGGATTTCGATTGCACGCGCGCTAGCGACGCAGCCTGAGTTTCTCGTCTGCGACGAGCCGACCTCAGCGCTCGACGTGAGTGTGCAGGCACAGGTGCTCAACATCATGAAGGACCTGCAGCGCGAGCGGGGACTGACCTACCTCTTCATTTCACACAACCTCGCTGTGGTGCGCCATGTGGCCGACCAGGTGGGCGTGATGTATCTGGGGCGCCTGGTCGAAGTCGCCGACAAGCACAAGCTCTTCGATTCACCGCAGCACCCTTACACGCGCATGCTGCTCGATGCGATTCCGCAGATGAAGCACGTGGGCCGATCGCGCACGCCGGTGCAGGGCGAGGTGCCGAACCCGCTCAATCCGCCCTCGGGCTGCACCTTTCATCCGCGCTGCCCGCTCGCCAATGAGCGCTGCAAGAAGGAGCGTCCGCAGTTGCAGACGCTGCGTGGCGTGAAGGTTGCCTGCCACGCCGTCGAAGAAGGCAGGAGCTAGGCTCGCCCCCAGGTTGGCTCACTTCGTGTAGCCGCCCACCCCCTACCGGGGGCAACACCAGCGGCCTGGCAGAGCCAGTTCCGCGGTGTTTCACGAACGGGCCGGGCTGGCTGTGCCGGCCGTTACTGTTCTTCGCCCCAGGCGTAGCCGTCGCGGGCGATCATCGCGCTGGATGCACTTGGGCCCCAGGTGCCTGCGGCATAGGGGCGGGGCGTTCCATCGGATGACCAGCTGTCGATCAGCGGCTCGACCCAGCGCCATGCTTCTTCCTGCTCGTCGCTGCGCACGAACAGATTGAGCCGGCCGCCGATCACGTCGAGCAGCAGGCGCTCATAGGCGCCCACGCGCTCCGAGCCGAAGCGCTTGTCGAAGTCGAGATCGAGCTGTACGGGCGCGAGCTGAGGTGCGTTATGGCGACTCCCGTTGCGCTGGCGGCTGCCCTGCGCTTGCGCAAGCATGTGCAGTTCCAGGCCGTCCCTGGGCTGCAGATTGATGACAAGCTTGTTCACCGAGTTGGCCGGTGCACGGAAGATCGCGTGCGGTGTCGGACGGAAGTTGACCTCGATGCGTGCGTCGCGCGATGCCAGCCGCTTGCCTGTGCGGATGTAGAGCGGCACGCCGGCCCAACGCCAGTTGGCGATCTCGGTGCGCAGCGCAACGAAGGTCTCGGTGCGGCTGTCGGGCTCGACGCCCGGCTCGTCGCGGTAGCCCTGCACGCGCTCGCCGTACGCGGTACCTGCGACGTATTGGCCACGAATCGCATGAAGGCCGATGTCCTCGGCGGTCCAGGGCTTCAGCGCGCGAAGCACCTTGAGCTTTTCGTCGCGGATCGCATCGGCATGTGCATTGATCGGCGGCTCCATGCCAATTGCGCAGACCAGTTGCAGCGCATGGTTCTGCACCATGTCGCGCAGTGCCCCTGTCTGGTCGTAGAAGGCACCTCGCTTCTCCACGCCGAGGTCTTCGGCAATCGTGATCTGGATGTTGGCGATGTACTCACGCCGCCAGATCGGCTCGAACAGCGCATTGCCGAAACGCATCGCGAACAGGTTCTGAACCGCCGGCTTGCCGAGATAGTGGTCGATCCGAAACACCTGGTGCTCGTTCAGGACCTTGCACACGGCCTGGTTGATGGCGCGATTGGAGGCCAGGTCGTGTCCCAGCGGCTTTTCGAGCACGAGGCGCGTCTGGGGGCCGTTAAGGCCCGCCGCGGCGATCTGCTCGACAGCCTGCGTGAAAAGTGCGGGCGCGGTCGCCAGGTACATCACGACCGTGTCGGCATTTCGTGCCTTCAGAAGTTGTGCGAGCTTCTGGTAGTCCGCGGGCTTCGAAAGGTCCATGCGCAAGAAGTACAGCAGCGAGGCGAACTGCTTGAACTCCTCCGGCGTCGGTCGCTTGGCGCCTTCGACGGCCTCGAAGCGCGATTGGATCAGTTCGCGGTAGCTGTCGTCGCTCAGGTCATCGCGTGCCACGCCGATGATGCGACCGCCCTCGGGCAGGCTGCCGTGCCGGAAGGCCTGGAACAGGGCGGGCATCAGCTTTCGCCATGCGAGGTCACCGGTGCCGCCAAAAAGAACGAGATCGAAACTCATGGATACATACCTGTGCGTTGTAAAGCGCGAGCATGAAGCTTGCTGGGCGAATGGTACTTGTACCGATCCGCCCGTTGATGACTCCGCGATAAGCTGAACGCGGCCCCCCGGGGCCTTTTCTATTTTTGAACGAGGTCAAGATGAAGAAGAAACTCGTGCGCGTTGCCGCCGCGGTGGTCCTGATGGGTGTGTCGGCCGCCGCGTCGGCGCAGACCGTCAACGTCATTTGTTCGGTCCAGGCCGAATGGTGCAACATGATTGCCACGGTGTACGCGCGCACCACGGGCGTCAAGCTCAACATGTCGCTCAAGGGCTCCGGCGAGGCGCTCGCACAACTGATCGCCGAGAAAGACAACCCGAAGACCGATGTCTGGTTCGGCGGCACCGGCGACCCGCATCTGCAGGCAGCCGAGATGGGCCTCACGCTCGAATACAAATCTCCGACGCTGCCGCAGCTCTATCCATGGGCGCAGCAGCAGGCCCAGCAATCCGGCTATCGGACGGTCGGTATCTACTCCGGGCCGCTGGGCTTCGGCTACAACACCGAACTCATTCAGAAGAAGAAGCTGGCCGTGCCGCGCAGTTGGGCCGACCTGCTGAAGCCCGAATACAAGGGCGACATCCAGGTGGCCAATCCCGCTTCGAGCGGCACCGCCTACACGATGATCGCCACGCTCGTGCAACTGATGGGCGAAGACAAGGCCTTCGAATACCTCAAGGGCCTGCATCGCAACGTCGGCCAGTACACGCGCTCGGGCACCGGCCCGATCAAGGCGGTGGCCCGCGGCGAGACGGCGGTTTCGATCAGCTTCATCCACGACGCGCCGCAGGAAAAGATGCAGGGCTTCCCGGTCGAGACAACGACGCCCTCGGAAGGCACCGGCGCCGAGATCGGTTCGATGAGCATCGTGAAGGGCGCGCGCAACCTGGAACAGGCGAAGAAGTTCTATGAATGGGCGCTCACGCCGCAGGCGCAGACCTTCGGCGCGGCCGCCAAGCAGTATCAGTTGCCGTCGAACAAGGCGACGACGGTGGATCCCAATGTGCCGGACTTCAAGAAGATCAAGATGATCAACTACGACTACGCGAAGTACGGCGCCAGCGCCGAGCGCCGGCGACTGATCGCGCGTTGGGAAAAGGACGTCAACTCGCTGCCGCACTAGCGTGTCTTCGATCTCCAAAGGGCGGCGCAGCCCCAACGGACCCATCTGGACATGCATCGCGGCCGGTCTCATCGGCTACGTCGCACTGCCCTGGTATGCGATCCAGGACACGGCCTGGTACGAGGTCATCCCGCAGGTGTTCGGCGAGGGCGAGGGCGCCGATGGCGTGATGCAGGCCGCCTTCCAGGGTCGTAGCTGGCTCCATATCGGGCTCATCGGCTTGGCCTTGTGCGTGTTCGGTGGCCTGCTTCGGGCCGGCCGCGCGCAGGGCCGCCTGTTGCTCGTGGGCGGCGCCGTGGGCGCCGTCGGTCTTGCGCTGAGCGGATTCCTGATCGGCGCCAAAGGCTGGACGCTCCCGATCCTCGAAGCACAGTTTGGTGAGTTGCCCGTCCACCAGTTCGGCATCGGTGCGGGCGGCTTCCTTGCGATCTCGGCGCTCATCCTGCTCGCGGCATTCGGGATTGCGCGCCTGGGCTTCTTCAAGGGCGATCTGTTCGTCTCCGGCGCGGTCATCGCATGCGGCGTGCTGATGGCCCTGTTCATCGCCTATCCGGTGAGCAAGGCGCTCGCGGGTGCCTTTCTCGACGAGGACGGCCGGTGGTCGATGGCAGCGTTCGTTGCCCGCATCGGCACCGAACGGATCTGGGGGCTCGGCTGTCTCGCGGGCGGCGTGCGCTGCGGGGTCGCCTGGAACACGCTGGCGCTGGCTCTGCTCACAGCCGCGGGCACGACCTTCCTCGGCACCTTGATGGCCCTGATGTCGGAGCGCGGCAACCGACGCTGGCAAGCGCCGCTGCGGGTGCTTGCGCTGATGCCCATCGTCACGCCGCCCTTCGTGGTCGGGCTGGGCCTGATCCTGCTGTTCGGCCGTGCCGGCGTGGTGAACCAGGTGCTCGAAAGCAGCTTCGGCATCGAGCCCACGCGGTGGTTCTACGGCATGCCGGGTGTGCTCGTCGCCCAGTTGTTCGCCTTCACGCCGATTGCGTTCATGATCATGCGGGGCGTCGTGCAAGGCGTCTCGCCGAACCTGGAAGAGGCGGCGCTGATGCTTCGGGCGGATCGCCGTCGGGCCTTCTTCACCGTCACGCTGCCCTTGCTCAAGCCGGGGCTTGCGAATGCGTTTCTCGTCGGCTTCATCGAAAGCATCGCCGACTTCGGCAATCCGATCGTGGTGGGCGGCCAGTTCTCGGTGCTCTCGACGGACATCTTCTTCGCCATCGTCGGCGCGCAATACGACCAGGGCCGGGCCGCTTCGCTGGCCTGGGTGCTGACGCTTTTCGCGCTGGCGGTGTTCGCGATCCAGCGCGGCGTGCTCGGCAAGCGCAACTACACGACAGTGAGCGGCAAGGGCGACGCCGGCATTGCCATGGCGCTGCCCGACGGCGTTCGGCGCACCATCCATGGCATCGCGCTGCCGTGGATCGCCTTCACCATGGTGGTCTATCTCTTCGCATTCGCGGGCGGTTTCGTGCAGACGTGGGGCCGCGACTACACCTTCACGCTGAATCACTTCAGGACGGCCTTCGCGCTCGAATGGGGGCAGTTCGGCATTGTGTGGGCAGGCACGGCGTGGAATTCGCTGATCACCACGCTCAAGCTCGCCGGCATCTCTGCGCCGCTGACTGCGGGTTTCGGCCTGCTGATCGCGTGGCTGCTGGCGCGCAATGAGTTCAAGGGGCAGGGCGTTTTCGAATTCGCGGCGCTGCTCGCCTTCGCCATTCCGGGCACCGTGCTGGGCGTGAGCTACATCCTGGCGTTCAACGTACCACCGCTCGAACTGACGGGCACCGGCCTCATCATCGTGCTGTGCTTCATGTTCCGGAACCTGCCGGTCGGCGTGCGCGCGGGGACGGCGGCCTTCAAGCAAATCGACCGCTCGCTCGACGAGGCTTCGCTGATGCTGCGCGCGTCGACCTCGCAGACGCTTTTCAAGGTCGTGCTGCCCCTGCTGAAACCGGCGCTGGTGGCCGCGCTGGTCTACAGTTTCGTGCGTGCCATGACAACGGTCAGCGCCGTGATCTTCCTGGTGACGGCCGAGAACGAGCTGGCGACGACCTACATCATTGGCCGGGTCGGCAATGGCGACTACGGTGTCGCGCTGGCGTACTGCACGGTGCTGATGATCCTGATGGCGGTTGCCATCGCGTTCGTGCAATGGGTTGTCGGCGAACGCAAGCTGGGACGCCGGCGGGCAGGCGTACCGATCATCGTCGCGGCAGTGCCCTGAGAAGACAAATCCAAGAAAGATTCCATGAGTAACGGCATCGAACTTCGCGACGTCACCAAACGCTATGGCACCGACGCGCGCGCGCCGCTTGCGGTGAAAGGCGTCAGCTTCGATGTACCCGCAGGAACGCTGACCACGATCCTCGGCCCATCCGGTTGCGGCAAGACGACCATCCTGCGCATGATCGCGGGCCTCGAGTCGCCGACTTCGGGCTCGATCTTCATGGGCAGTCGCGATGTCACGGCGCTGGGCCCGGCCGAGCGAAACGTGAGCATGATGTTCCAGAGCTACGCGTTGTTCCCTCACATGAACGTGATCGAGAACGTGAGCTACGGACTGAGGATGAGCGGCGTGCGAAAGAACGAGGCCTCGGCGCGCGCGAGAGAAATGCTCAAGGGCGTGGGGCTGGTCGGTTTCGACGACCGGATGCCCAGCGAGCTGTCAGGCGGTCAACAGCAGCGCGTGGCGCTGGCGCGCGCGCTCGTTCTGGAGCCCGCCGTGCTGCTCTTCGACGAGCCGCTGTCCAATCTCGATGCGCGATTACGCCGTGAGATGCGCGAGGAGATCCGCAACCTCCAGCAGCGCCTGAAGCTGACGGTAGCCTACGTCACGCATGACCAGAGCGAGGCGCTGGCCGTCAGCGATCAGATCATCGTGATGGACCACGGCGTGATCGCACAGCGCGGCACGCCCGAACAGCTCTACGGCCACCCCGAAAGCGAATTCGTTGCCGGCTTCATGGGCGAGGCGATGGTGTTTGCCGCGCTGGCGCAACCCGACGGGCGTGTGCAGATGGGCCCGCTGACACTGACTCCTCGACTTGCCGTGCCGCCGGGCATCGTCAAGGTCGCGGTCCGGCCCGAGGCCTGGTACATCGGGGCCGCCGTCGGACTGCCCGCGACGGTGCGCAAGGCCGCCTTCCTGGGCAATTTCTACGAATATGCTTTCGACACCGCGCTCGGCTCGGTGTTCGTCGTTTCCACCGACCTGGCGCACCCCCTGACTGCCGGCGCGGAGACGACGTTGTCCCTGACGAACCACGGCGTCTCCATCGTCCCCGCCACCCTATGACCACGAACGTTGTTTTCGATCTCGGCGCAGTGCTCCTGACCTGGGAGCCGGTCGCGCTGGTGCAGACGCAGCTTGCGCCGCATGCACCCACGGCTGAAGCGGCGCACGCGCTGGCGCGACAGATGTTCCATCACGAGGATTGGCTGGGATTCGATCGCGGCACGCATTCGCTCGACGATGCGATCGGCCGCATGGCGCTGCGGCTCTCGCTGCCCGCCGACCGGCTCAGCGACGTGCTCTCGCCCATGGGCGAAAGGCTGGAGCCGATCGCCGTCACGGTCAATCTTCTCGCGGGGCTGCGTGATCGTCGCGACGCCGGCGAGGACCTGCGCCTCTACTATCTCTCGAACATGCCCGAGCCCTACGCCCGCGTGCTCGAATACCGCCACGCCTTCTTCCGGTGGTTCGACGGCGGCATTTTTTCGGGCGACGTGAAGGTCATCAAGCCTCAGCGGGAGATCTACGACCTGCTGACCGAGCGCTACGGGCTCGCAGCGGCCGACACCACCATCTTCATCGACGATTCGCTTCCCAACGTCCTGGCCGCGCGCGAACTCGGCTGGAACGCGATCCACTGCCAGCGGCCCAGCGAGCTGCCGGCGCAGTTCGCGGCCTACCTTCCGGTCAACACGACCTTGTCGACGTCGAAGCCCAGTGTGCGGGCGTAGTCGAGTTCGGCCCCAAGCGAGAGTTCGTCGAGCACGGGGGCGCGCGACAGTACCCGGAGGCACTTGCGATCGGGCGTCCCGACCAGGGCCACCTGGTAGTCGCGGTCCAGCTTCAGGATCCAGTAGTCGCCCCACACCATGGGTAGCCACGCAAGCCAGTCGGGCGCGAAGCGCACTTCCAGCCGGCCGGCGCCCGGTTGACCGGTAACGGGCGCCACACGCGCCGAACCGACGGATTCGTCGAAGCTTCCGTCGGCGAGGATGCAGCAGTTGCGTACCTCGACGCTGCCGTCGCCGCGCAAGTTGTATTCGGCGGTTACCGGCCCCGTGCATTGCTTTTCGAACCGATTCGGCAAGCGGGCCTGTTCATGCCACAGGCCTGCGTAACGCTTGAGGTCCACCGGCGCGACCACCTGGAGCGGCGCGCGCATGAGCGGTGCGCCGTCCGGCGGCCCGGCGACCGCTTCGCCGCGCATCGTGCGAGTGGTCGTGAGCGCCAGGAGGGTCAGCGCGCCGCCGACGCAGAAGGCGGTCGCCAGGATACCGATCGACGCGCTCTGAGCGCGGTCGTCGAAGGCGGCTGGCGGCGGGGCGCGACGGGTGCGAATGGCCATGGCTGATCCTTTTGTCTGCAAGGGGGGGAGGCCACACGAAGTGGGCAAGCCTGGGGGTGTGCCATTGCCTCAAGATTAGTTACCGATGGAGCCCCGCCGCGTCAGTCGGGGACCACACGGCCTGTAGTTTTGCAGCGGGATAATGGCCTGATGAACCAACTCGATGCCCTCCGTCAATGGACCACCGTAGTAGCCGATACCGGTGATTTCCGCCAACTGGCCCAGTTCAAGCCGCGCGATGCGACGACCAATCCGTCGTTGATCCTCAAGGCGGTACAGAAGCCCGAATACCGCCCGTTGCTGGACGAGGTGGTCAAGAAGCACGACGGAATGCCGATCGACGAGGTGATCGACCGGCTGCTGGTGAGATTCGGCACCGAGATCCTCTCCATCATTCCCGGCCGCGTCTCGACCGAAGTCGACGCGCGGTTGAGCTTCGATACGAAAGCCTCCATCGCCCGCGCCGAGCGCATCGTCGCGCTCTATCGTGCGGAGGGCGTCGACGTGGAGAAGCGCGTGCTCATCAAGGTCGCCTCGACCTGGGAAGGCATCGAGGCGGCGCGCCAACTCGAGAAGAAGGGCATCCACTGCAATCTGACGCTCCTGTTCTCGTTCGCGCAGGCCGTGGCGTGCGGGGCGGCCGGGGTCCAGTTGATATCGCCGTTCGTCGGGCGCATCTACGACTGGTACAAGAAGTCGGCGGGCGGCAAGTGGGACGAGGCGGCCAACGCGGGCGCCAACGACCCGGGTGTCAAGTCGGTCCGGCAGATCTTCGACTACTACAAGAAGCACGGCATCGCGACCGAAGTGATGGGCGCCAGCTTCCGCAATGTCGGTCAGATCGCGGCGCTGGCGGGCTGCGACCTGCTCACCATCAGCCCCGAACTGCTCGGGGAACTGGCTGGCAGCGAAGCCCCGCTCGCGCACGCGCTGGACGCGGATGCGGCAAAGCGCAGCGACATCCCGAAAGTCACCTTCGATGAGCCCGCCTTCCGCTTTGCCCTGAACGAAGACGCGATGGCCACCGAAAAGCTCGCCGAAGGCATCCGCGCCTTCGCGGCAGACGCGGTGAAGCTGGAAAAACTCATGGAGACCTCATGACGCGCATTCGTGGTGATCGAACGGCCGCCTGGGCCAGGCTCCAGGCGCATTACGACGCGAACGGGAAGGGGTTCGACCTGCGTCGCGCCTTTGCTGCCGACCCAAAGCGTTTCGAGACCCTGAGCCAGTCGGCTCCCTGCGTCTTCGCCGATCTCTCCAAGAACCTGATCGACGCGCGGACCGAAGAGCTTCTTCTGGCGCTTGCGCGCGAGACGGGCCTGGAGGCGCATCGTGACGCGATGTTCGCCGGCGAGCACATCAACGCCACCGAAAACCGGGCGGTGCTTCACACCCTGCTCCGCAGGCCCGCGTCGGCGCCTCCGCCCGCCAACCTGTCTGCCGCCTTCAACGATGTGCAGACCACGTTGACGGCGATGCTCGCCTACGCCGAGTCGGTCCGTGCCGACCACACGATCACCGACGTGGTCAACATCGGGATCGGTGGCTCGGACCTCGGGCCGCAGATGGCCGTGCTGGCACTCGACGCCGACGTGGCGCCGGGCAAGCGTTTTCATTTCGTCTCGAACGTCGACGGCCATGAACTGGCTGGCGTGCTGCGAGGCCTGGCGCCCGAGCACACGCTGTTCCTGATCGCATCGAAGACCTTCACCACGGCCGAGACGATGGCGAACGCCCGATCGGCCAAGCGGTGGTTCGAACAGTCCGGCAGCGTCGACATCGCGCGCCATTTCGCGGCACTCACCACCAATGTCGAGGCGGCGCGCGAATTCGGGATCGAGACCACCTTCGGATTCTGGGACTGGGTCGGCGGGCGCTATTCGCTGTGGTCGGCGATCGGGCTGCCCATTGCATTGGCGATCGGCGCCGACGGATTCCGCAGCATGTTGGCCGGCGCGTACGCGATGGACGAGCACTTCCGCACGGCACCGCTGGTGCAAAACCTGCCGGTGCGGCTCGGCCTGCTCGACGTCTGGTACCGGAATTTCCATCGCTTCACCAGCCGCGGCATCGCGCCGTACCACAGCGCACTCAAGCGCCTGCCGGCCTATCTGCAGCAGCTCGAGATGGAGAGCAACGGCAAGCAGGTGGACATGGAGGGCAAGCCGGTGTCATTCGGCACGTCGCCCGTGCTCTGGGGCGAGCCGGGCACCAACGGGCAGCACGCCTATTTCCAGATGCTGCACCAGGGCACGGACGTCATTCCGCTGGAGTTCCTTGCCGTGCGCGACGCGGCGCACGACCTCGAAGGGCATCATCCCAAGCTGCTCGCTAACGCGCTCGCGCAGGCGCAGGCGCTCATGGTCGGCCAGAGCGACGCGGGCGGCCACAAGAACTTCCCCGGCAATCGGCCGAGCGGTTTCTTCGTGCTCGACACGCTGACGCCCGAGTCGCTCGGTGCCTTCCTGGCGCTCTACGAGCATCGCGTGTTCACCAGCGGGTCGGTCTGGGGCATCAACAGCTTCGACCAATGGGGCGTTGAGCTTGGCAAGGTCCTGGCGAAGGACATCGAACCGCGCCTGGCCTCCGGCAATGTCCAGGGGCTGGATGCTTCCACGGCCGGGCTCCTCGGGAGATTGCGCCAGGGCCCCTGACGTTCATGCCGTCATCGGCATTGACGGGCTGCTCGATATGATGGCTGCGGGGTTTTCCCGTGGGAATCAACAAAGAGGAGTCGTCAAATGAACTTTCAACAGGCCGTTCAGACCTGCTTTCGTAAGTACGTCGATTTTTCAGGTCGCGCATCGCGTCCCGAGTATTGGTGGTTCGTGCTGGCCTACTTCATCCTGGCCTTCGTCGCGGGCTTCATCCACGAGGTCGTCTACTACGTCGTGGTCCTTGCCTTCCTCCTGCCGCTGCTGGCCGCAGGCGCACGCCGCCTGCATGACATCGGCAGGTCGGCGTGGTTCCTGCTGATCGGGCTGATCCCGGTGATCGGCACCTTGGTGCTGCTGTACTTCATGGTGCAGCCGACCCAGCCTGAATCGAACCCTTACGGCCCGCCGCCCGAGCCCGTCCCTGCCGGCGCCTGAGCGCTGCTGTTCAGGCGCCCGATCCGACCAGCACTGGCTTCGCGCGATAACTGTCTGGAAACACTCGTTTCAGGTTGTCAACCTTCGGCAGATCGTTGAAGACGATGTACGGGTGGTCCGGGTTGCGCGTCATGAAGTCCTGGTGGTAGCCCTCTGCCGGATAGAAGCCCTTGAGCGTTTCCACCGTGGTGGCGATCGGCTTGCCGAAGACCTTCGCCTTGTCGAGTTGCGCGATGTAAGCCTTGGCGACGCGCGCCTGCTCGGCATTGGCCGCAAAGATCGTCGAGCGGTATTGCGTTCCGCTGTCGGGACCTTGACGGTTCAGCTCGGTCGGGTTGTGCGCCACCGAGAAATAGATCTGCAGCAGCCGTCCGTAGCTGATCTGCTGAGGGTCGTAGGTGATCTTGACCGACTCGGCGTGGCCGGTTCGGCCTGATCCGACCTCATCGTATTTGGCGGTCGAGGCCTGGCCGCCGGCGTAGCCGGAGACCGCGCTCGTGACGCCCTTGACGTGCTGGAAGACGCCCTGCACGCCCCAGAAGCAGCCGCCCGCGATCACCGCGGTTTCCGAACCGGCGCCCGGCGTTGGCGGCGCGTCTTCGGCCGGCGCCGGGATCACCACTGCCGATTCGGCAGCCAGCGAGGGAGCGACGTGCCATAGCCCGGCACCGGCGATGACCGCCAGCGCGGCCAGAACCGGGCGTCGAGACAGCCTGGGGAAGTGCGAGAGAGGGGTCATGGCGTTGCTGCTCCTTGCATGTGGCTTGGCATCGAGAGGCTACTTCTTCATTTCATCCTTGGCCATACCGTCCTTCGCCATGCCGTCCTTCGACATCGAGTCCTTCTTCATGGCGTCCTTGGACATGCCGTCCTTCGCCATGGCGTCTTTCTTCATGCCGTCCTTGGACATGCTGTCTTTTGCCATGGAGTCCTTCTTCATGCTGTCCTTGCTCATGTCGTCGGCAGCGAATGCCGAGGCGGATCCGATGGCCATGAAGGCGGCGAGGAGTGTTGCGGAGAGCTTGTTCATTTCAGTGTCCTTGTGAGTCGAAGTTTTCAACGGCGCGGTTCAAGAGAACACGGCCACTCGTTTTCAACAGCGCCGAGTCGGGATCGACTCAACTGCCGCCGAACCAGTTGTAGCCCTGGTCTTCCCAGTAGCCGCCAGGGTAGGTGTTGGTGACGAAAATCGCCCGGATGTGCTTCGGGTTCTTGTAGCCAAGCTTCGTGGGCATGCGCAGCTTCATCGGGAAGCCGTACTTCGGAGGAAGCGGCTGGCCGTCGTAAGTGAGCGTGAGCAGGGTCTGCGGATGCAGCGCCGTCGGCATGTCGATGCTGGTGTAGTAGTCGTCGGCGCACTTGAAGCCGACGTATCTGGCGCTGGTGTCGGCGCCGATCCTGCGCAGGAAATCGGCGAAAGGAACGCCGCCCCATTTGCCGATCGCGCTCCAGCCCTCGACGCAGATGTGGCGCGTGACCTGGTCCCGCTGCGGCATCGCGCGCAGCTCTGCCAATGTCCAGCTTCGCTTGTCGGCGACCAGGCCGGTGACTTCGAGCCTGTAGCCGTCCTCCGCCACTTCGCGGACCTCGTCCTCGCCGTAGTAGGCGTTGAACGGGAACGGCCGCGTGATCATCGATTCGGGATAGGTCGGCGCCAGCCGGTTCGGGTCGAACAGCCAACCCTGTGCCGCGTCGTTGAAGCGAGAGATGCGGGTGAGCGCCGCCTCGACCGTCGCGTTGTCGCTGATGCTGCAGCCGCTCAGCAGCGAAAGGCCGCCCAGCGTCAGCGAGCGCTGAAGAAAGGCGCGTCGCGCGGGTTGCTCGATGCGGCGGCCAATGAGCTTGCGTGCCTCGGCCAGCACTGCGTCGCTGTCCACGTCGGCCAGCACGGCCGGGGAGGGGCGCTTGAAGATCTTCATGCTGCTTCCTTGCCGTGGCTGCTCAGCATCGTGAGCAGCGTGCGCGGGACCAGCGTCACCATCACGAGGTGGACGGCGACGAAGGCAACCAGCGCAGCCATCGCGCAGAAGTGAATACGGCGGGCGAACTCGTACCCGCCGAGCAACTCGCGCAGGCCTGCAAACTGGACCGACTTCCAGAGCACCAGGCCCGAGAGGACGAGCACCGCGATGTCGATCATCACGAACAGGTACGCCAGGCGCTGGACGTTGTTGTAGCGCCGCGGGTCCGCGTGCGAGAGCTTGCCGCGCAACGCCGCAAGCGCGTCGTGCCAGATGCCGGCCGGCGACAGCGGGAAAAACTTGCGCCAGAGTCGCCCGCTCACCACATTGAGCACGAGATAGGTCAGCCCGTTGATCGCCAGCAGCCACATCGCGGCGAAGTGCCATTGCAGCGCGCCGCCGAGCCAACCGCCCAGCGTGATCGAGGCCGGAAACTCGAAGTCGAAAAGCGGCGAAGCGTCGTAGATGCGCCATCCACTGGTGACCAGCACCAGCACCGCAAGGGCGTTGAGCCAATGCGTGATGCGCAGCCACAGCGGGTGGATGGGTGCGTTGCCGGTTGATGAAGACTCGCGTTGCATGGGGCAGATTCTTGGGCTGACCCGATGGCCGTTTCATCACGAAGAGTTCAATTAATCGTGATAAATGCGCCGCCGATATCGCCGCACAATCCACTTTCATGGACTCCGCCAAACGCGTTCTGATCGTCGAGGACGATGCCCACATCGCCGAGCTGATGGGTATGCACCTTCAGGATGAGGGCTACGCCATCACGCATGCAGCCGATGGCGACGCCGGCTTGCGGGAGCTCGAACGCGGCAGTTGGGACGCATTGATCCTCGACCTGATGCTGCCGGGTGTCGACGGCCTGGAAATCTGCCGCCGGGCCCGTGCGATGACGCGCTACACGCCGATCATCATCACCAGCGCCCGGTCCAGCGAGGTGCATCGCATCCTGGGGCTCGAACTTGGCGCCGACGACTACCTGGCCAAGCCCTTCTCGGTCCTGGAATTGGTGGCACGGGTCAGGGCTTTGCTGCGGCGCACTGATGCGCTGGCGCGCAATGCACGGATGGAGGCAGGGCGCCTGGATATCGGCAACATCGGCATCGATCCGGTGGCGCGCGAGGTGCAGGTCGACGGCAAGCCCGTCGAGCTCACGCCGCGGGAATTCGATCTGCTGCACTTCTTCGCGCGCCATCCGGGCAAGGTGTTCTCGCGGCTTGACCTGCTCAACCATGTGTGGGGCTACCAGCACGACGGCTACGAGCACACGGTCAACACGCACATCAATCGCCTGCGCATGAAGATCGAGGCCGATCCGTCGCAGCCGCGCTGCATCCTCACGGTCTGGGGGCGCGGCTACAAGCTGGCGGCGCAGGAGGCCGGATCATGAGCCTCGGTGCCAGCCTTTCGCGCCGCATCTCCATCGTCTTCGCCGTGCTGCTGCTGGCCTGCTGCGGCGCCTCGATCTGGCTGCAGATGCACGCCAACGTCCGCTACGAGCAGGAGGTGACGCAGCGTCTTTCGCAGGGACTTGCGGCGCACATCGCTGAGAACTCGACCTTGATGGAGCGCGACGGGCTCAATTCTGCAGCCGTGACCGACTTGTTCGACAAGCTGATGGCGGTCAATCCGAGCGTCGAGGTGTACCTGCTGGGCCTCGACGGCCGCATCAAGGGACAGGCCGCGCCGCCCGGGCACCTGAAGCGCGACCGGGTCGATCTCGCTCCGATCCGGCTGCTGCTCAATGGCGCGCCGCTACCGATCGTTGGTGACGATCCGCGGGGCAACGGCGCCCGCAAGGTCTTCAGCGCGGCGCCGCTGCGCGTCGATGGCCGGGAGGTCGGCTACGTCTATGTGGTGCTGTCGGGCGAAGAGCGCGATGCGCTGCTGGCCGATGCCGCAGCGAGCAATGTGCTGCGCACGACGCTATGGTCGGTGGCGCTGGTGGCTCTGTTGGGCCTGATCGCCGGGCTCGTGGCATTTCGCCTGATCACGCGTCCGCTGCGCGAGCTGACCGGGGCGGTGCGCAAGTTCGAGAACGACGGCGTGGCGGCGCTCCAGGAGGTGGCGCCGGACTTTGAACGCGTCAGCCGGGGCCGCGACGAGATCGCGACGCTCGCCCAGGCCTTCACGCAGATGACGCAGCGTATCGCCGAGCAATGGCGCGAGCTCACGCAGCAGGATCAGCAGCGGCGCGAACTGTTCGCCAACATCTCGCACGACCTGCGCACGCCGCTGACTTCGTTGCACGGCTACCTCGAGACGCTGTTGATCAAGGCCGACACGCTCGACATCGCGGAGCGGCGCCGCTATCTCGAGATCGCGCTGGCGCAGAGCCGCAAGGTGTCGCGGCTGTCGCAGGAGCTGTTCGAACTGGCGCGGCTCGAATACGGTGTCGTCAAGCTCGAGAAGGAGCAGTTCGCACTGGCCGACCTTGTGCAGGACGTGTTCCAGAAGTTCGAGTTGGCGGCCGAAGCGCGGCAACAGCGGCTGGTGGCCGACATCGCGCCGGATCTGCCTGGCGTGACCGCCGACCTCGGCTTGATCGAGCGCGTGCTGACCAACCTGCTGGACAACGCGATCCGCCACACGCCCGCGGGCGGCGAGATCATGGTGCAGTTGCGGCAGGACAAGGCCGGCGTGCAGGTCGAGATCAGCGACACCGGTCCGGGCATTCCGAGCGAGCTGCGCACAGCAATCTTCACACGGCCGATGTTTTCCTCGACGGGTGGCCGCAGTGGCGGGCTGGGGCTGGTGATCGTCAGGCGCATCCTTCAACTGCACGGCAGCGACATCCGGCTGATGCCGCGGCTCGACAAAGGGGCCGTGTTCTCGTTTCTGCTGAGCTCATAGCGGGCCGGCGGGCAAGCGCTCCAGACGAAAAAAGCCCCGGGGCTTGCGCCGCGGGGCTTTTGGGGCTTTTGGGACTGGCTGGAAGCCGGGCCGGGGGGATTACATCCCCATGCCGCCCATGCCACCCATGCCGCCCATGTCGGGCATGCCGCCGCCGGCCGACTCTTCCTTCGGTGCGTCGGCGACCATGGCTTCGGTCGTCAGCAGGAGGGAGGCCACCGAAGCTGCGTTCTGCAGAGCGGTCCGGGTCACCTTCGTCGGGTCCAGGATGCCCAGCTCGAGCATGTCGCCGTAGCTGTCGTTGGCAGCGTTGAAGCCGTAGTTGCCCTTGCCGGCCAGAACGGCGTTCACGACCACGCTGGCTTCGCCGCCGGCGTTGTTCACGATTTCGCGCAGAGGCGCTTCGATGGCCTTGAGCACCAGCTTGATACCGGCGTCCTGGTCAACGTTGTCGCCCTTGAGCTTGTCGCCCACGGCTTGCTTGGCGCGCAGCAGGGCCACGCCACCACCGGCAACCACGCCTTCTTCCACTGCAGCGCGGGTCGCGTGCAGGGCGTCTTCGACGCGAGCCTTCTTTTCCTTCATTTCGACTTCGGTGGCAGCGCCAACCTTGATCACTGCCACGCCGCCGGCCAGCTTGGCCACGCGCTCTTGCAGCTTTTCGCGGTCGTAGTCGCTGGTCGCTTCCTCGATCTGCACGCGGACTTGCTTCACGCGGGCTTCGATGTCGGCACCAGCGCCCGAACCGTCGATGATGATGGTGTTTTCCTTGCCCACTTCGATGCGCTTGGCTTGGCCGAGGTCGGCCAGCGTCACCTTCTCGAGGGTCAGGCCCACTTCTTCGGCGATGACCTTGCCGCCCGTCAGGATGGCGATGTCTTCGAGCATGGCCTTGCGGCGGTCGCCGAAGCCAGGTGCCTTGACGGCCACGACCTTCAGGATGCCGCGGATCGTGTTCACGACCAGCGTCGCCAGGGCTTCGCCTTCGACTTCTTCGGCAATGATCAGCAGCGGACGGCCGGCCTTGGCCACTTGCTCCAGCGTGGGCAGCAGGTCGCGGATGTTGCTGATCTTCTTGTCGAACAGCAGCACGAACGGGTTGTCCAGGATCGCGCTTTGCTTTTCGGGGTTGTTGATGAAGTAGGGCGACAGGTAGCCGCGGTCGAACTGCATGCCTTCGACGACGTCGAGTTCGCTGTCGAGCGACTTGCCGTCTTCCACGGTGATCACGCCTTCCTTGCCGACCTTGTCCATCGCGTCAGCGATGAGCTTGCCGATGGTTTCGTCGCTGTTGGCCGAGATCGAGCCGACTTGCGCGATTTCCTTCGAGGTCGTGGTGGCCTTCGAAGCCTTCTTCAGCTCTTCGACCAGGGCCGTCACGGCCTTGTCGATGCCGCGCTTCAGGTCCATCGGGTTGATGCCTGCGGCCACGTACTTGAAGCCTTCGCGAACGATGGCTTGGGCCAGCACGGTCGCGGTGGTGGTGCCGTCACCGGCGTTGTCCGAAGTCTTGGAAGCCACTTCCTTCACGAGCTGGGCGCCCATGTTCTGGAGCTTGTCCTTGAGTTCGATTTCCTTGGCGACCGACACGCCGTCCTTGGTCACGGTGGGGGCGCCGAAGGAGCGCTCGAGCACCACGTTGCGGCCCTTGGGGCCCAGGGTCACTTTGACTGCGTTGGCGAGGATGTTTACACCTTCGACCATGCGCGCGCGGGCTTCGCCGCCGAAGACTACGTCTTTTGCTGCCATGAGATTTCTCCGAGATTCAGTTGGATGAGGGGATGAAGGGGCGAGTGATTACTTCTCGACGACTGCGAACAGGTCGTCTTCCTTCATGACCAGCAGTTCGTCGCCATCGACCTTGACGGTCTGGCCGCTGTACTTGCCGAACAGGACGCGGTCGCCGACCTTGACGCTCATCGCGCCGAGTTCGCCCTTGTCGTTCTTCTTGCCAGGACCGACAGCCAGAACTTCACCCTGGTCGGGCTTTTCTGCGGCGTTGTCGGGGATCACGATGCCCGAGGCGGTCTTGGTTTCGCTTTCAATGCGCTTGACGATCACGCGATCGTGCAAAGGACGAAGTTTCATTGCATCTCCTGATAAGAAACGGGGTTTGGTCCGGGAGCCGGCGACGGGCCGGCTCCGCATCGTTTGAGAGCCGGTGTTGTTAGCACTCAACTTCAACGAGTGCTAATGATAAGGGCGTTTTGCACGGTTTCAAGGCCGGGCCGTGCTGGATCGACGGTCGGCTCACCTGCCTTGAGGCAGATCAATGATCAGGGTTTACCCCTGATTGTCGTGGTGACGCCGGGCGCGCCAGGCACATTTTCGCGGTCGAGGTCGACCAGCAGGCGCGGGATCGTGGGTACCCGTTCAGCCTCGACCTTGCTGAACTCCTGGTCGCCGGCGACGAAGCGGATTTCGTAGTCGCCAAGCCTGATCGTGTCGTCGTGGACCAGCATCTGGGTTTCGATGCGATCGCCGTTCACGAATGTGCCGTTGCGGCTGCCGAGGTCCGTGATCGTGACGAAGGCGGGTTCGACCGTGACGACGGCATGCACGCGACTCGCCTGGAGCGAGTCGACGACGATGCTGTTCTGCGGGCCCCGACCGATCGTGTTGTCATTCGGCCCAAGCGAAACCAGCCTCTTTTCGCCAGAGGCCGTCGTCATGATCAGTTGCGGCATGTCGCGGAGTATGTGTCGTTTTGGCCGTCAATGGGGACTGCGGTGTCGTGGCCGCTTGAGATAGGCGTCCCGCACGATCAGCGCCATCGTCTCGACGGGCGTGAAGACAAGCGAAGCGCCGGCGAACACGGCAAAGCAGAAGTCCCCGAGTTGAAACACCGGTGCCGGATTCGGCTGAGCCAGGAATCGGCTGAGGACGACTGCATGGATCACGAAGAGAAAGAAGTTGGTCGCGACGGCCACCATCAGCAGCCGGCTTCGGAACATCGCCGAGCAGATGAGCGCCTGCAAGGTGGCAACGGCGAGCAACGCCATGCCCATGGGATAGCCCGCCGCATACGCCTCGAGACCGAGCGCCGCGAGGATGAGCGAGGCCGCCGCGAGGAGCGACGACTTGCGCCGCACGCCCGCTATGGCGGCCATCGGCCGCGTGGACGGCATCAGCGACGCGGCGTGCCGCCGAGCGCGTCGCTGGACCGGCCGAGCTGGAGCCTGACTTCACGCGCGAGATCGGAGTTGTTCCAAGGGCCGGCATGATTCATCAGCCATCCGCACATCAACACCACTCCCAGCACGCCGAAGGTGTAGAGGTCAGTTTCCATGGTCTGCTTCCCTGACAGTTCCGATGGCCCCAGTCTGCGACCTCATGGCCGGGATGGGTATCGGCCAATCGGCAGGTGTTGCCGATCCGGGACGTACTGCTTTCGGCATCGTTGGCTGACAGCGCGTCGTGGTCTACCTTGCGACCTGCGTGCCTTTGCGGTGCGTTCCAAGCATCTTGGCGCGGTCTTTCTCGATCTGCCTGAGCCGATCCAGCTGCGCCGGGCAATCGGCCTGCGTTGCGACCAGGACAACCGGGTTCCGGCGCAAGGCGGTGACGTTCTTCTCGACTTGGACCGGATCGCGGTGCTTGACGACCAGGCCGGCGGCGACGGCGGCCTTCGACTGCTTGTAGAACCCCTTCTCGAAGAGCGGCGTTCCGCAGCGCGCGGCGACCACGCGGTCGTCAGCTTCCTGTTGCTCGATGGACAGTGGGGAAACATCGACGGCTGGCTGGGCCGCAGCCGGCCACGAAGCGCCGATGGACACCACTGAAAAGCATGCAACGAAGACGGAACGCACTCTCATGGGAACCTCGCATTCGCGCGGTACGCGAATGCAGGATAAGAGTGCGTTTCGGCTCGACAGTTGCGAGTCGTCAACTGATCAACTGATTTTTCAGCGCGTAGTAGGTCAGGTCGCTGTTGGACGAGAGATTCATCTTCTCCATCAGGCGGCTGCGATAGGTGCTCACCGTCTTGACCGACAGCGAGAGATGCTCCGCGATGCTGCCCGCCGTCTCGCCGGTGGCGAGCTTCAGGAACACCTGGAACTCCCGTTCGGACAATTGCTCGTGCGGTGCGACGTCGTTGTTTCGATCGAGCTGGCGCGCCAGCAGTTCGGCCACGCCGGGCGTGATGTAGCGGCGCCCGAGCGAGATGATGCGGATCGCCTCGACGATCTCCATCGGATCGCATTCCTTGTTCAGGTAGCCGCTGGCGCCCTGACGGATGAGGTTCATCGCGTAGTGTTCTTCGGGGTAGCCGCTCAGGATCAGGATGCCGGTGTCGGGTGCCTTGGCGCGAACCATCGCAATGGCGTCGATGCCGCTCTGGCCGGGCATGGAGAGGTCCATGACCAGCACGTCGATCTCGGTGGAGCGCACCAGGTCGATGGCTTCGCGGCCGCTGGCCGCCTCACCGACGACGCGCAGGTCCACGTGCTGCGAGAAAAAGTCGCGAAGACCCGAACGCACGATGGCATGGTCGTCCACGATTCCAATCTTGATCATCTGATGCCCCTCGGTTGATGGCATGAAGAGAATGCCCTCGAAGGCCCTTCGATCGCGTCTGCATCCGCGCCGACAGCGCGTAGGAGAGACGCGACGATTTCAGAAGGTCAGGACGCGGGCGCGATCGCTGCATCGACGATGGTCTGTGCCTCGCCGAAGATGCGTTGCAAGTGATCCGCGCCGCGGAAACTCTCGCCGTAGATCTTGTAGATGTTCTCGGTCCCCGAAGGCCGCGCGGCGAACCATCCGCCTTCCGAGATGACCTTGATGCCGCCGATCGCCGCGCCATTGCCGGGGGCGTGACTCAGCACGCTCACGATTCTGTCTCCGGCGAGCTCGGTGGCGCGCAGTTGCTGCGGCGACAGTGCGGCCAGTTGCTTCTTCTGCGGGACCGTGGCGGGCGCGTCGATCCGATCGCCGACGGGGTGATCGAATTCCTTGGCGAGATCGGCGTACAGCGCGCCAGGGTCGCGGCCCGTGCGCGCAGTGATCTCCGCCGACAAGAGCGCCGCTGTGATGCCGTCTTTATCCGTCGTCCAGACCGAGCCGTCCCGGCGCAGGAAGGTGGCGCCGGCGCTTTCCTCGCCGACGAAGCCGAGCGACCCGTCCAGCAGGCCGTCCACGAACCACTTGAATCCGACCGGCACTTCGTACAGGCGGCGGCCGAGCCTCGCGGCCAAACGATCGATGAGTTGGGTCGAAACGACCGTCTTGCCCACGGCAGCGCCGGCGGGCCACTGCGGGCGATGCTGGAACAGGTAGTCGATGGCGACCGACAGATAGTGGTTCGGCGCAAGCAGGCCCGCAGTGCGGGTCACGATGCCGTGACGATCGTGATCGGTATCGCAGGCGAACCCCACATCGAAGCGGTCCTTCATGTCGAGCAGCCGCTGCATGGCGTACGGCGACGAGGGATCCATGCGAATCTGCCCGTCCCAGTCGAGTGTCATGAAGCCGAAGCGTGGGTCGACCACCTCGCTGACGACCGTGAGATCGATCTTGTACCGGTCTGCGATGGCAGCCCAGTAGTTGACACCGGCGCCGCCGAGCGGATCGACGCCCATGCGGACCTTGGCGGCGCGGATGGCGTCCATGTCGATGACGTTGCCGAGGTCTCCCACATAGGCGTCGAGAAAATCGTGGCGGCGTGTCGTCGACGCCCGCAACGCGGCCCCGTGCGGGATCCGCTTCACGCCATCGAGCCGCCGTTCGAGATAGCGGTTGGCTGCGGCTTCCATCCACCCCGTGATGTCCTGGGCGGCCGGCCCGCCGTTGGGCGGGTTGTACTTGAAGCCGCCGTCGCGTGGCGGGTTGTGCGAGGGCGTGACGACGATGCCGTCGGCCAGGCCGTCCTGCCGGCCGCGGTTGTGGGTGAGGATCGCGTGCGATACGGCGGGCGTCGGCGTGAACTCGTCTTTCGCTGCGATCATCACGTCGACGCCGTTGGCCGCGAGTACTTCGAGCGCGCTTTCGCCGGCCGGCCGCGAGAGCGCGTGGGTGTCGATGCCGAGGAAGAGCGGCCCGTCGATACCCTGGGTCTTCCGGTAGTCGCAGATAGCCTGCGTGATCGCGAGCACATGCCATTCGTTGAACGAGTGCTCGAGCGCCGTACCGCGATGGCCCGAGGTGCCGAAGGCGACACGCTGCGCCGGGACGGACGGGTCCGGAACGTTATCGTGGTAGGCCGCAATGAGTCCGTCGACGTCGATCAGCGACGCCTCGGGCGCCGGCTTGCCGGCAAGGGGACTGATACGTGTTGCCATGAGGAACCTCACGCCTTGGGCGGCGCACGCCTTGCCAGCTGCGCCTTGGCAGCAGCGACGACATGCGCGGCGTCGAAACCGAAATGGGCCTCGGCCACCTTCCCCGGCGCCGAGAGCCCGAAGGAACGCATGCCGAGGATCGCGCCGCCGCGGCCCACGTAACGTTCCCAGCCCAACGGTGAGGCCTCTTCGACGCAGACGCGCGCCGTGACGGCGGGTGGCAGCACGCCATCGCGGTATTCATCGCTCTGCTGTTCGAAGAGATCCCACGACGGCATGCTGACGACGCGCGCTGCGATCCCCTCGGCCTTCAATTGCTCGTAGGCGTCGATGCACAGCCTGACCTCGCTGCCGGTGGCAAGCAGCAGCACCTCCGGTCGCCCGTCGGGGGCGTCGGCGAGCACGTAAGCACCCCGGGCGACGCCGCTGGCGCTGGCGTACTTGCTCCGGTCGAACGTGGGCACTGCCTGGCGCGACAGCACGAGGCTCGCGGGACGATCGACGAGGTGCATCACGATTCGCCAAGCTTCCACGACTTCGTTCGCGTCCGCCGGGCGCAGCAACACCATGTCGGGCATGGCACGGAAAGAGGCGAGCTGTTCGACCGGTTGGTGCGTCGGTCCGTCTTCGCCCATGCTGATCGAGTCGTGCGTCCAGACGTAGATGACGGGGATGCCCATCATCGCGCTGAGCCGCACGGCGCCGCGGCAATAGTCGGTGAAGATGAAAAAGGTCGATGCAAACGCGCGCAACTTCGACAGCGTCATGCCGCTCGCCGCAGCGCACATCGCGTGTTCGCGAACGCCGAAATGGAAGTTGCGGCCACGGTGGCCGGCGCTGTCGAACTCGCCCGCGCCTTCGAAGCCGAGCGAGGTCTTGGTCGAGGGTGACAGGTCGGCAGCGCCGCCGAGCAGCCACGGCAGGCGCTTCGCAATCGCGTTCAACACCTTGCCTGACGAGTCGCGCGTGGCCATGCCCTTGGCGTCAGCGGGGAAGGAAGGCAGTTCGCTGTCCCACCCGTCAGGCAATTCGTGGCGCTGCATCTGGTCGATCTGCGCCGCGAGATTGGCGTGTTCTGCGCGGTATGCGGCGAAGCGTTTGTTCCATGCCTCGTGCGCACTCGCGCCGCGCTGGCCGAACTGCGCCTCGAAGTGGACCCGCACGCCTTCGGGGACGGCGAACTGCGCGTCTGGGTCGAAGCCGTAGAACTGCTTGGCCAGCCGCACCTCGTCGGGACCGAGCGCCTCGCCGTGTGCTTCCTTGGTGTCCTGCTTGTTCGGCGAACCGTAGCCGATGTGGCTGCGGACGATGATGAGCGTCGGCCTGTCCTGCGTTGCGTTGAATGCCTGGAGGTTCTGGGTCAGTGCTTCGAGGTCGTTCGCGTCCGCAACGCGAAGAACCTTCCACCCATAGGCCTCGAAGCGGGCGCCGACGTTCTCGTCGAAGGTGATCGAGGTCGAGCCTTCGATGCTGATGTGGTTGTCGTCGTAGATCCAACAGAGATTCGCGAGCTTCAGGTGGCCCGCGAGCGATGCGGCTTCGGCGCTCACGCCTTCCATCATGTCGCCGTCGCCGCATAGCGCGTAGACCTTGTAGTCGAACAGCGTGTGGCCCGGCCGGTTGTAGGTGCCTGCCAGCCATTGCTGCGCGATCGCCATGCCCACGCTGGTGGCAACGCCTTGGCCGAGCGGCCCCGTGGTGGTCTCCACGCCTGAGGTCCAGGCGTATTCGGGATGGCCGGTGCAACGGCTGCCGGCCTGGCGAAAGGTCTGCAGGTCTTCCATCGTCACGGCGAGGCGTTCAGCGCCCTCGTAGTGCGGACCCGTGCCCTTCACGCCGCACAGATACAGCATGCTGTAGAGCAGCGCCGAAGCGTGCCCGACCGACAGCACGAAGCGGTCGCGGTTCGGCCAATCGGGGTCGTTCGGATCGAAGCGCAGGAAGCGTTGCCAAAGGCAGTAGGCGGTGGGCGCTGCGCCCATCGGGGTGCCCGGATGACCCGAGTTGGCTTTCTGCACCGCATCGATGGAAAGGGTGCGCAGTGTATTGATGCACAGCAGGTCGAGTCGTTCGGCTTCCGTCATATCGCATCGTCTCCGGAGGGTCAGCCTTGGCCCTTCGGCGGGGGCTCGGGCTTTTCCGCATGTCCGCCGAACTGGTGTCGCAATGCCGACAGGACGCGGTTCGAATAATCCGCCTCGCCGCGCGAACTGAAGCGCGCGTAGAGCGCGGCGCTCAGCACCGGCGCCGGCACGCCTTCGTCGATTGCCGCCTGGACGGTCCAGCGGCCTTCGCCGGAGTCGGAAACGCGCCCCTGGAAGGTCTCCAGCGCGGGATCGGCCACGAGCGCCGCGGCGGTCAGGTCGAGCAGCCACGAACTGATGACGCTGCCCCGGCGCCAGAGTTCGGTGATCTCCGACAGGTTCATGTCGTATTGATAAAGCTCGGGCTCGCGCAGGGGCGTGGTCTCGGCGTCGACATCGTGCGAGTGCTTGCCGATGCCGGCGCCACGCAGGATGTTCAGGCCTTCTGCATACGCCGCCATGAGTCCGTACTCGATGCCGTTGTGGACCATCTTGACGAAATGGCCCGCACCGTGCGGACCGCAATGCAGATAGCCCTGGTCGGCGGTTCCGCTGCCGGGCGCACGGCCCGGTGTCGGCTTCAAATCGCCGGCGCCGGGGGCCAGCGTCGCGAACAGAGGCGAAAGGTGCTGGACGATGTCCGCCTCGCCGCCGATCATCAGGCAGTACCCGCGATCGAATCCGGCGACGCCGCCGCTGGTGCCGACATCGACATAGTGCAGCCCTGAAGCGCGCAACGACGCTGCGCGGCGAATGTCATCACGGTAGTAGGAGTTACCGCCGTCGATGACGATGTCACCGGCATCCAGCAACGGTGTGAGGCTTGCCAGCGCCGAATCGACGACCGCAGCCGGCACCATCAGCCAGATCGCACGCGGCTTTGCGAGCTTGGCAACGAAGTCCTGGAGCGAGGCCGCGCCGATCGCCCCCTGCGCGGCGAGCCGCTCGATCGAGGCCGGTGCGTTGTCGTGCACGACACATTCATGGCCTCCGCGCATCAGGCGGCTCGTCATGTTGGCGCCCATGCGTCCGAGTCCGATCATGCCGATTTGCATCGTGTTGCTCCTGCCTGTTCGATGGGGTTGGGGTTCGCGACTGGCGATCATCTTCCCGGGCACGGCAAATGTCGAGCGCGGCCCTGTAGGCGAACTGCGCCTTCTTTCAGAGGAGATCGGTGGGCACGAACCAGGAGAACAGCAGCAGCTTCAGCTTGACCAGCGCGTTGGCGTCGGGCTCCCTGTCCAGGACGATGTTCTCGCCATCGGTCGTGACCCACTGGATCGTGTCCGTCCCTTGCTTCAGCCTGACTTCGTAGACGCTTTCGACGTTGTCGACCTGGAAAGCATCGAGCAACCGGTGTGTCACTTCGTAGCTCTCCATGCGCACGCCGAGCTCGGTGTTGATGTAGGCCGAGCGCGGATCGAAGTTGAGCGAGCCGATGAGCGCCCATTCGCGGTCGATCAGCGCGAGCTTGGCGTGGAGGGCGCCACGCGACTGGCGAAAGACCTTGCGCAAGTTGAGGCTTCGCTTGATTTGTTCCGAACTCACTTCGTACAGCGTGACGCCGAGCTTGAGCATCTCGACGCGAAAGCGGTTGTAGTTGATGTTGACGAGCGGCTCGTCGGTGTCGGCCAGCGAATTGGTTGCGACGGTGATCCGGATGCCGCGTGCGCGCAGTCTTGCGATGTGGTCCATGCCCGCGTCGCCTGGTAGGAAATAGGGCGTGATGATGTTGATCTCCGACTTGGCCTCATCGAACAGGACGCGCATTCGCTCGGCAACGGTCGGTGGGCGGTTCTGGTGGAGTTCCTCGTCATCTTCCGGCAGGAGCGCCTTGTTGGGGGAATCCGCGACGGCATTGGCGCGCGTCGGAATCAGTTCCAGCGTGCCCTGCGCGAGCGCAGCGCTCACCGGTGGATCGCCGAACATGTCGGCTTCGGGGGGCGCGGAAGGCGGCGGCGCCTGCGTCGTTGAAGTCAAGTCATCGAACAGGGCGCGCGCTGCCTCCGGCGATTCGGAGGGCCGCACGATGTCGTGCAGCGAATAGACCACCTCGCTGTTCCAGTAGTTGTCGAAGATGTTCTCGAGTTCGGTCACGACGGCCCCGGCGAGCAGCACGTCGAGATCGATGAAGTTGGCGCCGGCGCTGCGCAGGAAATATTCGTCGGCGAGGTTTCGTCCACCGGCGATCGCGATGGCGCCGTCCACGACGAAGAGCTTGTTGTGCATCCGGTGATTGAGCCGACGAAAGTCGGCCGCGAAGTTCAACCAGCGGGTCGCGCTGTGGTCCCGACCTACGGCAAAGGGATTGAACAGCCTGATCTCGACATTCGGGTAGGCGGCCAGGCCCAGCAGCATCGGATCGAGCTTGGCAGTGTAGAAGTCGTCGAGCAGGAGTCGGACGCGCACGCCACGCCGGGCTGCGTCGCGTAATTCGCGAAGGATCAGCTTGCCGGTCTTGTCATTGCCGAGCAGGTAGTACTGCAGGTCGAGTGAGGTCTGGGCATGCCGGATGAGCGCAAGACGCGCATCCAGCGCAAAGGCGGCCTGCGGCATCACCCGTGCGCCGGACATGCCATCGGGCTCGGCATGGAAGCCGGCAGTCAGCTTGCCCAGCTCCGTGGCCGGCGAGAAGCTGACGGCGGGCTCGTACGACGTCGCCGTACGTGACGGCAAGTTGGCGCATGCCGAGATCAGGCAGACGAGCGCGATCGCGAAGCAACGAAGTGCAGAGGCAAGCAATACGCAAGGTTTCGACATGAGCCGCCGGATGGAACTGACGGGCGGATCGTAGCCGCGCTCGTGAATCCTGGCGACGTAACCGGCGCCCGGGCGCAACTGGACGTTGGGCATGAGTGGGGCGTATCGTTTCTGAATTCCTGCTCCAGGGGGTGCGGATGGAATTCAAGGATCGACGCGATGCCGGCCGCGCGCTCGCCAAGGCGCTCGACGCCTGGCGCGGGCGGCCCGATGTGCGAGTTTTGGCGCTGCCGCGCGGCGGTGTGCCCGTCGCCTGGGAGGTGGCACAAGCGCTCGGCGTGCCGCTCGACGTGCTGGTCGTGCGCAAGCTCGGCTTTCCTGGCCAGGAAGAGTTGGCGATGGGTGCGATCGCCCCGGGCGGTGTCCGTGTCATGGGAGAGTTGAGTGACGCCTGGCCGGTGTCGGAGCGGGCGCTCGAGGCCGTGGTCGCACGCGAACAGGCCGAGCTGGCGCGGCGTGAGCAGCTCTATCGCAGCGGCCGCCCTCCGCTCGATCTGGCAGGGCGTGTGCTGATCCTGGTCGACGACGGCCTGGCGACGGGTGCCACCATGCGCGCGGCCGTGATGGCGGCCCGCGTGGGAAAGCCGCAGCGCATCATCGTGGCGGTACCGGTGGCGTCGTCCGAGGCCGTCCAGAGCGTGAGTGCGCTGGCCGACGAGGTGGTGTGCGTCTTCACGCCCGAGCACTTTCGTGCGGTGGGCCTCTGGTATCAGGATTTCGCGCAAACGAGCGACGAAGAAGTCGGCCGATTGCTGGCCGGCAACCCCTGAAAAATAAAAAAAGGCCTGCGGACGCTTGAAACGTCCACAGGCCTCGATCAGTGCTTCGCCGAGCGTGTCAGAGACCGGCTGCGGCGCGAAGGGCTGCGGCCTGCGAGGTGCTCTCCCACGTGAATTCGGGCTCTTCACGGCCGAAGTGGCCGTAGGCCGCGGTCTTGCCGTAGATCGGGCGCAGCAGGTCGAGCATCTGGATGATGCCCTTGGGACGCAGGTCGAAATGCTCTTGCACCAGCGCCGCGATCTTCTCGTCGGAAATCAAGCCCGTGCCTTCGGTGTAGACGGTCACGTTCATCGGCTTTGCCACGCCGATCGCATAGGCGACCTGGATCTGGCACTGGCGCGCGAGGCCGGCGGCCACGATGTTCTTGGCCACGTAGCGTGCGGCGTAGGCGGCCGAGCGGTCCACCTTGCTCGGGTCCTTGCCCGAGAACGCGCCACCGCCGTGCGGGCAAGCACCACCATACGTGTCGACGATGATCTTGCGGCCGGTCAGACCGCAATCGCCCTGCGGGCCGCCGATGACGAACCGGCCGGTCGGGTTGATCAGGTAGCGCGTTTCCTTGAGCCACTCCTTGGGCAGCACGGGCTTGATGATTTCCTCGATGACGGCCTCGACGAACGAGGGCTTCATCTTGGTCGCGGTCTCGCTCTGGTCGGGATGGTGCTGCGTGGAGAGCACGACGGTGTCGATGCTGTGCGGCTTGCCGTCGACATAACGCATCGTCACCTGGCTCTTGGCGTCGGGACGCAGGAAGGGCAGGCGACCGTCCTTGCGCAACTGGGCCTGTCGTTCGACCAGGCGGTGCGCGTAGTAGATGGGCGCGGGCATCAGCTCGGGCGTTTCGTCGCAGGCGTAGCCGAACATCAGGCCCTGGTCGCCGGCGCCGGTGTTGAGGTGGTCGTCGCTCGCGTGGTCCACGCCCTGCGCGATGTCGTTGGACTGCTTGTCATAGCAGACCATCACGGCGCAGCCCTTGTAGTCGATGCCGTAGTCGGTGTTGTCGTAGCCGATGCGCTTGATGGTGTCGCGCGCCACCTGGATGTAGTCGACGTGCGCGTTGGTCGTGATCTCGCCGGCGAGCACCACGAGCCCGGTGTTGGTCAGCGTCTCGGCGGCGACGCGCGAGCGTGGGTCCTGGGCAAAGATCGCGTCGAGGATCGCGTCGGAAATCTGGTCGGCCACCTTGTCGGGGTGACCCTCGGAAACCGATTCGGAAGTAAAGAGAAAGTCGTTCGCCATTTCGATGAAACTCCATGCTGGTCGGTTGGCGCGTTGCCAACCCTATTGGAGCCTTGGCGAACGCTTTAGCAGTGTTGTTTAACGTCGCCCTGCAAGTAGTTCCATAACTCAGCGACAATTTGCATTCTATTCGAGCCGCGCTGTACGCTGCGCGCGCGTCATGGTTTCACCCCCCTGGCTTTGATGATTTTTCTGTTCCGATTGCTTGCTCGTGTGCCTTTGCCGTGGATGCATGCATTCGGCGGCTGGCTGGGCTGGCTGGTCTGGTGGCTGGCGCCTGACTATCGCCGGCGATTCCGGGAGAACGCCGAGGCCGCCGGCTTCACGCCTGAACAGTACCGTCCCGCCATTGCCGCGGCGGGCGCCATGGTGGGCGAGCTTCCCTGGGTCTGGGCTCGGCCGCAGGGGGAAAGCCTGCTGCCGCGCATCGTCCGCTGGGACGGCATCGAAGAATTCGAGTCGGCCCTCGCCGCGCGCAAGGGCGTCATCCTCGTGTCGCCGCACCTCGGCAGCTGGGAAACCTTCGGCCAGGCGGTGGGGGAGCGGTTTTTCGAGAAGTACGGGCCCATCACGGCGCTTTTCCGACCGGCTCGCAAGAAGTTCATGGCGGAATTGATCGCCGGCTCGCGCGATCGGCCTGGTCTGCAAACGCTGCCGACCACCGTGGCCGGCGTGCGGGGTCTGATCCGGACGCTGCGCGGCGGCGGCTACACCGGCATCCTGCCGGACCAGGTGCCCCCGCTCGGGCAGGGCGTCTGGGCGCCGTTTCTCGGCCGACCGGCCTATACGATGACGCTGCTTCCGCGCCTCGCGCAGCAGACGGGCGCCCGCGTTTTTCTCGGGGTGTGCGAACGGTTGCCCCGCGGGGCGGGCTATGCGATCCGGTTCGAGCCGTTCGACGGGACCGCCATGAGCGACCCCAAGGCCACGCCGGAAGCCGCAGCGACCGCCATGAACATCGGTATCGAGCGGCTGATTCGTCGGCTTCCCGGCCAATATGTCTGGGACTACGCGCGCTACAAGCAGCCACGCGCCGAAACCATCACGGCCTCATCGGGAGATGCGGCATGAGCCTGACTTCCAGGATAGGGATCGGATTCATGCGGGCGCTGGCTCACGTACCGCTGCCCTTGATACGCGGCTTCGGCGCGGTGCTCGGGCCGGTGTTGCACGCCCTCGCAGCGCCCCGCCGTCGCGTCGTGGATGCCAACCTGGCGCTGTGTTTCCCGGAAAAATCGCCCCCTGAGCGTCGGCGCATGGCGCGCGAGACTTTCGTTTTCGTGGCGCAATCGTGGCTTGATCGGAGTTGGCTCTGGCATGCGCCGGAACAAGTGGTCGCGAGCCGCCTGAAGATTCAAGGCGCCGCCGGCGAGATCCACGAGATCGCGCATGGCCACGAACCGACGATCCTGTTCGCGCCGCATTTCTACGGCCTCGATGCGGCGGCCACCGCGATAACCATGCAAACGGCTCGGGCCTCGGCCACCATCTACACCACGCAGCGCGATCCGATGATCGACGAGTGGATCAGCGAAGGCCGAAAGCGCTTTGGCAACGTGGTCACCCTGAATCGCGTCGACGGCGTCAAGCCGGTCCTCGCGGGCCTGCGCAAGGGCGGTTTGCTGTATTTGCTGCCCGACATGGATTTCGGCCGCGATCAGAGCGTCTTCGTGCCGTTCTACGGCGTGCAGGCCGCCACCGTGCCGTCGCTGTCGCGATTCGCTCGGCTGGGACGCGCCAAGGTGGTGCCGATCGTGTCGAAGCTCGTCAAGGGTGGCTACGAAATCGAGGTGCTGCCGGCCTGGAAGAACTTCCCCACCGACGACGTGATCGCCGATACGACGCTGATGAACGAGCGCCTGCAAGGCTACATCGACACCATGCCCTCGCAGTACTACTGGGTGCACCGCCGCTTCAAGACACGCCCCGACGGCGAACCCAAAGTCTATTGAACGGGTGACTGGTCGCGATTCAGGAAGGCTTCTATCTCGGCGGCAACCAACTGCGGCTGCTCGTGGACGATCCAGTGCGTGGCGCCGGGGATCTTCTTGATGCCGAGCTTCGGAACATAGTCTTCCAGGCCCTCCAGCAAGCCGGGCAAGAGCGCCGCATCGTCCAGCGCCCAGAGGACCAGGGTCGGCGCCGCGACCGTGAACCGCTCTCGCGGCAGCGTCGGGATCTGCGATGGCTGGCCGGGCATTGCCGGCTTCATCGGCGTCACGCGGTAGAGGTTGCAGGCGCCAGTCAGGCCGGCGTTCCAGACTTCGCGGTACTGGTTCTTGACGTCTTCCGTGAGCCAGCCGAAGCCGTCGGCGCCGGCCTTCATCAGCGTGAAGAAAGGCCACATGCGGCGGTAGTCATCGGCGGAGAGCAGCGCCTCGGCATCGGGCCGCGCGAGGAAATTCATGTAGGCGCTGGCTGCCTGCTGCGCAGGGTTGTTCAGCAGTTCGCGCGTGAATGTGCCGGGATGCGGCGAGTTGATGATGACCAGCTTGCCGAGCTTGTCGGCGTGCTGGTTCCCATACCCCCAGCCGAATGCGCCGCCCCAGTCGTGTGCCACGAGCATCTCGATCCTTCCGTCCGGGCTCTCGCTCGCGGCAAGCTCGGAGACGTCTTGCACCAGCAGGTGTGCACGGTAGGCCGAAACCTCCTGGGGCGAGCTGGATTTCTCGAAGCCGCGAAGGTTCGGCGCCACGCAGCGAAAGCCGCCATGCTCGGGCCGGGCGAAGTGTTCGAGCAATTCATCCCAGATGAATGCAGCCTCGGGAAAGCCGTGCAGGAACACCATCAGCGGGCGTCCGGGCATGCCGGCCGCCCGGCAACTGAGGGTGATGCCGTTGGGGAGCTGGCGGGCGAAAGTCTCGATCACGGGTTTGTCTCCTTCATTGCTATTCGTTGAGGGAGGCGCCGCCGCCGTCAGTGCCCCTCGTTCGCCGGTTCGGCCGGTTCGACTGGCTTCTCGTCCTGGGGATGCGCCCACCGCCACAGCAGTTCGGCGGCTTCGTCGACGCCTTGCAGCTTCAGCGCCGAGAACAGTTTGACCTCGCCGCCGCCCGCCTGCAGTCGCGCAATCGACAGCGCCTTGGCGCCTTCGGAGCGCGTGAGCTTGTCTGCCTTCGTGAGCAGCACGAGGAACTTGAGTCCTTGCTCGACCCGCGGACGGATCACTTCGAGCAGGATCTCATCAAGCTCCGTGAGGCCATGGCGCGGATCGCACATCAGCACCACGCCGCGCAGGTTCTCGCGTGTCATCAGGTAGTTGCCCATCACGCGCTGCCACCGCAGTTTGGCTTCCCTGGGAACGGCTGCATAGCCGTAGCCGGGGAGGTCGGCCAGCACTGCGTCGTCGACCTTCTGCTTGCCGACGCCGAACAGATTGATGTGCTGTGTTCGCCCTGGCGTCTTGGATGCAAAGGCGAGTCGGGTTTGCTGCGTGAGCGTATTGATGGCGGTCGACTTGCCCGCGTTGGAGCGCCCGACAAAGGCGATCTCCGGCAGCTCGAACATCGGCAAGTGCTCCAACTGGGGCGCGCTCGTGAGGAAGTGGGCGGTGTGCAGCCAGCCCCGCGCCACACGGACGCGCTCGGCGGTTGCGGCGTCGACGGCGGGCGCCGTGCGGGAAGAGGGGGCGGCCGGCTTGCGCGGCGGGGTGGTCATCGATGAGCTTTCGTAGCGGGGCGCCATTGTAGAATCGCCGGGTTTTGCGCCATAAATTCAAGCCCCCGATATGAAGTTGTTTGCCCGTTTTCTGCTTGCAGCCCTTCTGGGCGCCGCCGCCAATGTCAGCTTCGCGGCTGACGAGCCCGCCGAAAAGCCGGCTGCCGGAGCACCCGTCAAGGCGGCCAAGCCGGATCCGGCCAAGGGCGACGCCCTCTTCAATACGGCGCCCGCCAACGGCCAGAGCTGTGCCTCGTGCCACAACGCGGACGGCAACTCGGCCATCGCGGGCAACCCGAAGCTGGCGCAGCAGCATCCCGAATACATCTTCAAGCAGCTCCAGGACTTCAGGTCCGGCAAGCGCAAGAGCGCAATCATGAAGCCGATGGTCGCGTCGCTGTCTGATGAAGACATGCGAAACATCGCCTGGTTCGTGGGATCGAAGAAGGTCAAGACCGGCTACTCGAAGGAAAAGGACCTGGTGACCCTCGGCGAGAAGATCTTCCGCGGCGGCTTGTCCGATCGGCAGATTCCGGCGTGCGCGGGTTGCCACAGCCCCGATGGCGCCGGCATCCCTGCGCAGTATCCGCGTCTGGGCGGTCAGCATGCCGAATACACGGTGGCGCAATTGACCATGTTCCGCGACAACGTGCGCCTCAACTCGCTGCAAATGACGGGCGTCGCCGCCAAGCTCAGCGATCGCGAAATCAGGGCAGTGGCCGACTACATTGCCGGGCTGCGTTGACGCCCGGCGGTTGATCGTGAACTAACCGCCAATAACAAACCCCAAACAGGGCGGGCCGATCCAGAGAGGATGGCCCGCCTTTTTGCTTTTCAACGGCTCGCTCCTCATGTCAGTTTCCACCCACGGCCTTCGAGTACGTCACGGTCCCAAAGCGGTCCGTGCGGCGGTGGAGTTGCTTTCGTCGATGCGCTTTGCGATCGCACTGCTGACGATCATCTGCGTCGCATCGATCATCGGCACCGTTCTGAAGCAGCATGAACCGTTCGGAAACTACGTCAACCAGTTCGGCCCATTCTGGGCGGAGTTCTTCCGCGCAGCGAAGCTGGACGCGATCTATAGCGCCTGGTGGTTCCTGCTGATCCTTTTCTTTCTGGTCATCAGCACTTCGCTGTGCATCGCGCGCAATACGCCGCGTATCTTTGCCGACCTGAAGACCTACAAGGAAGACATCCGCGCGCAAAGTCTCAAGGCCTTCGGACAGCGGGCCGAAACCGTGCTCGATGAAACGCCGGACGTTGCTGCCAATCGCATCGGGCAACTTCTGGTCAGCGGCGGCTGGAAGGTCAAGCTCCAGCAGCGCGAGGGAAAGGGATGGATGGTCGCCGCGCGGGCGGGCGGCGCGCACAAGCTCGGCTACATTGCCGCCCACAGCGCCATCGTTCTCGTCTGCATCGGCGGATTGTTGGATGGCGACCTGGTGGTGCGCGCCCAGACCTGGTTCAATGGAAAAAGCGTCTACACCGGCGGTGGACTCATTGCCGACGTCGCGCCGCAGCACCGGCTGTCGCCGAACAATCCGACCTTCCGCGGCAACATCCTGGTGCCCGAAGGCGGGCAGGCGAGCGTTGCGATCCTCAATCAGGCGGACGGCGTACTGCTTCAGGATCTGCCGTTTTCCATCGAGCTCAAGAAGTTCATCGTCGATTACTACTCGACCGGCATGCCCAAGCTGTTCGCGAGCGAGGTGGTGCTGCACGACCGCGAGACCGGCAAGGAGATTCCGACACGCATCGAAGTGAATCATCCCGCCAGCTACAAGGGCGTCGAGATCTACCAGTCGAGCTTCGACGATGGCGGATCGACCGTGAAGCTCAAGGCGGTCCCGATGGGCGCGGCGGCGAAACCCTTCGAGGTCGAAGGCACGATCGGGAGCAGCACCGAGATCACCAACGGCACCGATCGCCTCACGCTCGAGTACGCGGCGCTGCGCGTGATCAACGTCGAGAATTTCGGCGACGGCTCCGGCGGTGAGATGACGAGCGGTGCGGACGTCCGCAAGGTCGATTTGCGAGGCGAACTCGAGTCGCGCCTGGGGGCCGCCAACAAGACCAACAAGCCGAAGACGTTGCGCAACATCGGCCCGAGCATCGGCTACAAGCTGCGCGATGCCGCGGGACAGGCGCGCGAATATCAGAACTACATGGTTCCCGTCGACACCGGTGACGGCCAACCGGTGTTCCTGCTCGGCGTGCGCGACCGACCGGAGGATCCGTTCCGATATCTCCGTGTGCCGGCTGACGACAAGGGCTCGATGGACGGCTTCGTGCGCATGCGCGAGACGCTTGCGGATGCGAAGGCGCGCGCGCTGGCCATCGACCGTTACATCACGCGCACGACCGATCCGAAACGGCCGGAGCTTGCCAATCAACTCCGCACTTCCGCGGCGCGCGCTCTCGCGTTGTTCGCGGGCACTGAGCGGGCCAAGGCCGACGCGGTGACGACCGGCGGCTGGCAGGCAATTGCGGAGTTCATGGAGGCGAACGTGCCCGAAGCCGAGCGGGAGCGCGCGGGCTCGGTACTGGTGCGCATCCTCAACGACGTGCTTTTCGAAGTGCTCAACGTGAGTCGCGAGAAGGCGGGCCTTGCCGCGTTGCCGGCTGACGAGAGGTCTCAGGCGTTTCTCACCCAGGCGGTGCTGGCCATCAGCGACGCGCACTTCTATCCCGCTCCGGTGGCGATGATGATGACGGATTTCAAGCAAGTGCAGGCCAGTGTCTTTCAGGTGGCCCGTGCACCCGGCAAGAACATCGTCTATCTTGGCTGCCTGTTGCTGATCATTGGCATTTTTGCGATGCTGTACGTCCGGGAGCGCAGACTGTGGGTGTGGCTGACGAAAGAGGGTGCGTCGACGCCCGGTACGGCCGCCACCATGGCCTTTTCGGTCAATCGCAAGACCATCGACAGCGATCGCGAATTCGAGCATCTGAAAGACAAGCTGCTCGCCATCAGGAAAGACACGGCGCCATGACCACCACCACCCTCACGCTCAACGACAGCTGGCTGTCGCGCCGGAATGCCTTCGACTGGATCTTCGCGGCCCTGGTGCTGGCCGGTGGGATCTTCGCCTTCTCGCGTTATGCGGGGTCGATGGACTACTACGAGAAGACCATCCTGGTCGCGGCGATGGCCGCCGGAATCTGGATCGGCTGGTTCTGGCGACCTCTGCGGGTGTTGGCGATCGTGGTCGGCTGCGCGACGCTGTTGGCCATCACGTCCTACCAGGGGGACCTGGCACGTGCCGATTCGGTCTTCTGGCTCAAGTACTTCCTCTCGAGCCAGTCGGCCATTCTGTGGATGAGCGTGCTCTTCTTCATGAGCACGCTTTTCTATTGGATCGGCTTCTTCGGCGGCAAGCAGGGCGACGCCATGGATCTCATCGGTTCGCGGCTCGCCTGGGCCGCGGTGACCATGGCGCTGATCGGCACGATGGTCCGCTGGTACGAGAGCCATCAGTTGGGCCCCGATATCGGCCATATCCCGGTCAGCAACCTGTACGAAGTGTTTGTCCTCTTCTGCTGGTTGACGGCAAGTTTCTATCTCTATTTCGAGTCGCGCTATCGCACACGCTCGCTCGGCGCGTTCGTGATGCTGGTGGTAAGTGCCGCAGTCGGCTTTCTGCTCTGGTACACGCTGGTGCGCGATGCGCAGGAGATCCAGCCACTGGTCCCGGCATTGCAGAGCTGGTGGATGAAGCTGCATGTGCCGGCCAATTTCATCGGCTACGGAACCTTCTCGCTGGCGGCCATGGTTGCCTTCGCCTATCTCATCAAGGAACAGGCGGATGAGACCCGTTGGTACAAGCTCACGCCGATCTGGCTGCTTGGCGTTGCGCTTTGCTTCGTGCCGGTGGCGTTCCGCCAGCGGGCGCAAGAGGCCGGCGGCAGCTATTGGGTCGGCTATGCGGTGATCTCGGCGTTGATCGCGGCCGGCATCCTGCTTGGCCGCCGGCGCATTGCTGCTCGGCTGCCTACGAACGAGGTGCTGGATGATGTGATGTACAAGTCCATCACAGTCGGTTTTGCCTTCTTCACGATCGCGACAGTGCTCGGCGCGCTGTGGGCGGCCGATGCCTGGGGCGGCTACTGGAGCTGGGATCCGAAGGAAACATGGGCGCTGATCGTCTGGCTCAACTACGCGGCCTGGCTGCATATGCGGCTGGTCAAGGGCCTTCGCGGCACCGTGGCGGCCTGGTGGGCACTCGGCGGACTGGCGGTGACGACCTTCGCGTTCCTGGGCGTCAACATGTTCCTGAGCGGCCTGCACAGCTACGGAACCCTCTGACGCCGTTGGTTTTCACGACGAAATGAATCCGTGATCTGCTTTGGCGCGTAACCAAATCATCGCTGGCGACGAACTCAGTCATGCACAGCAATTCTGGCGAAAGGCGATCCATGTTGATTCGGTCCCGTGACAACGGCTTCATCCATCCGCATTCGAGCGAAATCACGCCGCAAGGCATCTACGAAAGCCGGCGCGACATGCTCAGGTGGCTGGCCACGGGCGCGGCGGGGGCTGCCATGGCATCCTGGGCATCGCGCGAAGCGCTGGCGCAGGTCTCCGCGCCCGGAAAGTTGGCCCCGCTGCCGGGCGTGAAGTCGAACGTTCCTGGTGTGCAGACCATGGAAAAGCTGACCGACTACAAGGACGCCACGAGCTACAACAACTATTACGAGTTCGGCACCGACAAGGGAGACCCGGTCAAGAACGCCGGGACGCTCAAGACAAGGCCGTGGACCGTGGAAGTCGAAGGCCTGGTCAACAAGCCGGGCAAGTTCGGTATCGAGGACCTGCTCAAGCTCAGTGCCCAGGAGGAGCGCATCTACAGGCTGCGTTGCGTCGAAGGATGGTCAATGGTGATCCCGTGGGTCGGCTATTCGCTGGCCGAGTTGATCAAGAAGGTCGAACCGCAGGGCAACGCGAAGTACGTTGAGTTCGTGACGTTGGCCGATCCGAAGACCATGCCCTACGTCGGGTCGCGCATTCTCGACTGGCCGTATACGGAAGGCTTGCGCCTGGACGAGGCCATGCATCCTCTCACGCTGTTGGCTTTCGGGATGTACGGCGAAGTGCTGCCCAATCAGAATGGCGCACCGGTGCGCATCGTGGTGCCATGGAAGTACGGCTTCAAGAGCGGCAAGTCGATCGTCAAGATCCGCTTCGTCGAGAAGGAGCCAGGCACGGCGTGGAACAAGGCCGCGGCGCAAGAGTACGGTTTCTATTCGAACGTCAATCCCAATGTCGATCATCCGCGCTGGAGCCAGGCGACCGAACGCCGTATCGGGGATGGCGGCGGCCTGTTCGCCAAGCGCGCGAAGACGCAGATGTTCAATGGGTACGAAGCCCAGGTCGGCCAGTTGTACGCTGGCATGGACCTGAAGAAGTACTACTGAGCAAGCCTGTCGTGAACAAGCTCCTGATGCACCCGGCGGCCAAGCCGTTGGTGTTCGTGATGTGCCTGCTGCCGTTCGCGTGGCTGTTCCATGGCGCCCTCACCGATGGCCTGGGCGCGAATCCGGCGGAGCATCTGATCCGCTCGACCGGCGACTGGACTCTCCGCTTCGTCTGCATCGTGTTGGCAGTCACTCCTCTGCGGGTGATCAGCAAGACCAACACACTGGCTCGGTTTCGCCGGATGCTGGGCCTCTTTGCCTACTTCTACGTCGTCGTCCACCTGTTGAGCTACAGCTGGTTCGACATGGGCTTCGAAGTCCAGGACATCGCCAAGGACATTGCCAAGCGGCCGTTCATCCTGGTGGGCTTCACCGGATTCGTACTGCTGACCCCGCTTGCTGCGACGTCGTTCAATCGGGCCATCAAGGCGATGGGCGCAAAGCGCTGGCAGGCGCTGCACAAGCTGGTCTACGTGATCGCCGGGCTTGGGCTGCTGCACTTCTTCTGGATGCGGGCGGGCAAGAACAACTTTTCGGAAGTGTTCGTCTATGCCGCGATCATTGCTGTTTTGCTGGGATGGCGGCTCTGGAACTTCGCCAGCAAGAAGAAGCTGTCGGGTCCGATCGCTCCCCGGGCGCTCAGTCGTTGAATCGCTCGCTGCGAAGCTGGTCCTCGATGGTCTCGCGACGACGGATCAGCTTGGCGCTGTGTCCACTCACCAGGACTTCAGCAGCGCGCCCGCGTGTGTTGTAGTTGCTGGCCATCGCCATGCAGTAGGCACCCGCCGAGAGCACGGCGAGATGATCGCCGGCTTGGACCCGCAGCGAACGATCGCGGCCGATCCAGTCGCCGCTTTCGCACACCGGCCCGACAACGTCGTACGTGACGGAGGAAGCCTGCCGCTCGGTCACGGGAACGATCTGATGGAATGCCTGGTACATCGCCGGCCTCGGTAGATCGTTCATGGCCGCATCGACGATGCAGAAGTTCTTTTCTTCACCCGGCTTGGTGTAGAGCACCTCCGTGACGCAGACGCCGGCATTGCCGACCAGCGAGCGCCCGGGCTCGACAATGAGTCGGCGCCCGCCGAAGCCTCGCGCATCAAGGCGCGCGAGCATCTGCAGCCAGAGCGCATCGGCACCCGGCGGCGTGTCGCCGTTGTAGTCGATGCCGAGTCCGCCGCCGAAATCGAGGTGGTGCAACGAAATCCCGGTCTTCTCGATCGCCTCGACGAGATCGAGCACACGCTCCAGCGCCTCGAGGTAAGGCGCTGTGTCGGTGATCTGCGAGCCGATATGGCAGTCGATGCCGACCACCTGCAGGCCCTTGAGAGAAGCAGCATGCTGATAGATCGCGACCGCTTGGTCATGGGCCACGCCGAACTTGTTGCCCTTGAGACCCGTCGAGATGTACGGGTGCGTCTTCGGGTCGACATTGGGGTTGATGCGCACGCTGACAGATGCGCGACGCCCTTTTTCGAGCGCAACCGCGTTGAGCACTTCGAGTTCGGCTTCGCTTTCCACGTTGAAGCATCCGATGCCGGCCGCGAGCGCCTGACTCATCTCGCTGCGCGTTTTCCCGACGCCGGAGAAGATCACCTTGGCAGGGTCCGCGCCGGCCGCCAGGACGCGGGCCAGCTCACCGCCTGAAACGATGTCGAAGCCGCAGCCCGCTTCCGCGAAGACGCGCAGGACCCCGAGAGAGGAATTGGCCTTGATTGCGTAACAGACCAGGGCGTCGCGACCTTCGAAGCCGCGCCGGTAGGCCGCGAGTGCATCGAGCATCCATTGCTTCGAATAGACGAAGAGGGGGGTTCCATGCTCTTGGGCGAGCGCGGAGAGCTTCATGCCCTCAACATGCAACTCGCCCTCCTTGCGCGCGATGTGGGGATGGCCGGGAAGAAGCGCGAACTGGCTCACTTGGTATCTCCAGTCGGTGCTGGGGCAGTGTTCGTCGGGGCCGTTGGCCCTGTTGGCTGTGTAGGCTTTGTCGTTGAATCGGTCTTGGCAGCGCCGGGTAGCAGCGCCTGGGGCAGCGTCGCGCGCTCCTTTGCGGCGGGATCGGTGGGCAGATAGAGAGGGCCCCTTTGGCCGCAGGCGGTCAGGGCGACCCCAACGAGCGCGAGGCCAACGGCGCTCACTAGAATTTGACGAACATTCAACATGGCGAAATTGTAATGACCGACCCCGAGTACATGGACCGCGCGGAAGCCGCGCTTGAAGCGATAGAGCGCGGTTGCGATCGCATCAACGATGCAACCGATGCCGATATCGACAACCAGCGCGTCGGCGGCATGATCACGATCACTTTTCGAAATGGAAGCCAGTTGATCATCAACCTGCAGAAACCGTTGCAGGAAATCTGGCTGGCTGCCCGCTCCGGCGGCTACCACTACCGCCATGACGGCCGCGCGTGGGTCGACACGAAGACACGCGAGGAATTCTTTGGGAACCTCTCGCGCGAAGCAACGTTGCAGGCAGGGCAGCCGCTGAATTTCTCGGCCGACTGACGATTGTCTAGTTCCGGAACAGGTCCAGGATGCGGCTGCGTTCTTCAGGCGCCGGCGTCGGGCCGATCGGCGGTCCGCTGATCGCTTCCGCAGGCGGCGTCGGGCCGCCTTCGACACCCAGGGTCGCGACGCCGCGGCCCGGTGCGTAGTCGTCGTAGTACCACTCGCCGCCAACGTTCACCACGCCTGCGGGCGCGGGGACTTCAGCCACAGGAACGCCCTTGATCGCGGTCTCCATATAGGTGATCCAGATCGGCAGGCTCAGTCCGCCGCCGGTCTCGCGATCACCGAGCTTGCGTGGCGTGTCGTAGCCCATCCATGCAATGGCAGCCATCGTCGGCTGGAAACCCGCAAACCACGCATCCAGAGAGTCGTTCGTCGTACCGGTCTTGCCGTAGATGTCTGTCCGCTTGAGCGTCGCCTGCGCCTTGGCCGCGGTGCCGCCGCTCGCCACTGACTGCAGCAGGCTGTCCATGATGTAGGCGTTACGCTGCGGGATCGCGCGCATCGATTCATTGAGCAAGGGCGGTTGCCTGTCGACCAGGACCTTGTCCTTGTGATCGGTCACGCGCGTCACGAGGTAGGGATTGACGCGATATCCGCCGTTCGCGAACACCGAGTAGGCCGTCGCCATCTGCATCGGCGTGACCGAACCTGCGCCGAGGGCCATCGGCAGATAGGCCGGGTGCTTTTCACGCTCGAAGCCGAAGTTGGTGATCCAGTCCTGCGCATACCGCGTGCCGATCGATTGCAGGATGCGGATCGACACCATGTTCTTCGACTTCATCAGCGCACGGCGCAGGGGCATGGGCCCGTCGAAGGTGCCGTCGTAGTTCTTCGGCTCCCAAGGCTGTCCGCCGGTGGTGCCGGCATCGAAGAACAACGGCGCGTCGTTGATTACCGTGCTGGGCGTGAAGCCCTTTTCGAGCGCTGCGGAATAGATGAAAGGCTTGAAACTCGAGCCCGGCTGCCGCCACGCCTGCGTGACGTGATTGAACTTGTTCTTGTCGAAGTCGAAGCCGCCGACCATCGCTTTCACGGCACCGTCGCGCGGGTCCATCGCGACGAACGCACCTTCCACTTCCGGCAACTGGGTGATCTCCCATGCACCCTTTGGCGTCTTGACGACGCGGATCACCGCGCCGCGGCGAATCCTGATGTTGGGCGGTGCCTTGTCCGAGAGTCCTGACTGCGCGGGCTTCAGGCCATCGCCCACGATCTGGAGGGTATCGCCGTTGCCGCGAACAGCGGTGATTTCCTTCGCGTTGGCCTTGAGCACCACGGCCGACATCACGTCGCCGTTGTCGGGATGCTCGGCGAGTGCATCGTCGACGGCTTCGTCGACCTCCTTCGAGTCATTGGGCAAGTCGACGAATTTCTCGGGCCCCCGATAGATCTGGCGACGCTCATAGTCCATGATGCCCTTGCGAAGGGCGCGGTAGGCCGCAGCCTGATCCACAGCGACAAGGGTGGTGTAGACCTTGAGGCCGCGCGTATAGGTGCTGTCGCCGTATTGCGCGTACATCAACTGTCGAACCGTTTCGGCGACGTATTCGGCGTGCAGGCGCGTGGGGTCGGCGGCGTCGCGCAGGTGAAGGTCTTCCTTCTTGGCTTCCGCCGCCTGTTCGGCGGTGATGAAGCCGGCTTCCTGCATGCGGTCGATCACGTAGAGCTGCCGCCCGCGTGCTCGCGTCGGATTGTTGACGGGATTGTTCGCGCCGGGCGCCTTCGGAAGGCCTGCCAGCATGGCTGCCTGTGCAATCGTGATGTCCTGAAGTGGCTTGCCGAAATAAGCCTCGGAAGCCGCCGCAAATCCGTAGGCCCGATTGCCAAGGTAAATCTGGTTCAGGTAGATCTCGAGGATCTGGTCCTTCGTCAGCAGGTGCTCCAGCTTGAATGTCAGCAGGACTTCATAGATCTTGCGAGTAAGGGTTTTCTCGGAACTCAAATAGACATTTCGCGCCACCTGCATCGTGATGGTCGATGCCCCTTGGCTCTTGACGCGATTCATGTTTGCGAGGCCGGCGCGCAGCATGCCCTTGTAGTCGACGCCGCCGTGGTCATAGAAACGCGCGTCCTCGGCTGCGAGGACTGCCTCCTTCATGACCTTCGGCACGGTCGAGATGGGGGTGAGATTCCGGCGTTCTTCCCCGAATTCGCCGATCAGGATTCCCTCGGACGAGAACACCCGCAGAGGAAGTTTCGGGCGGTAGTCAGCCAGCTCGGAGATGTCTGGAAGGTTCGGATAGGCAACCGCCAGTGCGACCGCGATGATGCATATGACAGCAACTGCGCCGGCCGCTACGAGGCCCAAACTCCACAATATGATTCGGACCAACCATCTCAGCCAGGCCGGGCGTTTGGAAGCGGGCGGGGAGGCTTTTGCAGGCGTCTTGGGTCGGGAAGTTTCGGGCATTGAGGCTGTTGGAGTCTGCGGTCATTATAAAAACGCGGTCCTTGAAGGCGGCGTGTTCGTATCAGTTAGGACCCAAGTACTCCTATTTGTGACGTAAGTTGCAGAAGGGAACTGTTACGTCGACTTTTGACAACGATTGGTGCCGCACTGGGGGTTCGTCGCTTGGATGGCGTTCTACCTGCTGCTAGCATGCAACCACTCGCAAATTTTTCCAATCGTTACAAACGGACGGATCTAACTTGACAGACTTGGGATCGTTGTTTCGCCGCCAGCCTGCGCCTTTGCTTGGGCTGGACGTCAGCTCGTCCAGTGTCAAGCTGGTCGAACTGGGCCGTGACGCGAGCGGCAAGCTGGTGCTGGAGCGTTGTGCCATCGAGCCGCTCGAGCGCGGATGGATCACTGACGGCAATGTGGAAAAGTTTGATGAGGTGGCCGAGGCGGTGCGGCGCGTCGTGCGCAAAAGCGGCACGCGCACCAAAAACGTCGCATTGGCTTTGCCGCCGTCGGCAGTAATTACCAAGAAAATTGTTTTGCCCGGCGGAATGAGCGAGCAGGAGCTCGAAATTCAGGTCGAATCCGAGGCGAATCAATACATTCCTTTTTCCCTGGATGAGGTGAGTCTCGATTTCTGCGTCATCGGACAAAGCGCAAGTTCGGCCGGTGACGTTGAAGTATTGATTGCCGCATCGCGCAAGGAAAAGGTGCAGGATCGCCAGGGTTTGGCCGAGGCGTCCGGGCTGAAGGCGGTGATTCTGGATGTCGAATCCTATGCATCCCGCTTGGCGACCGCACGCTTGATCGAGCAACTTCCTGGACAGGGCCGTGACGCGGTCGTCGCACTGTTCGAGGTCGGGGCCTTCACGACCAGCATGCAGGTCTTGCGCAATCAGGAAGTGCTGTATGACCGCGATCAGGCTTTCGGCGGCGCTCAACTGACACAACTCATTGTTCGTCAGTACGGGTTTTCCGCAGAGGAAGCAGAGGCCAAGAAGCGAAGCGGGGACCTGCCCGAGGACTATGGTTCGGGCGTGCTCAAGCCCTTCGTGGCCAGCATTGCGCAGGAAATTGCCCGCGCGCTCCAATTCTTCTTCACCAGCACGCCGCACAACCGCGTCGACTATGTATTGCTGGCGGGTGGCTCGGCATCGTTGCCGGGTCTCACCAGTGCGGTGACGCGCCAGACATCATTCGCTTGCTCGCTCGTGAATCCCTTCGACGGGATGGAAATCGGCAGCGGGATCCGGGAAAAGAAAGTGCGCCGCGAAGCGCCCTCGTACCTGACGTCGTGCGGCTTGGCGATGCGGAGGTTCCTGCAGTGATCCTCATCAATCTGCTCCCTCACCGGGAAGCCGCGCGCAAGCGCCGTCGCGAGACTTTTTACGCGACGCTGGGTCTTGCCGCGGTCATGGGGGTCGTGCTGGCCGGAGCGACTTACCTCTGGTACCAGGCTCAGATATCCAGTCAGCAGGCGAAGAACGGCCTTCTGCAGACCTCGATCGCCAAGCTCGAAACCGAAATCAAGGAGATTTCGACCTTGCAGGCCGAAATTGCGGCACTGCGCGCACGCCAGCAAGCGGTCGAAGATCTGCAGGGCGATCGGAACATGCCAGTGCACTTGCTCAATGAGCTTGTTCGGCAGCTTCCGGATGGTGTCTACCTGACGAGCATGAAGCAGGACAACCAGACGGTCACGCTGCAAGGCATGGCGCAGTCCAATGAGCGGGTGTCGGAATTGCTCCGCAATCTTGGCAACAACAGTCCGTGGCTGGTCAAGCCGGAGTTGGTCGAGATCACATCAGGCAGCGTCAGCCTGAGTCCGCGTGACCAGCGCCGCGTTGCGAACTTCACGATGCGCATCGGCCTCAAGCGGCCCACCGACGCGCAGAAGCCCGCTGCAGGGGCCAAGCCTGCGGCAGCACCAGCAGCGAAGGGTTAGGCGTTCATCATGGCAACCAAACGCTCTTCCCAAAAGATCGACATCGGCGCCTCATTGCGGCGATTCGGTGAACAGTTCCAGGGGCTGAACCCGAACGACCCGTCGGCATGGCCGCCCGTTCCCCGCTACGCCTTGTGCCTCGCCGTGACTGCGGCGGTCCTGGCGGCACTGTGGTTCGTGTGGCTGACCAACTCGAATGACGAACTCGAGGCTGCACGTGCGAAGGAAGTCACCCTAAGGGCTGACTATCAGAAGAAAGTCGCTCAAGCGGCCAACCTCGAACTGCTGAAGAAACAGCGCGAACAGGTTCAGCAGTACGTCACGCTGCTTGAAAAACAACTGCCGAGCAAGGCCGAAATGGACGCCCTGCTGTCGGACATCAATCAGGCCGGCCTGGGGCGCAGCCTTCAGTTCGAGTTGTTCCGGCCTGGACAGGTATCGGTCAAGGACTACTACGCCGAGCTGCCGATCGCAGTGCGCGTGACGGGGCGCTATCACGACATGGGCGCTTTCGCGGCGGATGTCGCGAACCTCTCGCGGATCGTGACCCTGAACAATCTTTCCGTGACGCCGCAGAAAGATGGTGCCCTTGTCATGGACGCCACTGCGCGGACGTACCGCTATCTGGATGAGGAAGAGCAAAACATGCAGAAGCGTGCCGCAGCGGGGGCGAAGAAGAAATGAGAACGCTCGGTTTTCTAGGGCTCTGCGCCGCCGTAGCGGGCTTGAGCGGCTGCATGGGGTCCGAGCAGGAAGAACTCCAGCGCTGGATGGCCGATCAACGGGCACAGGTGAAGCCGACGGTGCCTCCGATCACGGAGCCGAAGAAGTTCACCCCGCAAGCCTATACCGAAGGCAGCACGATCGAGCCCTTCGACATGCAGAAGCTGACGCAGGCGCTACGCCGCGACTCGAGCCAGCCCAGCACCTCTGCGCTCATCGCGCCGGAATTGACCCGTCGCAAGGAAGCGCTCGAAGCATTTCCGCTCGATTCCATGGCAATGGTGGGAAGCCTGAATCGCAATGGCCAACCCGTTGCCTTGATCAGCGTCGACAAGTTGCTCTATCAGGTCCGGGTCGGCAACTACCTGGGACTCAACTACGGGCGTATTACCCGAATCAGTGAAACCGAACTCGGCTTGCGTGAAATCGTGCAGGACGCCGCCGGTGAATGGATCGAACGCGTGGCGACGCTGCAGTTGCAAGAGAGGACGACGAAGAAATGAATCAACAAAAATCTATGCTCGCGCAGTGGCTGCGCGCTGCCGGTGCGGCTGTGCTGGCCCTCAGTGCGGCCGCCGTCGTCCATGCTCAAAACGCGATCGAATCGGTCACGAGTTCAATGCAATCCGGTTCGGAGGTCATTCGAATCGATTTCACGCAACCGCTCACTGCGCCGCCGACCGGCTTTGCCATTCAATCGCCAGCACGCGTTGCGCTTGATTTTCCCGGCGTCACGAATGCGATCGGGCGCTCGGCCATCGAGGTCAACCAGGGCAACCTGAAATCTGTCAATGTGGTTCAGGCAGGCGAACGCACGCGTTTGGTCCTCAATCTGAAGCAGGCGACGGCATACAAGACCGAAATCCAGGGCAAGTCGCTCTTGGTGTCCCTGGAGCCGGTGGCAGGCCAGGCCCTGGCGACCACCATGGCGCAATCGACGTTCGCGGAAAACCGCAACCGCGACATGTTGCCCTTGAAGGACGTCGATTTCCGGCTTGGTTCGGACGGTACCGGTCGCGTGATTGTTGATTTGGCCAACAACCAGGTCGGCGTTGATATTCGCCAGCAAGGCAAGAATCTGGTCGTCGAGTTCACCAAGTCGACGCTGCCGGAAGGCTTGCGTCGCCGGCTGGATGTGTCGGATTTCGGCACGCCCGTTCAATTGGTGACGACGCAACAAGTCGGCGATCGCGTGCGGATGACTATCGAGCCCAAGGGCGAGTGGGAGCACAGCGCCTACCAGAGCGAAAACCAGTTCGTGGTCGAAGTCCGGCCGCGCAAGATCGATCCCACGAAGCTGACCCAGGGCGTCGGCTACAGCGGCGAGAAGCTCTCGCTGAACTTCCAGAACATCGAAGTGCGCTCGCTCCTCCAGGTGATTGCCGACTTCACGAACTTCAATATCGTGACTTCGGATTCGGTCACCGGTGCGCTGACGCTCCGCCTGAAGGACGTTCCCTGGGACCAGGCGCTGGACATCATTCTGCAGGCCAAGAACCTGGGCATGCGCAAGAACGGCAGCGTCCTCTGGATCGCCCCAAAGGACGAGATCAACGCCAAGGAAAAGCTCCAGTTCGAGGCCGAGAATGCCATTCAGAATCTGGAGCCGCTCCGTACGCAGTCCTTCCAGCTGAACTACACCAAGGCGGTCCAGATTGCGCAAGGCCTGACTGGCACGGGTGCTGGTAGTGGCGGCGGCGGCACGACGACGCGTATCCTGAGCGCCCGTGGCAGTGTGCTTGCCGAAGCTCGGACCAACCAGATCTTCGTGTCCGACATCCCGTCTCGCCTGGCGCAGGTGGCGGAACTGATCCAGAAACTCGATGTGCCTGTGCGCCAGGTGTTGATCGAGGCGCGAATTGTTGAAGCGACGGACACGTTCGGCAAGTCGCTAGGCGTCAAGCTGGGCGGCGGCATCATCAACACAAACGGCACGGTCGGAGCAAATCCCATCGTCACACCGAATCCGGTTGTCAACGGTGTGTTCCAGAACCAGCCCACCGCAACCACGGTCTTCACAGGTTCCAACTTTGTCAATTTGCCCTCCACCGGTGTTGCCGGCAACGGCAATGCGCCGGGGACTTTCGCGATTTCCCTGTTCAATCAAAGCCTGTCGAGAATTCTGAACCTGGAAATCTCTGCTCTGGAAGCTGACGGCAAGGGCAAGGTCGTTTCCAGCCCTCGTGTCGTCACGGCTGATCAAACAAAGGCCTTGATCGAACAGGGTACGGAACTCCCCTATCAGGTCGCGACATCGAGCGGTGCCACATCCATCGCCTTCCGCAAGGCCAATCTCAAGCTCGAGGTGACGCCGCAGATCACCCCTGAGGGCAACATCATCCTGACACTCGATGTCAACAAGGACACTGTTGGCCAAGCGACGACGGCTGGATTTGCCATCAACACCAAGCACGTCCAAACCGAAGTGCTGGTCGAAAACGGCGGCACCGTTGTGATCGGCGGCATCTTCGAGTTGACCGAAGCGACCGACGAATCACGCATACCGGTTCTCGGGGAAGTGCCTTACCTTGGGGCCCTTTTCCGCACGCGAAATCGGACGGCGAACAAGACCGAATTGCTGGTCTTTATCTCGCCGAAGATGATCACTGACCGCAACGCGGCTCGTTAAACAAGAATGTTTTTAGGTTAAAAATGGGAAATTCATTGAGCGCGAAGAAATCTGCGTTGGTTGCAACGATCATGGCTGCCATGATGACAGCGTGTGGCGGTGGCGGCAGTCCGGGGCTTCCCCCTGTGACTTCGACTGGCGGCGGAGGATCGACAACTACACCAACTCCGACCCCGACCCCGACGGCAGCGGACATGATCGTTACGGTCGACAAGGCCGCGCTCACGAACACAGGCAGCGATCAAGCCACGCTCAGCGTTGTAGCTGTGGATGCCTCGCGTAACGTCGTCGGCTCTGTGCCCGTCGCCGTGACCGTCGATAGCAACGCGGTCTTCACGCCCGCCGCCGGAGCGACCACCGCCGCCGACGGCACGTTTGGCGGCAAGGTCGGCATTGGCGCCGACAAGACCAATCGACTCATTCACTACACGGTGAAGTCGGGCGCGTTGACCAAGACGGGCGCGATCAGCGTGGCTGGGATTTCGATGAGTCCGGCCTCGGTGCCCTCCGTCGCCCAGCCAGGCCAAGCAACAACGCTCTCTGTCAAGGTCAAGGATGTGGCCGGCGGCGGAGTTCCTGGTACGAGTATTGTGGTTGCCGGGATCCCGGGTGTGACTCTCCCTGCGATTCAGACCGATGCATCGGGCAGCGCGACCTTTTCGTTCACGGCACCCGCAACGGATGGGGTCTATCCGCTCTCGATCCAAGGGGCCGGCGTCACGACTTCGTACGACTTGAAAGTTCTCACGGCGGGCGGCGGATCGATTCCGGCGGCTGTAGGACCGGTTTCCGGCGCGAGTGCCATTGCCAACCCCGTCGTGGTTGCTTCGAACACCGTCGGATCTACGACGAATCAGTCTGAAGTTCGTGCGCTCTTCCTGACCACGCTCAACAACCCGCTGCCCAACATGCGCGTGCGGTTTTCCATCATCAGCTCTGCCTTACCAGGGGAGTCGCTTTCGACGGGGTCGACGCTTGTCTACAGTGACGCTTCGGGCACAGCAAAGACCTCTTACATTGCTGGAACGATTGGCAGCCCGACGGACGGCGTTGTCATCAGGGCGTGCTATGACACGAACGACTTCGATGCATCGCTGTGCCCAAATTTCGTGACGGCCAAGCTGACCGTGACTGCCAATCCGGTCAATGTGACCATCGGTACCGACAACAAGATCCAAAAGACCGCCAGTGGTATCTCTTACATCAAGCAGTTTGAGATTCAGGTCGTCAATTCAGCTGGTCAAGCCGTGAAAGATGTTCCCTTGTCCGCCGTGGTGGACGTACAAGGTTACTGGAAGTCCCAGCAATGGGGCACACCGCTCTCGGTGACCGCAAATGACTATGCGCTTCTCGACAGTAGTTCGAATCCTATTCCGGGCTCTGACCACAAGTGGTGTCCCAACGAAGACTTGAACCGCAACGGGGTACTCGATGTGCTGCCGGCGCCCGGCGAGGATGTGAACCACGACGGCGCTCTGACGCCGAGACAATCAGACGTGGCGATCGCATTCCCGGCTGGCACCAAGACGGACGCCAACGGTCTTGCCCAGGTCCAACTTCAGTACCCGCAAAATGTGGCTGGCTGGGAACGTGTGAAAATCACCGTGACGGCTGGTGTTTCTGGGAGCGAAGGTGCAGCGACATACACGTATGTTCTGTTGCCCGAGCAAGGGGATGTTGCCAATGGTTCGTTCTTGACCCCGCCCTATGGCAGCAGTAATACATGCGGAGATGCTTTGTAGAAGGTTCTGAAGATCGCCCTATCGTCTTGGTAGGGCTGCCCGGCTCTGGGAAGTCAAGTATCGGCAGGCGCCTTGCACTGCGGCTTGACCTCCCCTTCGCTGATACGGATGCCGTTGTCGAGCAGAGAGTAGGTTGCTCGATCCGGGATTATTTCGAACGCGAGGGCGAGTCTAGTTTTCGCGACTTGGAGGAAGCCACTCTCTCTGAACTGATCGCCGCGCGCCGCGGTGTGCTGGCGACCGGCGGCGGCATCGTCGTGCGAACGTCCAATCGGAGTTTGATGAAAGAGGGCGGGCACGTCATCTACCTGCGCGCATCCCCTGAAGACCTGTTTCGCCGTTTGCGGCACGATCTCTCACGACCGTTGTTGCAGGTGGCCGACCCCCTAGGGCGGTTGCGCGAGTTGTACGCTGCTCGTGATCCGCTCTATCGCGAAACGGCACACGACGTGGTCGAGACTGGCCGACCAACGTTGGCGATGTCTGTCAATCTCATCGTGGCTCAGCTTGAATTGGCGGGGATCATCCAATCCTCGCCGCAGGATCGCCCTTCGGCGTGAGCGGCGCTGCAAGCGCCTAAACTCGCAGGGATGTCATTGTCCGCTCCCTCAGAATCAGTCGAGATCCACCTCGGCGAACGCAGTTACCAGATCCTGATCGGTGCCGGCGGGCTCGGCGACGCGCGCTGTTTCGCGGCCACTCCGGCAGCGGCCACTGCATTGATCGTCACTAACACGACGGTGGCACCGCTTTACGCGGCTACCCTGCGTGCCGCATTGGCCGGCCGTTTCCGCGCAGTGCACGTGCTCGAACTGCCCGATGGCGAGGCACACAAGGATTGGCAGACGCTCAATCTGATCTTCGACGCGCTGCTCCGCCACGGTTGCGACCGCAAAACAGTCCTCTTCGCGCTCGGAGGAGGCGTCGTCGGCGACATGACCGGCTTCGCCGCCGCCAGCTACATGCGAGGCATCCCCTTCGTCCAGGTCCCGACGACCTTGCTGGCCCAGGTCGATTCTTCCGTCGGTGGAAAGACCGCCATCAACCATCCGCTCGGCAAGAACATGATCGGCGCGTTCTATCAGCCGCAACTCGTGCTTTGCGATCTTGCGACGCTCAAGACGTTGCCGGCGCGCGAGTTGAGCGCGGGGCTGGCCGAGATCATCAAGTACGGACCCATCTATGACATGGGCTTCCTGGATTGGATCGAGGCCCATGTCGACGCCCTGGTGGCGATGGATCCTTCGGCGCTGGCGTATGCCGTCAAGCGCAGTTGCGAGATCAAGGCAGCGGTTGTCGGCCAGGACGAGCGGGAGACCGGGCTTCGTGCGATCCTGAACTTCGGCCACACCTTCGGTCATGCGATCGAGTCGGGCCTGGGCTATGGCGAATGGCTGCATGGCGAGGCGGTCGGCTGCGGCATGGTGATGGCCGCGCACCTCTCGCAGCGCCTCGGGGGCGTCGACGCCGCTTTTGTGCAGCGTCTGACGGCGCTCATCCAGAAGGCGGGCCTTCCGGTGGTCGCGCCGGCGCTCGGCGCGGAGCGCTATCTTGAACTGATGCGCATCGACAAGAAGTCCGAGGCCGGCGAGATCCGCTTCGTCGTGATCGACAAGCCCGGCTCGGCCATCATGCGCAGCGCCCCGGACGCCATGGTGCGCGAGGTCATCGCGCAATGCAGCGCAAACTGAGCGGCCCCTGCCGCACCTGAAGTGAGCCTCGCGCCTTATGCCAGCCATCCCGCGCGATCGCGCGGGCGCAGACACGCCGAAGCGCCCGCGCCCACAAGAGACGCGTTCCAGCGTGACCGCGACCGCATCGTGCATTCGACGGCGTTCCGGCGCCTGGTCTACAAGACCCAGGTATTTCTCAATCACGAAGGCGACCTGTTCCGGACGCGGCTGACCCATTCGCTCGAGGTCGCCCAACTCGGACGCTCGATCGCTCGCGCGCTCCGGCTCAACGAGGACCTGGTCGAGGCCATCGCGCTGGCGCACGATCTGGGGCACACCCCATTCGGTCACGCGGGCCAGGACGCGCTCGATGCATGCATGCAGGATCACGGAGGTTTCGAGCACAACCTCCAGAGCCTTCGCGTGGTGGATGAACTTGAGCATCGATATCCCCAGTACGACGGCCTGAACCTGAGTTTCGAGACGCGCGAGGGCATTCTCAAGCACTGCTCGCGTGCGAACGCCGAGCGGATCGAGGCCCGGGAGCCAGGTGGCGTGGCGCGGCGCTTTTGCGATCGCACGCAGCCGGGCCTGGAGGCACAGCTTTGCAATCTCGCCGACGAGATCGCCTACAACGCGCACGACATCGATGATGGCGTGAGGTCCGGGCTGATCGGCATCGAGCGGCTGACCGAGGTCGGGCTGTTCGATCGGTACCGCCGCGAAGCGCTGGCCGAGTATCCGGAGCTTCGAGGCCGACGTGTTCTCTACGAGACGATCCGACGGATGCTCAGCGCGCAGGTCTATGACGTGATCGATGCGACGACCGCCGCGCTGGCCTCCACGGCGCCTTCCGACGCCGACGCTGTGCGGCAGGCGGGCCCGTTGGTCCTGTTCAGCGAATCGATGCGCGTGGAGTCGACCGAACTCAAGCGCTTCCTGTTTCGCAATCTCTACCGGCACCCCCAGGTGGCGCAAACCGCCAATCGGGCGCAGGGCGTCGTGCGATCGCTGTTCGCCGCTTATGTCGATGACGCTGCCCAGATGCCCGAAGCCTATGCAGGGCGTGGCGACCGGTACCGCGCGGTGGCGGACTATATTGCCGGGATGACAGATCGATTTGCGATCCGGGAATACGAACGCCTCACGGGGCAGCGGTGGGCTGAATGAGCGCTTCCGCCGGGCACGAGACCCGCATACCTGCTGCCGCTCTCGCCGTTGTTGCCGCGGGCGTTGCGGCTGCGTTGCATCTCGGCAAATTGCCGCCGGCAGTCCCGGCGCTCCAGGCCAACCTGGGCATCGGTCTGGTCGAAGCCGGATTCCTGCTTTCGCTGGTGCAGGTCGCGGGCATGACGCTCGGCCTTTTTGTCGGACTCGCTGCCGATGTCATCGGGCTTCGGCGGAGCATGCTGACCGGACTGATTGTTGTCACCTGCGCGAGTTTGCTTGGCGGCGCGGTCGGATTCTGGGTCGACGACAAGACGCAGGCGCTGTCACTGTTGTTCGCACTCCGCGGGCTCGAAGGCTTCGGCTTTCTCCTGGCGGCGATGCCTGGACCTGGATTGATCCGCGCGTTGGCGCCCGCGAGCGCTGAGAAAGCCGCGATGGGGTTGTGGGGCGCCTATATGCCGCTCGGGGTCGCACTGGCATTGCTCGCCGGGCCGGCGCTGATCGCTTGGGTCGGCTGGCAGGGCTGGTGGTGGACCCTGTCGGCAGTTTCCGCCGCCGCCGCAATATGGGTCGCCTTGGTCGTGCCGGGCGACAACTCCCGGCGTCCGACGGCTGGCGTATCCACAGAGGCCTGGGGTGAACGTCTGCGCATCACTGCCAGCGCTGGGGGACCCTGGACGCTCGCGCTGGCGTTCGCGGTCTATTCCTCGCAATGGATGGCAGTGATCGGTTTTCTGCCCGCGATCTACGTCGAAGCCGGGGTTCCGGCGGCCTGGACTGCCGCATTGACGGCACTTGCGGCCGCGATGAACATCGTCGGCAATGTCACAGGCGGACGGCTTCTTCAGCGCGGTGTGGCACCGGATCGACTGATGCGCTGGGGCTTCGTCGTCATGGCGCTCGGAAGCGTCGCGGCATTTGCGCAGATCGGCGATTCGCGCGATGCGCTCGGGCTTCCGCCAGCGTTGCGCTACCTGGCCGTTTGCATGTTCTCGCTCGGCGGGGGCGTCGTGCCGGCCACGTTGTTCATGCTCGGCGTGCGGCTCGCTCCGGGGCCTTCGACGGTATCGACGACGATCGGGATGATGCAGCAGGCTTCATCGCTCGGCCAATTCATCGCGCCGCCTGTTGTCGCATGGATCGCGCACCGCGCCGGAGGCTGGCAGTGGACCTGGGCGGTCACGCTGGCCTGCTCGTTGGCGGGCATCGCTTTCGCTGCCAGGCTCTCGCCGGCGGTTCCACGCGCGGGGACAGCATGAGCGCCGCGCCGGGCCGCCCCAAGCAAGCTCGCACCGCAGTGCGGAGCACGGTTGCCTTATGAGCGCCGAGATCGTTGTTTCGTCCTCTCAGGCCGAAGCTGGCACTCGGCGCTGGCTGGAGCGCGCGGTGATCGGGCTCAATCTATGCCCGTTCGCCAAGGCGGTGCACGTCAGGGGCCAGATTCACTATGCGGTCTACACGGCGAACGACGAAGCGGGTCTCGTCGACGCATTGGTGGCCGAAGCCGAAGCGCTCGCCGCCCGTTCTCCTACCGAGCGGGACACCACACTCTTGATTGCACCGAACACCTTGGCAGACTTTTTCGATTTCAATGATTTCATCGCCCGTGCGGAGCGTCGTCTTGCGCGCGAAGGCTTCGAGGGTCAATTCCAGCTCGCCAGTTTCCATCCCCGCTTCCAGTTCGCCGGCACCGACGCCGAAGACATCACGAATGCTACGAATCGCGCGCCATATCCGACCTTGCACCTGCTTCGCGAGGACAGCGTGAGCCGAGCCGTCGACGCTTTTCCGGATGCCGAGGCGATCTTCGGACGCAACATCCAGACGCTCGAGGCGCTCGGGGCTGCAGGGTGGGACGCGCTCGACGTCGGCCCCGGAGGCGCAGCGCCATGAACAAGGCCGCAAAGGCCTTGAAGGCCGAAGCCGAAGTGCTGAGCGAGTTGCGCCCGGGGCAGTCGGTCGAGCTTCTCAAGGAACTGCACATCCTCACGCGGGAAGGTCGTCTCAACCAGGATTCGAGGCGCAAGCTCAAGCAGGTCTATCACCTGTTTCAGTTCATCGAAAAGCTGCTGCAAGAACTGCCGGCGGACGGCGCGCAGGCCACCTTGGCCGATCACGGTGCGGGCAAGTCGTACCTGGGATTCATCATCTACGACCTGTTCTTCCGCGCGCGGGAGGGAGGGCATGTCTATGGCATCGAGACCCGAACGGATTTGGTCGAGAAGTCACGCGCGCTTGCCGAGCGGCTGCATTTCGGCCGCATGTCGTTTCTCAATCTGACTGTGGCGGAATCTGCAGCTTCTGCCGCCTTGCCGCCCCGGATCGACGTGGTGACCGCACTGCACGCTTGCGACACCGCCACCGACGATGCAATCGCATTCGGTCTGGCGAAAGAGGCGCGTTTCATGGTCTTGGTGCCTTGCTGCCAAGCCGAAATCGCGGCCTGCCTGCGTCAGACGAAGGCGCTGTCTCTTTCGCGTACGCCCCTGGCGGAGTTGTGGCGGCATCCGCTCCATACGCGCGAGATCGGCAGCCAACTCACGAATGTGTTGCGCTGTCTTTACCTCGAGGCGAATGGCTATCAGGTCACGGTCACCGAACTGGTCGGCTGGGAACACAGCATGAAGAACGAACTCATCATTGCGCGCCATACCGGGCAGCGCAAGGCGAGTGCCGCTGCAAGATTGCGCGATCTGTTGGCGGAGTTCGGCCTCGAGTCCTTGATGGAGACGCGCTTCAGGCTTTCCTGAGCCCGCCATATCAGCGACATGGCAAGACTGCCCCGCCTCACCCTGGCCGATCAGCCGCATCACGTCATCCAGCGTGGCAACAATCGTCAGGCGATCTTCGTCGATCGGGCCGACCACGAAGTGTTTCTGGCGCTCCTGGGTGACAACGCGGTGGCTTCGGGTGTCGCTCTTCACGCTTATGTGCTGATGGACAACCATTTCCATCTATTGGCGACGCCTTCCACCGCAGAAGGACTGCCGCAATGGATGCAGGCGGTCGGTCGGCGCTATGTCCGGTATTTCAACGATCGGCATGGGCGGACGGGCACGTTGTGGGAAGGACGCTACAAGTCCACCCTGATCCAGACGGATCGCTATCTGCTGGCCTGCATGGCCTATATCGATTTGAATCCGGTACGCGCGGGCATTGTTGCCGAGGCGCGCGACTATCCCTGGTCGAGTCACGGACACTATGCCGGCCTGCGGCAAGACAAGCTGCTGACGCCGCACCCGCTCTACTGGGCGCTCGGAAACACGCCGTTCGCCCGCGAAGCCGCGTATGCCGAATTGGTGCGTGGCGGCGTTTCGAGAGCGGATCAGGCCACGTTGACAGACGCCACACTCCACGGCTGGGCGGTGGGCGACCGAACATTCCTCGATTCGTTACAAAAAACGACAGGTCGCCGCCTGCACAAGGCCCGGCCTGGGCGGCCGCCAGCTTCGCGCAAACACTGAACATTTGGTTGAAACCGTTACCAGTCAAGGAATTCATGCTACTGTTTTTGATGTGTCCCCTTTAATTTGTTGACAGACTTGTTGAAGAATCAATAGTGATCTGACCCCATTTAAAGCGTTTGGCATTATTTGTGCAAAGCAATATGCTCCTTTTCCCTGCGAAAACTGAAGGAGCACGCCCATGACGACGGCTGCCGAGATCGAGCATCTCCAACAACACGGTCTTTATTCCGCCGCTGACGAGCACGACGCGTGCGGTGTCGGCTTCGTGGCCCACATCAAGGGCGAAAAGAGCCATGCCATTGTGCTGCAGGGCCTCAAGATTCTCGAGAATCTGGACCATCGCGGCGCAGTAGGCGCTGACAAACTCATGGGCGACGGTGCCGGCATCCTGATCCAGTTGCCTGACCTGCTGTACCGCGAAGAGATGGCCAAGCAGGGCGTGACGCTCCCGCCGCCCGGCGAATACGGCGTCGGCATGATCTTCCTGCCCAAGGAGCACGCCTCGCGCGAGGCCTGCGAGCAGGAGATGGAGCGCGCCATCAAGGTCGAAGGCCAGGTTCTGCTGGGCTGGCGCGACGTGCCGGTCAACCGCGATATGCCCATGTCGCCCAATGTCCGGGCCAAGGAGCCGCTGTTGCGCCAGGTCTTCATCGGCCGCGGCAACGACGTGATCGTCCAGGACGCGCTGGAGCGCAAGCTCTACGTGATCCGCAAGACCGCCAGCGCCAACATCCAGCGCCTGAAGCTCAAGCACAGCAAGGAATACTACGTTCCGAGCATGTCGAGTCGCACGGTTGTCTACAAGGGCCTGCTGCTCGCCGACCAGGTTGGCACCTACTACCTCGACCTGCAAGACAAGCGTTGCGTCTCGGCCCTGGGCCTGGTGCACCAGCGTTTCTCGACCAACACCTTCCCCGAGTGGCCGCTCGCGCACCCGTACCGCTACGTGGCGCACAACGGTGAAATCAACACCGTCAAGGGCAACTACAACTGGATGAAGGCACGCGAAGGTGTGATGTCTTCGCCCGTGCTCGGTGCCGACCTGCAAAAGCTCTATCCGATCAGCTTTGCCAGCCAGTCCGACACGGCCACCTTCGACAACTGCCTCGAACTGCTCACCATGGCTGGCTACCCGATCAGCCAGGCCGTGATGATGATGATCCCCGAGCCGTGGGAACAGCATGCCACCATGGACCCGCGCCGCCGCGCGTTCTACGAGTACCACGCTGCCATGCTGGAGCCGTGGGACGGCCCGGCCTCGATCGTGTTCACCGATGGTCGCCAGATCGGCGCCACGCTCGACCGCAACGGCCTGCGTCCCTCGCGCTACTGCGTGACGGATGACGATCTGGTCATCATGGGTTCCGAATCCGGCGTGTTGCCGGTGCCCGAACAGAAGATCGTGCGCAAGTGGCGCCTGCAGCCCGGCAAGATGTTCCTGATCGACCTCGAGCAGGGGCGGATGATCGACGACGAGGAAGTCAAGGCGACCCTCGCCAACAGCAAGCCCTACAAGCAGTGGATCGAGAACCTGCGCATCAAGCTCGACAGCGTCGAAGCCGAGACCGTGCAGCCGCCGGCGAGCCAGGTCAGTCTGCTCGACCGCCAGCAGGCCTTCGGCTACACGCAGGAAGACATCAAGTTCCTGATGAGCCCGATGGCGGCCGCCGGCGAAGAGGGCATCGGCTCCATGGGCAACGACAGCCCGCTGGCCGTGCTCTCCAACAAGAACAAGCCGCTCTACAACTACTTCAAGCAGTTGTTCGCGCAGGTGACGAACCCGCCAATCGATCCGATCCGCGAGGCGATCGTGATGTCGCTCGTGTCCTTCATCGGGCCGAAGCCGAACCTGCTGGACATCAACCAGGTCAACCCGCCGATGCGGCTCGAAGTGAGCCAGCCGATCCTCGACTTCGCCGACATGGCGAAGTTGCGCGACATCGGCAAGTACACGCAGGGCAAGTTCAAGAGCTACACGCTCGATATCACCTATCCGCTCGGCTGGGGCGAAGAGGGCGTCGAAGCCAAGCTGGCTTCGCTGTGCGCCGAAGCGGTCGATGCGATCAAGGGCGGCCACAACATCCTGATCGTGAGCGATCGCGGTGTCGGCCCGACGCAGATCGCCATTCCCGCGCTGCTGGCGCTGTCGGCCATCCACCAATACCTCGTTCGCGAGGGACTTCGTACGACGGCAGGATTGGTCGTCGAAACGGGCTCGGCGCGCGAAGTTCACCACTTCGGCGTGCTCGCCGGCTACGGCGCGGAAGCCGTGCATCCGTATCTGGCGATGGAAACCCTGGCCGCGATGCACGAAGACCTTTCCGGCGACCTGAGCGGCGAAAAGGCCATCTACAACTACGTCAAGGCGGTCGGCAAGGGCCTGTCCAAGATCATGTCGAAGATGGGCGTCAGCACCTACATGAGCTACTGTGGTGCGCAGCTTTTCGAGGCCATCGGCCTCAACAGCGAGACGGTCGAAAAGTACTTCACCGGCACCGCGAGCCGCATCGAAGGCATCGGCGTGTTCGATATCGCCGAAGAAGCGATCCGCATGCACAAGGCCGCCTTCAGCGATGACCCGGTTCTCGCGCACATGCTCGACGCCGGCGGCGAATACGCCTGGCGCACGCGCGGCGAAGAGCACATGTGGACGCCCGATGCGATCGCCAAGCTGCAGCACAGCACGCGCGCCAACAACTTCAACACCTACAAGGAATACGCGCAGATCATCAACGACCAGAACCGCCGTCACCTGACATTGCGTGGCCTGTTCGAGTTCAAGATCGATCCGGCCAAGGCGATCCCGGTCGACGAGGTCGAACCTGCGACGGAGATCGTCAAGCGTTTTGCAACCGGCGCGATGTCGCTGGGCTCCATCAGCACCGAAGCACATTCGACCCTGGCCGTCGCGATGAACCGCATCGGCGGCAAGAGCAACACCGGCGAGGGCGGCGAAGACCCGGCCCGCTACCGCAACGAACTCAAGGGCATCCCGATCAAGGTGGGCGACACGCTCAAGAGCGTGATCGGCGAAGCCAACGTCGAGGTCGACCTGCCGCTGAAGGACGGCGACTCGCTGCGTTCGAAGATCAAGCAAGTCGCATCGGGCCGCTTCGGCGTCACGGCCGAGTACCTCTCGTCGGCCGACCAGTTGCAGATCAAGATGGCGCAAGGCGCCAAGCCCGGTGAAGGCGGTCAGCTGCCGGGCGGCAAGGTGTCCAACTACATCGGTCAACTGCGCTACTCGGTACCCGGCGTGGGCCTCATCTCGCCGCCGCCGCACCACGACATCTATTCGATCGAAGATCTGGCTCAACTGATCCACGACCTGAAGAACGTCGCACCGCACGCCAGCGTCAGCGTCAAGCTGGTGAGCGAAGTGGGCGTGGGCACGATCGCTGCCGGCGTCGCCAAGTGCAAGAGCGACCACGTCGTGATCGCCGGCCACGACGGCGGCACGGGCGCATCGCCCTGGTCGTCAATCAAGCATGCCGGCAGCCCGTGGGAAATCGGCTTGGCCGAGACCCAGCAGACGCTCGTGCTCAACCGCCTGCGCGGCCGCATTCGCGTGCAGGCCGACGGCCAGATGAAGACCGGCCGCGACGTGGCCATCGGCGCATTGCTCGGCGCCGACGAATTCGGCTTCGCGACGGCGCCGCTGGTGGTCGAAGGCTGCATCATGATGCGCAAGTGCCACCTCAACACCTGCCCGGTCGGCGTCGCCACGCAAGACCCGGTGCTGCGCAAGAAGTTCTCGGGCAAGCCTGAGCACGTGGTGAACTACTTCTTCTTCGTCGCCGAGGAAGTGCGCCAGATCATGGCGCAGCTCGGCGTGCGCAAGTTCGACGACCTGATCGGCCGTGCGGACCTGCTCGACACCAAGAAGGGCATCGAGCACTGGAAGGCGCGCGGCCTTGACTTCAGCCGGTTGTTCGCGCAACCGAACGTGCCGGCCGACGTGCCGCGCTACCACGTCGAAGCGCAGGACCATGGGCTGCAGAAGAGCCTCGACAACAAGCTGATCGAGCGCTCGCGTCCCGCGATCGAGAAGGGTGAGAAAGTCCAGTTCATCGAAGTGGCACGCAACGTGAACCGTTCGGTCGGCGCGATGCTGTCGGGCGCGTTGACGAAGGTGCATCCGCAAGGTCTGCCGGACGACTCGATCCGCATCCAGCTCGAAGGCACGGGTGGACAGTCCTTCGGCGCCTTCTTGGCGCGCGGCATCACGCTGTACTTGATCGGCGACGCGAACGACTACACCGGCAAGGGCCTATCCGGCGGCCGTGTCGTGGTCCGTCCGAGCCTGGACTTCCGCGGCGAGGCGACGCGCAACACCATCGTCGGCAACACCGCGCTCTACGGCGCGACCACCGGCGAGGCCTACCTCTGCGGCGTGGCGGGCGAGCGCTTCGCGGTGCGTCTTTCGGGCGCAACGGCAGTGGTCGAAGGCACCGGCGACCATGGTTGCGAATACATGACTGGCGGCACGGTGGCCGTGCTTGGAAAGACCGGTCGCAACTTCGCGGCCGGCATGAGCGGCGGCGTCGCCTTCGTCTACGACGAAGACGGTCAGTTTGCGTCGCGCTGCAATCTTTCCATGGTGTCGCTCGACAAGGTGCTGACTTCCGCTGAGCAGGTTGCGAGCGTGCATCGCAAGGTGTGGCACGACGGCGAAACCGATGAAGCGCAGCTCAGGAAACTGCTCGAAGACCACCACCGCTGGACGGGCAGCAAGCGCGCACGCGAACTGCTCGACAACTGGGCGGTCGCGCGCACGAAGTTCGTCAAGGTGTTCCCGAACGAATACAAGCGCGCACTGGCGGAGATGCACGACCGAGAGGTCGAGCTGACCAGCAGCGGCAACAACGCACATGCGGGCATGGAGCCGCACGCAGCAACGACCGCCAAACCGGTGGCTGCGGTCTGACGGCAACGAGAACGAAGAACAGAGGACAACACGATGGGAAAAATCACCGGCTTCATGGAGCATGAGCGTATCGAGGAGGGCTACAAGCCCATCGAGGAACGGGTCAAGCACCACAAGGAGTTCGTTGTCGGACTCGACGAGACGCAGGCGAAGGTGCAGGGTGCGCGTTGCATGGATTGCGGCACGCCGTTTTGCAACAGCGGCTGCCCGGTCAACAACATCATTCCTGACTTCAACGACCTGGTCTATCGCACTGACTGGCAGAGCGCCTTCGTGGTGCTTGATTCGACCAACAATTTTCCGGAGTTCACCGGACGCATCTGCCCCGCGCCTTGCGAGGCGGCTTGTGTACTCAACGTGAATGACGATCCGGTAGGTATCAAGTCGATCGAGCACGCGATCATCGATCGCGCCTGGGACGAAGGCTGGGTCGCTCCGCGGCCGGCCAAGCACAAGACGGGCAAGAAGGTTGCAGTGGTCGGCTCCGGCCCGGCCGGGATGGCGGCGGCGCAGCAACTGGCGCGTGTCGGCCATGATGTGACGCTTTTCGAGAAGAACGACCGCATCGGTGGCCTGCTGCGCTACGGCATCCCCGATTTCAAGATGGAGAAGGTCCACATCGATCGTCGCGTCGAGCAGATGAAGGCTGAAGGCGTGACCTTCCGTGCCGGCGTGATGGTCGGTGCTGCCAAGGACCCGCTGGGCAAGGGCTCCAAGGTCACCAACTGGGCCAAGGAAACCGTCACGCCCGAGCAACTCGACAAGGAGTTCGACGCTGTGCTGCTGACCGGCGGCGCCGAGCAGTCGCGTGACCTGCCCGTGCCCGGCCGCGATCTCGATGGCATCCATTTCGCAATGGAATTCCTGCCGCAGCAGAACAAGATCAACGCGGGTGACAAGGTCAAGGGTCAGCTCCGGGCCGACGGCAAGCACGTGATCGTGATCGGCGGCGGTGATACCGGCTCCGACTGCGTGGGCACCAGCAACCGCCACGGCGCGGTCAGCGTCACCCAGTTCGAACTCTTGCCGCAGCCGCCGGAAGAGGAAAATCGTCCTTTGACCTGGCCTTACTGGCCCTACAAGCTGCGTACGAGCTCCAGCCACGAAGAGGGCTGCGAACGCGAGTTCGCAATCTCGACCAAGGAGTTCATTGGCGAAAAAGGCAAGGTCACCGGCCTCAAGACGGTTCGCGTCGAGTGGAAGGACGGCAAGATGATCGAGGTTCCCGGCAGCGAGCAAGTGCTCAAGGCCGACCTCGTGCTGCTGGCGATGGGATTCATCAGCCCCGTCAGCAATGTGCTGGACGCCTTCGGCGTCGAGAAGGACGCGCGCGGCAACGCCAAGGCCAGCGTGGACTTCATCGGCGGCTATGCGACCAACGTTCCCAAGGTATTCGCGGCCGGCGACATTCGCCGTGGTCAGTCGCTTGTGGTCTGGGCTATCCGTGAGGGCCGGCAGGCGGCGCGCGCGGTGGACGAATTCCTGATGGGCTTCAGCGACCTGCCGCGCTGAAGCCGCGAGGGGGAGGCGGCGCTGGGCGGCGGGGTGCCTGTGCTTCCCGTATCATTGGCGCCGTACCGCGAGCCGGGATGCCTTCAAGGGCGCCCCGGCTTTTTCATTTGCCATGGACCTAACCCCTCCCAATTCACTCGTCGAATTTCACGATGTCGCCTTCGGATACGGTGCACGTGCGATCCTCGACGGCGTTTCGTTCTCCGTCCCGCGCGGCAAGGTGACGGCCCTCATGGGTGCGTCGGGCGGCGGAAAGACGACTGTCCTGCGTCTCATCGGCGGCCAGTTGAGGGCACAGCGCGGCGAGGTGCTGGTAAACGGCCAGGACATCGGCAAGCTCGGTTCCGATGCGCTCTACGCCGCTCGGCGTCGCATGGGAATGTTGTTCCAGTTCGGTGCGCTCTTCACCGACATGAGCGTCTTCGACAACGTCGCCTTTCCCCTTCGGGAACACACCGCCCTTTCCGAATCCCTCATTCGCGACATCGTGCTCATGAAGCTCGATGCAGTCGGCCTGCGCGGTGCGAGGCAGCTGATGCCCAGTGAGGTTTCAGGCGGCATGGCGCGGCGCGTGGCGCTGGCCCGGGCGATCGCGCTCGACCCCGATCTCGTCATGTACGACGAGCCCTTCGCGGGTCTCGACCCCATCTCGCTGGGCACGGCGGCCCGACTGATCCGGCAACTCAATGACACGCTCGGCCTGACCAGCATCGTCGTCTCGCACGACCTCGAGGAAACCTTCCGCATCGCCGATCACGTGATCATCCTTGCCAACGGCGGCATCGCAGCGCAAGGGCGTCCGGAAGAAGTCCGTCGGAGCGAGGACCCGCTGGTTCATCAGTTCGTCAATGCACTGCCCGAAGGACCCGTGCACTTCCACTATCCGGCGGTGGCCATCGAGGACGACTTCGGCAACGCCCACGGAGGGCGTGCATGAGTTGGTATCGGCCATCCGACATCGGCTTTGCCGTGCGCAGCAAGCTCGCGGATCTGGGTCTGGGCGCCCGCCTCTTCCTGCGGCTGTCCTTCCGCGGTGCAGGCAGCCTGCGTCGTTTCGGGTTGGTGCGCGACCAGATCCATTTCCTGGGCAACTACTCGCTCGCGATCATTGCCGTGTCCGGGCTCTTCGTCGGCTTTGTGCTGGGCCTGCAGGGGTACTACACGCTGCAGCGCTATGGCTCCTCGGAGGCGCTGGGGTTGCTCGTCGCTCTGAGCCTCGTGCGCGAACTCGGCCCGGTGGTTGCCGCCTTGCTGTTCGCGGGCAGGGCCGGCACTTCGCTGACCGCGGAAATCGGCCTGATGAAGGCCGGTGAGCAACTCAGCGCGATGGAAATGATGGCAGTCGATCCAGTGCAGCGCATTCTTGCGCCGCGGTTCTGGGCCGGGGTCATCACGATGCCGCTACTGGCTGCAGTATTCAGTGCTGTCGGTGTGTTGGGTGGCTATGTCGTCGGCGTCCTGATGCTGGGGGTCGATCCGGGCGCTTTCTGGGGCCAGATGCAGAGTGGCGTCGATGTGTGGAGGGATGTTGGCAACGGGGTCGTCAAGAGCGTCGTGTTCGGCCTGACCGTCACCTTCATCGCGCTGCTGCAAGGCTACGAATCGCAACCGACTCCCGAAGGCGTCTCGCGCGCCACGACCCGGACCGTTGTCGTTGCCTCGCTCGCGGTGCTGGGCCTCGACTTCCTGCTGACCGCCATGATGTTCAGCATCTAGAAAAATCGATCAGAGAGTGCAAGACATGCAACGTTCCAACAAAGACATCTGGGTCGGCCTGTTCGTGCTGATCGGCGCCGCAGCGCTGCTTTTTCTCGCGCTCCAGTCGGCCAATCTCTTGAGCCTGAACTTCCAGAAGACCTATTCAGTGACCGCTCGCTTCGACAATATCGGTGGCCTGAAGCTACAGACAGCGGTCAAGAGCGCGGGCGTGGTTGTCGGGCGTGTCGAATCGATCACGTTCGACGACAAGAACTTTCAGGCAAGCGTCACGATTGCGCTGCAAAGCCGATACAGTTTTCCGAAGGACAGTTCGCTCAAGATCCTGACCAGCGGCTTGCTTGGCGAGCAGTACATCGGAATCGAAGCTGGCGCTGATGAGAAGAATCTCCAGGCTGGCGACGTGATCACCGCGACGCAATCGGCTGTCGTGCTGGAAAATCTCATCGGGCAGTTTCTATACAGCAAGGCGGCAGAGGGTAGTTCGCCGTCTGGCAACTCCAACAAAAAATGAACCCACGATCCCCTTTCGCCTTGCCGATCGCGCTTGCGCTTGCCCTGTTGGCGGGTTGCGCGACGGGTCCGAACGCCAATCCGGCCGATCCGCTCGAACCGCTCAATCGCCAGGTCGCACGCTTCAACGACACCGTCGACGACGCCGTGCTGCGGCCGGTCGCAACCGTCTACCGGCAGGTTCTTCCCTCACCGGTTCGCACGGGCGTGAACAACTTCTTCAGCAATCTGTCGGACGTGTGGAGCTTCGCCAACAGCGTGGCGCAACTCAAGCTGCAGGACAGCGCCCAGACCTTCATGCGCGTGAACGTCAACACGTTCTTCGGATTGGGCGGATTGCTCGATATCGCCACCGAGGCCGGTATCGACCGCCGCACCGAGGATTTCGGCCAGACACTGGGTTACTGGGGTGTACCGAGCGGCCCCTACCTGGTGCTGCCGCTGCTGGGCCCGTCGACGGTGCGAGATGCTGCGGCGCTCCCAATCGATGTCAACGGTGACCCGGTCAACTATGTGACCAACATTCCGTTGCGAAACTCCATGTATGCACTTCGCCTGGTGGACCTCCGCTCCAACCTGTTGCGCGCAGGGCAGTTGCTCCAGGATGCCGCGCTTGATAGATATTCGTTCACCCGCGATGCGTTCCTGCAGCGCCGGCGCAACGAGATCCACGACGGCAACTTGCCCGACGAGTGAAGTTGCTGGGCCGCTGCGTGGCTTGCATTCAGTTGCAGCGACCATCTTGCGCTATGGAACCCTGGCGAGCGGGGCGGCCTCCAACGGGCCGCTCGACCGATTCGAGACTTGAAACAAGGGACTAGATCAATGAATCAGATTCTTCAACGCCGCTCTTTGGGGCGCCTTGCGCTCGCCGGCCTGCTCATGGCCGGCGCGGCCTTGACATTCGTTCAGCCCGTTCACGCAGCCGACGAATCGCCGGACGAGTTGGTCAAGCGCATCTCCGCGGACGTGCTCGACACCATCAAGGCCGACAAATCGATCAAGGCTGGCGACATCAACAAGATCATGGCCCTGGTCGACACCAAGATCATGCCGAACGTGAACTTCCAGCGCATGACGGCTTCGGCGGTCGGGCCCGCTTGGCGGCAGGCCACACCGGAACAGCAGCAGCGGCTGGAAGAAGAATTCAAGAAGCTGCTCGTGCGTACCTATGCGGGCGCGCTTGACCAGGTCAGCAATCAAACCGTGAGCGTGCGGCCTTTCCGCGGGTCGCCGGACGAAAAGGAAGTGCTTGTCCGGACGGAAATCCGCGGCAGCGGTGATCCGGTGCAACTGGACTACCGTCTCGAGAAAACGCCCGGCGAAGCCGGCGGCTGGAAGATCTACAACATCAATGTGCTGGGCGTCTGGCTGGTCGAGACCTATCGCACCCAGTTCTCGCAGCAGATCAACAGCAAGGGCATCGACGGCTTGATCGATGCGCTGGTGGCTCGCAACAAGAGCAATGTCGCCAACGGTAAGGGCTGATCGGGCATGCTCGTGCTCCCGCAAAAGCTGACCCATGATGAGGCGCCCGCTTGCGTGTACATGCTCCAGCGGGGGCTTGCCGGCCAAACGGATACCGCCACGGTGGTCGATGCCACCGCGCTGACCCACTTCGATTCTTCGGCGCTGGCGGTGCTTCTCGAATGCCGGCGCGAGTCGAGCGCCCTCGGGCGCGGCTTTGCGGTAAAGGGCCTGCCCCCGCGTTTGCGAGAACTCGCTTCTTTGTACGGTGTAGCGGGCCTTTTGCCGGCCGCGCCGTAGCTTTTGCTCGCCCCCAGGTTGGCTCACTTCGTGTAGCCGCCCACCCCCTACCGGGGGCAACACCAGCGGCCCGGCGAAGCCGGTTCCGCGGTGTTTCACCAACGGGCCTGGCTTCGCCGGCCGAGAAGCGGCGCTGTGCTCACGGCTGCGCGGCGCGCCCGATCGGGGCCGCCACGGAACCGGCTTTGCCGGGCCGTAGGCGGCGCCCCCGGTAGGGGGTGGGCGGCTACACGAAGTGAGCCAACCTGGGGGCGAGCATAAAATGCTCGGTTCCCATGCCCGCGATCTCCTTTCAATCGGTCTCCAAGACCTATCCTGCCTCACGCCAGCAACGGGCCCAGGGAATACCGGGTCTGCGCGCGGTCGACAATGTGAGCTTCCAGATCGAAGAAGGCGAATTCTTCGGCCTGCTCGGCCCCAATGGCGCGGGAAAAACCTCCTTGATCAGCATGCTCGCCGGACTTTCGCGTCCGACCGAAGGCGCCATCAGCGTGCACGGCTTCGACGTGCAGCGCCAGTACGCAGAGGCCCGCCGGAAGCTCGGCGTGGTGCCGCAAGAGCTGGTTTTCGATCCCTTCTTCAATGTGCGCGAGGCATTGCGCATCCAGTCGGGCTATTTCGGAATCAAGAACAACGACGACTGGATTGACGAGCTTCTGCACAACCTCGGGCTCGCCGACAAGGCCAACGCGAACATGCGCCAGCTTTCAGGCGGCATGAAGCGCCGTGTGCTGGTGGCGCAGGCGCTGGTGCACAAGCCGCCCGTGATCGTGTTGGACGAGCCGACCGCCGGCGTGGACGTCGAGCTGCGCCAGACCCTGTGGCAGTTCGTCGCCAAACTCAACAAACAGGGCAGCACCGTGCTGCTGACCACCCACTACCTGGAAGAAGCCGAGGCGCTGTGCCATCGCATCGCCATGCTGAAGCTGGGCCGCGTGATTGCGCTGGACCGTACGAGCGAATTGCTTCGGTCCGCCGCCAGCAACGTGTTGCGCTTCAAGACGGACGGCATGCTGCCATGGTCAATCGCGCAGCATGCGCGTGTCACCGGACGCATCGTCCAGTTGCCCGCGCAGAATGCGCTCGAGGTCGAGCAGTTGTTGGCTGCAATCCGCGAAGCGGGACTGGATGTTGAAGATGTCGAGATGCGCAAGGCTGACCTGGAAGACGTCTTCATCGACCTGATGGCTGGCGAGCAGACCCCCTTGGAGGTTGCAAGATGATGGTGAATGCGCTGGGATGGCGCGCCCTGCTCTACAAGGAAACGCTCCGCTTCTGGAAGGTGGGATTCCAGACCGTCGGCGCTCCGGTGCTGACCGCGATGCTCTATCTGATGGTGTTCGGACATGTGCTCGAAGACCACGTCAAGGTCTTTGGGACGGTGAGCTACACGGCCTTCCTGGTGCCCGGGCTCGTGATGATGAGCGTGCTGCAGAACGCCTTTGCCAACAGTTCGTCGTCGATCATCCAGAGCAAGATCATGGGCAGCCTGGTGTTCGTGTTGCTCTCGCCGCTGTCCCATTGGGGCTGGTTCTTCGCCTATGTCGGCTCGTCGATCGTGCGCGGGCTGGCGGTGGGACTGGGCGTGTTCGTGGTGACGGCGCTGTTCGCCCTGCCGGGATTCGTCGCGCCGTGGTGGATCGCCGTGTTCGCCTTCCTCGGTGCGGCCATCCTGGGTACGCTGGGGCTGATTGCCGGGCTCTGGGCCGAGAAGTTCGACCAGATGGCGGTGTTCCAGAATTTCCTGATCATGCCCATGACCTTCCTGTCGGGCGTGTTCTATTCCATTGGCTCGCTCCCTCCTTTCTGGCAGACCGTCAGCCACCTCAATCCGTTCTTCTACATGATCGACGGCTTCCGCTTCGGCTTCTTCGGGGTCAGCGATGCTTCGCCCTGGCTGAGTCTCGCGATCGTCGGCAGTGCCTGGCTGGTGGTGAGCGCGATCGCAGTGCACTTGCTGCGCATCGGCTACAAGATTCGCGGATAACATGAAACACCCCCAGGCTTGCCCACTTCGTGTGGCCGCCCACCCCCTTGCAGGGGGTTGGCGAAGCGACACGAAGTACGCACAGCCTGGGGGCGAGCAACAACTATGACTGCTGAAGAACTTCAATCGATCATTGCGGCAGGTTTGGCTTGCGAGCACATCGCGCTCGAGGGCGATGGCCGTCACTGGTACGCCACGATCGTCTCGGCAGAGTTCGAGGGCAAGCGCCCCATCCAGCGGCATCAGCGTGTCTACGCCACCCTGGGTGCCAAAATGCATACCGACGAAGTGCATGCGCTTTCGATGAAAACCTACACGCCCGCCGAATGGGCGAGCCAGACTCCTTCGCCTTCCCGCTAGACCTCCGCTGGATTCCACATGGACAAACTTCTGATTCGCGGCGGGCGTACGCTTCGCGGCGAGGTACTCATTTCCGGCGCCAAGAACGCCGCCTTGCCCGAACTCTGCGCGGCGCTGCTGACCGATCAACAGGTCACGCTGCACAACGTGCCTCGCCTCAAGGACGTCGCGACCATGCTCAAGCTGGTCCACAACATGGGCGTTGCAGCCGATCGCGACGACAACGGGACCGTGCGCATCAACGCACGATCGCTCGAGGTGCCCGAAGCACCCTACGAACTCGTCAAGACCATGCGGGCGTCGGTGCTCGCACTGGGACCGCTCCTGGCGCGCTTCGGCAGGGCCAAGGTGTCGTTGCCGGGCGGTTGCGCCATCGGATCGCGCCCGGTCGACCAGCACATCAAGGGCCTGCAGGCCATGGGCGCCGAGATCGTGGTCGAACACGGCTACATGGTCGCCAGCATCGGCGGTGGCCGCAAGCGCCTGCACGGCGCGCGCATCACGACCGACATGGTGACCGTCACCGGTACCGAGAATTTCCTGATGGCTGCGGCGCTCGCCGAGGGCGAGACAGTGCTTGAAAACGCCGCCCAGGAGCCTGAGATTGCGGACCTTGCCGAGATGCTGATCGCCATGGGCGCCAAGATCGAAGGGCACGGCACCAGCCGCATCCGCATACAAGGCGTGGACAAGCTGCGCGGATGCACGCACCAGGTGGTGGCGGACCGGATCGAGGCGGGCACCTTCCTGTGCGCCGTGGCGGCCACCGGCGGCGATGTCTTTCTCAAGCACGGCAGGGCCGAGCATCTCGATGCCGTGATCGAAAAGCTTCGTGCCGCCGGCGCGGAAGTGATCGCGGTCGACGGCGGTATTCGCGTGCAAAGCCGGGGCCGTCTCAAGGCGCAGAGCTTTCGCACGACCGAATACCCGGGTTTCCCGACAGACATGCAGGCGCAGTTCATGGCGCTCAACGTGATCGCCGCGGGGACCTCGACGGTGACCGAGACGATCTTCGAAAACCGCTTCATGCACGTCGACGAGATGCTGCGCCTCGGTGCCCGGATCCAGACCGACGGCAAGGTGGCCGTGATCGAGGGGGTGCCGCAGCTGTCCGGTGCGACTGTCATGGCCACTGACCTGCGCGCATCGGCGAGCCTCGTGATCGCCGGGCTTGTCGCTGACGGCGAGACGCTGGTGGATCGCATCTATCACCTCGATCGCGGCTACGACCGCATGGAAACCAAGCTCCGCGGTCTCGGGGCCGACATCGAGCGGGTCGCTGGGCCTGCCGAGGTGCAGCCATGATCACGCTGGCGCTCTCGAAGGGTCGAATCTTCGAGGAAACCTTGCCCTTGCTGGCCGCCGCCGGCATCGAGGTGACGGAGGACCCAGAGAAATCCCGCAAGCTGATCCTCGCGACCACGCGGCCGGATGTCCGGGTCGTGCTGGTGCGTGCCTCCGATGTGCCGACCTACGTGCAGTATGGTGGGGCGGACCTCGGCGTCACCGGGCTCGATGTTCTGCTCGAACACGGCAACCAGGGCCTGTACCAGCCGCTCGACCTTCGCATTGCGGCCTGCCGCCTCAGCGTGGCGGTGCGCGCCGACTACGACTACGCCTCGGCCGTCAAGCAAGGTTCGCGCATCAAGGTCGCGACCAAGTACGTCGGCCTGGCGCGCGACTTTTTCGCGAGCAAGGGCGTGCACGTCGACCTGATCAAGCTGTACGGCAGCATGGAACTCGCTCCGCTGACCGGTCTGGCTGATGCCATCGTCGACCTGGTGTCGACCGGCAATACCCTGAAGGCCAATCAGTTGGTCGAGGTCGAACGCATCATGGACATCAGCGCGCGCCTGGTCGTCAACCAGGCCGCGCTCAAGCTCAAACGCGAAGCGATCCGCCGTATCGTCGACGCGTTCGAATCGGCCATTCCTTCCTCGTGACAGTGCACGCGCCATGAAACTGAAAGCCGTCCCCGCCCGTCTGTCGACCGCTTCGGCCACCTTCGAGGCCGAATTCAAGGCGCGCCTCCATTGGTCCGCTGAGGCCGATGCCGCGATCGAGCAGGTGGTAGCGGACATCCTTGCAGACGTGCAGCGTCGCGGCGACACGGCGGTGCTCGAATACACGCGCCGGTTCGATCGGCTCGACGTGGCCGGCATGGACGCGCTCGAACTCACGGCCGCCGAACTGCGCGAGGCGTTCGAAGCGCTGCCGGACGCCCAGCGCGCCGCACTGGAGGCGGCCGCCGCCCGCGTGCGCAGCTATCACGAGGCGCAGAAGAAGGCGAGCGGCGAAAGCTGGAGCTACCGCGACGCCGACGGCACGCTGTTGGGCCAGAAGGTCACACCCCTGGACCGCGTGGGCATCTACGTGCCGGGCGGCAAGGCGGCCTATCCGTCGAGCGTGCTCATGAACGCTATTCCCGCGCATGTGGCCGGAGTCGGCGAGATCATCATGGTCGTGCCGACGCCGGGCGGCGAAAAGAATCCGCTGGTGCTTGCCGCGGCGCACGTCGCCGGCGTGACGCGCGCTTTCACCATCGGCGGCGCTCAGGCCGTGGCAGCGCTGGCCTATGGCACCGCCTCCGTGCCGGCGGTCGACAAGATCACCGGCCCCGGCAATGCCTACGTGGCCGCCGCCAAGCGCCGGGTGTTCGGCACGGTGGGCATCGACATGATCGCGGGGCCGAGCGAAATCCTGGTGCTCGCCGACGGCACGACGCCGCCCGATTGGGTCGCCATGGACCTGTTCAGCCAGGCCGAGCACGACGAAATGGCGCAAAGCATCCTGCTGTGCCCCGACGCGGCCTACATCGAGCGTGTTCAGCAGGAAATCGATCGGCTCCTGCCGTCGATGCCGCGCGCCGAGATCATCGCGGCGTCGCTCAGTGGGCGCGGAGCCCTGATCCACACTCGAAGCATGGAACAGGCCTGCGAGATCAGCAACCGGATCGCGCCCGAACACCTCGAAGTGAGCAGCCGCGAGCCGCATCGCTGGGAGCCTTTGCTCAAGCACGCGGGTGCCATCTTCCTTGGTGCGTACACCAGCGAGAGCCTGGGCGACTACTGCGCCGGCCCGAACCACGTGCTGCCGACCAGTGGCACCGCGCGCTTCAGCTCTCCGTTGGGGGTGTACGACTTCCAGAAGCGGTCGAGCCTCATCGAGGTCAGCGAAGCCGGCGCCCAGGTTCTCGGGCGCGTCGCAGCGACGCTGGCCGAAGGCGAGGGCTTGTCGGCGCACGCCGAGGCAGCTCGCATGCGACTGCGCTGACGGTAGACAGGGGAGAACGATCCTTTGAGACGCATCCGATTCGGCCAGCTCGCAAAGACGCTGGTGCTGGCGACGCTGGCATGGACTGCCGCCGCCCACGCCATGACCATCCGCGAACTTCGCACCCTCGAAGCCAACGAGAAGGACGGCAAGCTCTACGCCAACTACTATCTCGTCGGCGTGATGGAGGGCCTGCGTGAAGCCAATGATGCCGACCAGCGCGAGCACCAGAAGCCGCGTTTCTGCATCAATGGCCGCAAACTCGAGCCCGCCATGGCACGCTCGCTCTACCAGGCCGAACTGACGCGCAATGCCGACAGCTATGAAGCGGACATGCCGGTTCAACTGGTGCTGGCGGCTGCCCTGCGCAACACTTACCGCTGCGCGCCTTGAACCAATGACTTCCACGACCGCGACAAACCGCGCACTCGGCCGCATCCGTGCCGACGTGCAATCCATGCATGCCTATGCCGTCCAGGACGCGCGCGGCATGCTCAAGCTCGACGCGATGGAGAACCCGCACGGGCTGCCACCGGCGCTGCAGGCGGCGTTGGGCCAGCGCCTTGGCGCACTCGCGCTGAATCGTTACCCGGGCGAGCGCGGCGCCGATCTGCAACGCGCCCTGGCGAAATATGCCGCCATGCCGGAAGGTTGCGCGCTAATGCTCGGCAACGGCTCGGACGAGCTGATTTCGCTCCTGGCCATGGCCTGCGACCTGCCCGGCGCGGCAATCCTGGCGCCCGTCCCCGGTTTTGTGATGTACGCGATGAGCGCCCAGCTGCAGGGCTTGCGCTTCATTGGTGTGCCGCTGACGGCCGATTTCGAACTGGACGAGGGCGCGATGCTGAGCGCCATCGCGCGCGAGAAGCCCGCCATCGTCTACCTAGCCTATCCGAACAACCCGACCGCCAACCTGTGGGACGATGCCGTGATCGAGAAGATCATCGAGGCGCAGGATGCGCAAGGAGGGCTGGTCGTCATCGACGAGGCCTACCAGCCTTTCGCCGGCAAGAGCTATATCGACCGCGTGACGCGCCATGACCACGTGCTGCTGATGCGGACGCTCAGCAAGTTCGGCCTCGCCGGCGTTCGCCTGGGCTACATGATGGGGCCGGCAGCGCTGGTCGCCGAGGTCGACAAGGTGCGGCCACCCTACAACATCAGCGTCCTGAACTGCGAGTGCGCGCTCTTCGCGCTGGAGCACGCCGATGTCTTCGCCGAACAGGCCGCGGACATTCGAGCGCAGCGAACCCGGATCTTTGAGACGCTGGCCCGTCTGCCCGCCGTGAAGAGCTGGCCGAGCGAGGCCAACATGATCCTCGTCCGGGTCCCCGACGCGGCAAAGACCTTCGAGGGCATGAAGGCGGCCGGCGTGCTGGTCAAGAACGTTTCTAAAATGCACCCATTGCTCGCGAACTGCCTGCGCCTCACCGTCGGAACCGCCGACGAGAACGCGCGGATGCTCGGGGCACTTGAAGCCTCACTATGAATACTCCAACGGCACCCGAAGCAGTCGTCGCGGCCGGCGCGCGTACGGCGTCCGTCACGCGCAACACCGCGGAAACGAAAATCACGGTCCAGGTCAACCTCGACGGCACCGGCCGGTCGAAGTTGTCGACGGGGATCGGCTTTTTCGATCACATGCTCGACCAGATCGCCCGTCATGGCCTGATCGACCTCGATATCGACTGCAAGGGCGACCTGCACATCGACGGCCACCATACGGTGGAAGACGTCGGCATCACGCTGGGCCAGGCGGTCGCCAAGGCCGTGGGTGACAAGAAGGGCATCCGGCGCTACGGCCATGCCTACGTTCCGCTCGACGAGGCGCTCAGCCGCGTGGTGGTCGACTTCTCGGGCCGCCCCGGGCTGGTGATGGATGTTCCCTTCACGAGCGGCATGATCGGGACCTTCGACAGCCAGCTCACCTACGAGTTCTTTCACGGCTTCGTCAATCACGCTTTCGTCACGCTGCACATCGACAATCTGAAGGGGGTCAATGCGCACCACCAGTGCGAAACCGTCTTCAAGGCTTTCGCCCGGGCGCTACGCGCGGCGTTGGAACTCGATCCGCGTTCCGCCGGTGTCATACCTTCCACGAAGGGTTCGCTCTGAGCCGCCGGGCCGCCCCAAGGCGACCGCCGCAGCGCTGCTGCGCGGAGGCTCTCCCATGACCAAGAACACAGTGGCCGTCGTCGATTACGGCATGGGCAATCTGCGGTCGGTGTCGCAGGCTGTGCAGCATGCGGCCGACCAGGTTGGGGTGGAGGTGTTCGTCACTTCAGACCCCGACGTCGTGCGCCACGCCACGCGCATCGTGCTGCCGGGACAGGGCGCCATGCCGGACTGCATGCGCGAGTTGCGTGATTCGGGGCTGCTGGAGCCGGTCGTCGAAGCGGCAGCCTCCAAGCCGTTGTTCGGAGTCTGCGTGGGCATGCAGATGTTGCTGTCGCACAGCGACGAAGGGCCGACCGACGGCCTGGGCCTGATCCCCGGTGACGTTCGCAAGTTTGAGCTGGCGGGCCGCCTCCAGCCGGACGGCAGCCGATACAAGGTCCCCCAGATGGGCTGGAACCAGGTTCGGCAGTCGCGGAAGCATCCCGTTTGGGCGGGCGTCCCCGACCAAAGCTACTTCTACTTCGTGCACAGCTTCTACGCCAAGCCCGCTGACGCCGACCACAGCGTGGGCGAGGCAGACTATGGCGACCGCTTTACCGCTGCCGTTGCACGCGATAATATTTTTGCGACCCAGTTCCACCCGGAGAAGAGTGCGGACCATGGGCTGCAGCTCTATCGAAATTTCCTCCACTGGAATCCTTGACGCAGTGAACGCATCGAATGCCCGGCTCGGGCCTGCCGTCGCGGGCTTTGCCGGATTCTGAGTACGATCCCGCTTCCTGCCACCCACTCACGTTCGCCCGCTTCGATTTCCCGCGACTCCATCGCTCGTTCCAAGCAATTTCGCACCATGCTCCTCATTCCTGCGATCGACCTCAAGGATGGCCACTGTGTTCGCCTCAAGCAGGGCGATATGGACCAGTCCACCACTTTCAGCGAAGACCCGGCCGCCATGGCTCGCAAATGGGTGGAAGCAGGGGCAAGGCGGCTTCACCTGGTCGACCTGAACGGCGCCTTCGCCGGAAAGCCGCAGAATCACGCGGCGATCAAGGCGATCCTGAGGGAAGTCGGCGACGACATCCCCGTGCAGCTCGGCGGCGGCATCCGCGACCTGGACACGATCGAGCGCTACATCGACGACGGCCTGCGCTACGTGATCATCGGCACCGCCGCCGTCAAGAACCCCGGTTTCCTGAAGGACGCGTGCAGCGCGTTCGGCGGCCACATCATCGTGGGCTTGGACGCCAAGGACGGCAAGGTGGCGACCGATGGCTGGAGCAAGCTGACCGGCCACGAAGTTGCCGACCTGGGCAAGAAGTTCGAGGACTACGGGGTGGAGTCGATCATCTACACCGACATCGGCCGCGACGGCATGCTGTCGGGCATCAATATCGACGCGACGGTGCGCCTGGCGCAGGCCCTCACGATCCCGGTGATCGCGTCGGGCGGACTCTCGAACATGGCCGACATCGACAAGCTGTGCGCTGTCGAATCCGACGGGGTCGAAGGGGTCATCTGCGGCCGTGCGATCTACTCGGGCGACCTGGACTTTGCCGCCGCGCAGGCCCGCGCGGACGAACTGGCTGAGCAGTAGGCTCGCCCCCAGGTTGGCTCACTTCGTGTAGCCGCCCACCCCCTGCCGGGGGCAACACCGGCGGGCCGGCGAAGCCGGTTCCGCGGTGTTTTGCGAAGGGGCCTCGCTCGCCCTTACTCCGACTTGATCGCCATCGTCTGGATGATCGTTTCCAGCTGCGGGCTCATCGGCAGGTTCAGGCTAGTGCCGGAAGGCAGCTTGCGCAGGAACCAGCGCTTGTACTGGCGCTCGATCTCGCCATCCTCCGCCAGCTCGTGGAAAGTGTCGTTGACCACCGTGGTCATCTGGGGGTCGTTCTTGCGGTACATCACGCCGTAGGGGTCGTACGACAGGAAGTCGCCGATCACCTCGTAGTCGCTTGGGCCGTCCGCAGTTCCACGGTCCTGGGCGATGAGGCCATAGAGCAGGACGTCGTCCGTTGCAAACGCTTCCGCCTTGCCGGACTTCACCAGGGCGAACGACTCGGCGTGGTCGCGCGATACGAGGAGATTCAGGTCGAGCTTGAAGCGCTCGGAGATGTCGCGCATCGTCTTTTCGTTCGTCGTGCCGCGCGTCACGGCAACCGGCTTTCCGGCCAAGTCCCGGAACGACTTGATGGGCGAACCCTTCCGAACCAGCAACTTGGTGCCCGAGACGAACATCGTCGGCGAGAAGCTCACCCGCTTTTGCCTCTCGAGATTGCTCGTCGTCGAACCGCACTCGAGGTCCACCTGCCCGTTGACCACCGCGTCGATGCGCGATTCGGACGTCACTGGAACCCACTTCGTCGCGAGCGTCTTGTGGACCGCGTCGCTCATCGCCTCGACCAGCGCCTTGCACAGTTCGATGGAATAGCCGATCGGTTCGTTGCGCGAGGAGAGGTAGGAGAACGGAATCGAGGACTCGCGATAGCCGATGGTGACGGCGCCGGCATCACGCACCTTGGCCAAGGTTCCGCTCAGCTCGGCTGGCGTGGATGGCACGGGATCGGACTGCGCCGAAGCCAGCGACGACAGGCCGCAGAGGAGGGCTGCAACGATCGACAGTGACCGCAGAAACGCCATGATCGTCCTCAGGCATGCATCGGGTGGGCGAGGGTGGCGGCGAGTTCGGCGTCCATCGACCGCGCGTTCGCCTCGGCCTCGCTCTCGGTCATCAGTTCGCCTTCCCACTTGGCGACGACGGCGGTGGCGATGGAGTTGCCCACCGCGTTCGTTGCCGAGCGGCCCATGTCCAGGAAGGTGTCCACCCCCAGAATCAGCAGCAGCCCCGCCTCGGGGATGTTGAACTGGTTCAGGGTGGCGGCAATCACCACCAGCGAGGCGCGCGGCACGCCGGCCATCCCCTTCGAGGTCAGCATCAGGATCAGCAGCATGGTGATCTGGGTGCCGATCGGCAGGTGGATGTCATAGGCCTGGGCGATGAAGAGCACGGCGAAGGTGCAGTACATCATCGAGCCGTCGAGGTTGAAGGAATAGCCCATCGGCATGACGAAGCTGGAGATCTTGCGCTTCACGCCAAAACGGTCGAGGGCGATCAGGATCTTCGGGTAGGCGGCCTCCGAACTCGCCGTGGCGAACGACAGCAGGAAAGGCTCCCGGATGTAGCTCAGCAGTTTCAGGATCCGCGGGCCGAGGAAGATGAAGCCGGCAAGAGCCAGCAAGCACCACAGCATGAACAGGCTGATGTAGAAGCCGCCCATGAACACCGCGAACTTCAGCAGGATGTCCAACCCGTTGACCGCGACCGTCGCTGCCATGGCGGCCAGCACGGCAAGCGGGGCGAGCTTCATCACGTAGCCGGTGATCTTGAGCATGGCGTGCGAGAGTTCCTCGATGGCGGCGACCAGCGTCTTGGCCTTGTCGCCGAGAGAGGCCATCGCCACCCCGAAGAACATCGAGAACACGACGATCTGCAGGATCTCGTTATTGGCCATGGCTTCGACGAAGGACCGCGGCACCATGTGGCTGACGAAGTCCTTGACGGTGAACTTCGAGGTGGCGAGGTTGGCAGAGGAGCCGATGTCGGGCAGCGGCAGGCCAAGGTTGTGGCCCGGTTGCAGGATATTGGCCATGATCAGGCCCAGGATCAGCGAGACCAGCGAGGCCGTGATGAACCACGCCAGCGCCTTGCCGAAGACGCGCCCGACGGCTGCCGCATCGCCCATGTGCGCGATGCCCACCACCAGCGTCGAGAACACCAGCGGCCCGATCAGCATCTTGATCAGCCGCAGGAACACGTCCGATATGATCGAGATGTACCCGGCAATCTCCGCGGCCGTCCTCTTGTTCGGAAAGTTCACGAAGACCATGTAGCCCAGGATGATCCCGATCACCATCGCGATCAGGATCCATACGGCTGGCGGCAGTTTCCTTCTCATGGGTGCTCCTTGCGAGTGCGTTCTGGAGAATCGTCTCTGGCCGACAGCCCGCAACCGCGAGCGCCTGCTGATGCGATTTCAAGCTAAAACCGCGCTGGCCGCAATCCCGACACGGGCGAAACCTAGAATCGGGTCATGTCTGTCCAAACGTCAGCCTTTCGTGGCCAGCCGGCAGTGCGCCTTGCCTTGCCCGCCGGCGACAGTTGCATGGTCGCCCTGCACGGTGCGCACGTGCTGTCCTGGATGACCGCCGACGGCGTGGAGCGCCTCTTCCTGAGCCCCGATGCCCGCTTCGACGGGCAGAGCGCCATCCGGGGCGGTGTGCCGATCTGCTGGCCGCAGTTCAACATGCGCGGCCCGTTGCCCAAGCACGGTTTCGTGCGCAATGTCCCCTGGCAGGCCGATTCGCAGGAAGTCGACGGCAAACGCAGCACGGCAGTCTTTTCGTTGCATTCCAACGAGGCAACGCGCGACATCTGGCCGCACGCCTTTCGGCTGCGGCTCACGGTCACCTTGGCGCCGCATTCGCTGCGCATTGCGCTCACGGTCGACAATCCCGGCAGCGGCCCCTGGTCCTTTGCGGCAGCGCTGCACACCTATTTGCGCGTGAACGACGTGACCGCGCTTCGCCTCGAAGGCCTTCAAGGCGCCAACCGCTGGGATGCCGTGCGCGACGATCGACACGTCGAGTTGGCGCCCGCGCTCACCTTCGGCACCGAATTCGACAGCGTCTACGCGTCGTCCACACGGCCTCTGCGTCTGGCCCAGCCTTCCGGCACGCTGGAGATCGCGCAGAGCGCGAGCTGCACCGAGACGGTGGTTTGGAACCCTGGTCCTGTGCTGAGCGCCAAGCTCGACGACTTGCCCGACGACGGCTGGCGCCACATGCTTTGTGTCGAGGCCGCGCGCATCGACGAGCCCGTTCTGCTGGCGCCGGGGGCGCAGTGGCAGGGCTGGCAACAGCTCACCGTTTCCTGAATCCTTGATCCGAACGATCCCATGCTTGCCAAACGCATCATTCCCTGTCTGGACGTGACCGGCGGCCGCGTCGTCAAGGGCGTCAATTTCGTCGAATTGCGAGACGCCGGCGATCCGGTCGAGATTGCCGCGCGCTACAACGCGCAAGGCGCCGACGAACTCACCTTCCTCGACATCACCGCCACGAGCGACGGGCGCGACCTGATCCTGCCGATCATCGAAGCAGTGGCTTCGCAGGTGTTCATTCCCCTCACCGTCGGCGGCGGCGTGCGCACGGTCGCGGACGTCCGCCGGCTGCTCAATGCCGGGGCGGACAAGACCAGCTTCAATTCGGCTGCGATCGCGAATCCCCAGGTCATCGAAGAAGCATCTCGGAAATACGGTGCGCAGTGCATCGTGGTGGCGATCGACGCCAAGCGGCGCACCGCGGAGGACGCTGCGACCCGCGGGGCAGGCTGGGATGTCTACAGCCACGGCGGCCGCAAGAACACCGGCCTGGACGCGGTGCAATGGGCGGTCGAGATGGCGCGGCGCGGCGCTGGCGAGATCCTGCTGACCAGCATGGACCGCGACGGCACCAAGAGCGGCTTCGACCTCGAACTCACGCGCGCGGTCAGCGATGCCGTGAGCGTGCCCGTGATTGCTTCCGGTGGGGTCGGAAGCCTGGACCATCTGGCCGACGGCATTCAGGCGGGCGGCGCCGACGCTGTCCTGGCCGCCAGCATCTTTCACTATGGCGAGTTCACTGTGGGCCAGGCCAAGGCGCAAATGGCGGCGCGGGGCATCCCGGTGCGGCTTTGACCGACAATTCCGGCATGAATTGGCTCGATGAAGTGAAGTGGGACGCGAACGGCCTGGTGCCCGTGATCGCGCAGGAGCAGGGCAGCAACGACGTGCTGATGTTCGCCTGGATGAACCGCGAGGCGCTGGCGAAGACGGCTGAAATCGGCCGGGCCGTGTATTTCAGCCGGTCGCGCGGCAAGCTCTGGTTCAAGGGCGAGGAGTCCGGCCACGTGCAGACGGTTCACGAGATTCGCATCGACTGCGACAACGACGTCGTGCTGCTCAAGGTGACCCAACTCGGCCATGAGCCTGGCATCGCGTGTCACACGGGCCGCCACAGCTGCTTCTTCAGCAAATACGAGAACGGCCGGTGGACGGTCGCCGAACCGGTCTTGAAAGACCCCGCATCGATCTACACATCCTCCCCAAGATGAGCGATACCCCACGCAACGCGGAAGACGCACTGGCGCGCCTGGCTGCCGTGATCGAGAGCCGGCTGCCGGCGCGCGGCGGCGATCCCGACAAGAGCTACGTCGCACGTCTCCTTCACCGGGGTCCCGACGCCTTCCTGAAGAAGATCGGCGAAGAAGCCACCGAAGTCGTCATGGCCGCCAAGGACGCCGATCATGGCGGCGACCGTTCGAAGGTTGTCAACGAAGTGGCCGATCTGTGGTTTCACAGCATGGTGGCACTCGCGCACTACGGTTTCTCGCCCAGCGACGTGGTCGCGGAACTCGAGCGGCGCGAAGGCACCAGCGGCATCGAGGAAAAGGCCTTGCGCAAGGCGCAGGCTCGCGAAGCTTCCAACGATTGAGAGGACACCATGCCCAACGACATCGTGACCGTCGAACCGGACGACTCGCTCAAGACCTGGGGCTGGGTCAGCTACATCCTTCACCTCGTGGTGGCCATTGGCGCGGTCCTGCCCGGGGCACAGGCTTCCATCGCGCTGCTGCTGATCGCGCTGATCATCGACCTGGTCAAGCGCGACGATGCGGCCGGCACCTGGCAGGCCTCGCATTTCAGCTGGCGCATTCGCACTGTGATCTGGGCCGGCGTGCTGTACGTGCTGACCGCGTGGCTGTGGCTGCTTCTTTTCGTGCCCGGCTGGATTGCCTGGGCGCTGATTTCCCTCTGGTTCCTCTATCGCATCGTCAAGGGGATGGTGCGAATGAACGCGGGCCGATCCATGGAGCCTTCGAATGTCCTCTGACCCCAACTGCGTCTTCTGCAAGATCATCGAAGGGAAGATTCCCTCCCGCAAGGTCTACGAGGACGAGGAGCTCTTTGCGTTTCACGACATTGCCCCGTGGGCCCCGGTGCATTTCATGATCGTGCCGAAGCGGCACGTCCCGTCGATGGCCCAGGTCACCTCCGACGACGCCGCGTTGCTTGGAAGGATCATGACGCTGGCCCCCAGGCTGGCCATCGAGCAGGGCTGCAGGCCTTATCCGACCGGGGGGTATCGCATCGTCGTGAATACCGGCGCCGAGGGCGGTCAGGAGGTCCATCATCTCCACGTGCACGTCATGGGCGGCCCACGCCCATGGCTCAGAGGCTGATTCCCGCCTCGTGAGGCGGCATTTGCGCGCCGTCTAAAATCGCTCACATTCTTCAGGAGTAATCCATGGGTTCACTTTCCATCTGGCACTGGCTGATCGTGCTGCTCGTCGTGGTCATGATCTTCGGCACCAAGAAGCTCCGCAACATGGGGTCGGACCTCGGCGGCGCCGTCAAGGGCTTCAAGGACGGCATGCGGGAGGGCGGGGCACCCGAAACGCCGGCCAACCCGAACGCGCAGGTGACCAACACCGCCGCGACCGACAAGTCGACGATCGACGTCGAAGCGCGTCAGAAGTCCTGAGCTCCAACCGTCCGTGATCGATCTCGGCATTTCGAAACTTGCGCTGATCGGCGCAGTTGCGCTCATCGTCATCGGACCGGAAAAGCTGCCGCGCGTGGCGCGCACCGTTGGCACGCTGCTCGGCAAGGCGCAGCGCTACGTGAACGACGTCAAGGCCGAGGTCAATCGCTCCATGGACCTCGACGAGTTGCGCAAGATGAAAGACACGGTGCAGGACGCGGCTCGCGAGGTCGAGCACAGCATCCATTCCAGCGCGAGCGAATTCGAGAAGCAGTTTTCCGAAATCGGCCAGACGTCCTCCGATTCTGAGCCGGCGCTGCCCGTCTATCCGCAATACAAGCACCCACGCAAGAACTGGCGCCTGAAGCAGGGCGCCACGCCACAGTGGTACAAGGCGCGCAACGGCGTGCGCACCAAAGCGCTTTCGGGCGCCGCGCGCGTGGCCCGTTACCGTCCTCACGAGATCAAATAGCTTCGGCGTCGATCCGGTCGCGTCCAGCGCGGCCCGAATTCCGTCCGCAGCGCCCCCGACATGTCTGACTCCACTGACAAGAACAAAGAAGACGAACTGGCCGGCACCGAGCAGCCTTTCGTCCAACACCTGATGGAGCTGCGGGATCGCTTGCTCTATTGCATTTATGGCCTTGTCGTCGCCGGCGTCCTGCTCGCGATATGGCCGGGCCCCAGTGGGCTGATCGACCTGATCGCGGTGCCAATCCGCAACCACATGCCGCACGACGCGAAGCTGATCGCCGTGGGCGTGTTCTCGCCGTTTTTCGTGCCGCTCAAGGTGCTGGCCATGACCGCCGTATTGCTGGCGCTGCCTTGGCTGATGTATCAGGTCTGGATGTTCGTGGCGCCGGGGCTCTACAGCCACGAGAAGAAATTCGCCTTGCCGCTGATCATCTTCGGCAGCCTGCTTGCCTATGCCGGGATTGCGTTCGTGCAGTTCTTCGTCCTGGACAAGATGTTCGGCTTCATCCAGCGATTCACGCCTCCGTCGGTGGCGGCCACGCCCGACATATCGTCGTACGTGGAGGCGATCCTGTCGCTCTATATCGCCTTCGGCGTGGCCTTCCAAGTCCCGATCGTGGTCATGCTGCTGGTGCGTTTCGAGATGGTCACCGTCGAAAAGCTGCGTTCTTTTCGCGGCTATTTCATCGTCGTTGCCTTCGTCGTTGCGGCGGTGCTGACCCCGCCGGACGTCGTCTCGCAGCTTGCGCTCGCGATTCCCATGTGCCTGCTGTACGAAGTCGGCATCGTGGGTGCGCGCTACTTCTCGAAGTACACCAAGGCGCCCGAAGAGAGCCCCGATTCCGCTCAGTCCTGAGCGGAATCCTTCGTTTTCATCATTCCGTTTCTTGCGGCGCGCGCCGGACCGGCGATTTGGGCCGCGAGCCGGCCGTGACGTCGAGTTCCAGCTTGTCGCCGCCGCGCTGCAGCGCAAAACGTGCCGCGTTGCCCGGCTTGAGGCCCGCCACGGCGGTCAGTAGCTCCTGGACGTTACCGATGTCCTTGTCGCCGACGCCGGTGATCACGTCGCCTGGACGAACGCCTGCCTTCGCTGCCGGTCCGTTCTGCAGGACACCCGTGATGATCACGCCCGTCTTGGCCTTGACGCCGAAGGTCTCCGCCAGTTCGGGTGAAAGATCGTTGGGCTCCACGCCGATCCATCCGCGCGTGACCTTTCCGGCCTTGACGATGTCCTCGAGGACCTGCTTGGCGGTCGAAACCGGGATGGCAAACCCGATGCCCATGCTGCCGCCCGAGCGCGAATAAATCGCGGTGTTGATGCCCTCGAGATTGCCGTTCACATCGATCAGCGCGCCGCCCGAATTGCCCGGATTGATCGCGGCGTCGGTCTGGATGAAGTTTTCGAACGTGTTGATGCCGAGCTGGTTGCGTCCGAGCGCCGAGACGATGCCGCTGGTGACGGTCTGACCGACTCCGAACGGATTGCCGATGGCGAGTACCTGGTCTCCGACCTGCAGGGCGTCCGAATTGCCAAGGACCACGACTGGCAGCTTGTCGAGTTCGATCTTGAGTACGGCCAGATCGGTGTCGGGATCGGTCCCGATCACCTTGCCGTGGGCGTGGCGTCCGTCATTGAGCGTCACTTCGATTTCGTCGGCGCCTTCTACGACGTGGTTGTTGGTGAGGATGTAGCCGTCGGCGCTCACGATCACCCCGCTGCCCAGTCCGACCTGGGGCTGGTCCGCACCCTGGTCGCCGAAAAAGAAACGGAACCAAGGATCGTTGTTGCGAGGGTTCAGCTGCGCGGCCTTGCTCGTGTTGATGCTGACCACGGCGGGCGAGGCTTTCTTCGCAGCGCTGCTCAGGCTGCCGGGCACAGCCTGCGGATTGACCGGGGGTGCCTCGACGACCGCGACCATGCCGCGCAGTCCGTTCGCCTGTCTGTTGAGCCATTCGGGCTTGAGCGTTGCAACAACGAAATAGGCCGCGAGGAAGATGGTGACGGCTTGGGCAAACAGCAGCCAGGTGCGTTTCATGAAGGCGATGAATCCATTGAGGTGATGGCGCCTCTTTCACTGGGCGCCAAACCTTGAATTGTCCCTCAATGCGCACGAAGTGCTTGGTGCCGAAGGACAGAGCCGCAACCGCTTGGCCGCGCAAAATCGGGGGAAACCCTGAATTCGGTGACTTGCGCGACTGGGCGTCCACATGGCCTTCTTCGGCGCGGCGCGCAGGAGTGCGGAAGGTCCTCCACGCGGCCCGCGTCGCGCGGCCTTGCGATGCGGACGGCGCCTCCCGGGTCCACAATCACGCGATGAGCACGACCCGCCACGAACTTCTTCACGCATTCGATGTGCTGCTCGCCCCAGAGCGATTCAAGGACTACGGACCCAATGGCCTCCAAGTCGAGGGCCGCACGACGGTTCGCAAGATCGTGTCCGGCGTGACCGCGAGCCGTGCGCTGATCGAGGCCGCCATTCACGCCGAGGCCGATGCCATCTTCGTGCACCACGGCCTGTTCTGGCGCGGCCAGGATGGACGGGTGACCGGCTGGATGCGCCAGCGCCTGGGTCTGCTGCTTGGCGACGATGTCAACTTGTTCGCGTATCACCTGCCGCTGGATGCGCATCCTGAACTCGGCAACAACGCGCAACTGGGCGCCAAACTGGGCCTGGTCGCGCATGCCGGTTCGACGGGCCGCTTCGGCGAACAGGAACTCGGATTTCTCGGTGCGCAGGCCAACGGCGAAGTTTTCGCCAATGCCGCTGCGCTGGCGAGCCACACCGAGAAGGCGCTCGGAAAGAAGGTCACGCTCGTGGAGGCTGCCCAGCAGCGTCCGATCAGGAACGTGGCCTGGTGCACCGGCGGGGCCCAGGGCTATTTCGAGGCTGCGATCGCGGCAGGCGCGGACGCCTTCATCACCGGCGAGATTTCCGAACCGCAGGCCCACTATGCGCGCGAGATGAACGTGGCGTTCCTCGCCTGCGGACATCACGCGACCGAACGCTACGGCGCACCGGCTGTTGCGGGGCATGTGGCCGCGCAGCTGGGCCTGGCCCACGAATTCATCGACATCGACAATCCGGCGTGAACAGCGTTCAGTCTCCCATTGCGGTCACGCTCGGCGATCCAGCCGGCATCGGGCCCGAGATCATCATCAAGGCCTTCCGTGATGCCGCCCGTGACATGCAAGGATGCTTTATTGCCGGCGATGTCGGTGTCGTTCGCCGGGCTGCGCAATGGCTGGCGATGCCTGGCTCCTTGGCCATGCCCGTTGCGGAAATCGAATCGCCCGCAAGCGTGGGCGATGTTCCGCCTGCCTGCATCCCGGTGCTGCAGGTCGTCGAGAAGGTCGAAGCGCCGATTGCGCTTGGGCAGATCAGTGCAGTCGCGGGGCGCGTCGCCGGCGAATGCGTTGTGTGGGCAGCGCGGGCGGCACTGCGTGGCGACGTCGCGGCAGTCGTGACCGCGCCTCTGCACAAGGAGGCGCTCTCTGCGGCTGGCTTCATGTTCCCTGGTCACACCGAGTTGCTTCAGTTCGAGGCCGCTGCCCATCTGGACCGACCGCTCGCCGATGTCCCGGTTCGGATGATGCTTGCCAACGACGAACTGCGGACCGTGCTGGTGAGCATCCACATGTCGTTGCGCAACGCGATCGAGGCGGTGACGCATGACAGCGTCCTTGAGACGCTGCGGATCACGCATCGCGCACTGGGCGCGGTGCTGGGTCGGTCACCGAGGATCGGCGTGGCGGGACTCAATCCGCATGCCGGCGAAGGTGGTCTCTTCGGCAGTGAAGAGCGCGACGTCATTGCCCCCGCCATTGCGGCTGCCAGGAGGGAAGGCATCGACGCCGACGGACCTCATGCGCCCGACACCGTCTTCATGCGTGCCCGCACCAAGGCCGGCTGTGCAGGAGAGTTCGATGTGGTGATTGCGATGTACCACGACCAGGGCCTGATCCCGGTCAAGTACCTGGGCGTGGAGAAGGGCGTCAACGTCACGCTCGGATTGCCGCTCGTGCGCACGAGCCCCGATCACGGCACGGCATTCGACATCGCAGGCACGGGTCGCGCCGATCCATCCAGCCTGATCGAAGCGGTGCGCATGGCGCGCTCGCTCGCGAGCGGCGCCGCAGCCGTCAGGGCCGCTTGAGGCTGTCGCGAATTTCGCGCAGCAGCACGACGTCTTCCGGAGTGGGGGCCGGTGGGGGCGGCGCTGCGTCGGACGCCTTCCTCAGTTTGTTGATCTGCTTGACCATCAGGAAAATGATGAAAGCAAGGATCACGAAGTTCACCGCAATGGTGATGAAATTGCCGTACGCGAGCACGGGCACATTGGCCTTCTTGAGCTCGATCAGGTTGTCGGCCACATTGGGCGGTCTGTTGGCCAGCACGATGTAGAGGTTCGAGAAGTCGAGCTTGCCGAACACCAGACCAACCAGCGGCATGATGATGTCGCTCACCAATGAATCGACAATCTTTCCGAAAGCGGCGCCAATGATCACGCCGACCGCGAGGTCGATCACGTTTCCCTTGACGGCAAACTCGCGAAACTCCTTGAGAAAACTCATGTCGGGTACCTCATGTGCGGTTTTCAGACGTCGGCCAGTATAGAGGTGTGTTTTGAATGACTCACTCGGGCGGAACTCATGGTCGATGCACGGCTCGTCGCGTTGAATTCGCCTTTTACGCTCCGCTACAATCGTCGGTTGACCCCAAGACCCTAGCGAAGAACATTGAGGATCCCCATGAGTGACAGCACAGCCGGCCGCCCCCGGATTGACACTAGCAAGCGGACGTGGTTGATCGCATCAGGTTGTGCAGGAGCGGTGGGCGGAGTGGCAGTCGCCGTCCCGTTCGTCAGCACCTTCCAGCCTTCCGAAAAAGCCAAGGCTGCCGGTGCGCCGGTCGAGGTCGACATCAGTGCCCTCCAGGTGGGCGAAAAGATGACGGTTGAATGGCGCGGCAAACCCGTGTGGATTCTCAAGCGCACGCCCGAACAACTCGCTGAACTCCCGAAGCTCGATCCGTTGCTCGCGGATCCGCAGTCGAAGCGCAATCCGGACGAGTTCACTCCTCCCTACGCACGCAACGAGCACCGCTCGATCAAGCCGGAGATCCTGGTGGTCGTCGGCATCTGCACCCATCTGGGTTGCTCTCCGACGGACAAATTCCAGCCAGGGCCGCAGCCTTCGCTGCCTGACGATTGGCACGGGGGCTTTCTCTGCCCCTGCCATGGTTCAACCTTCGATCTGGCGGCGCGTGTCTTCAAGAACAAGCCCGCACCCGACAATCTTCCGGTGCCTCCGCACATGTACCTCTCCGACACCCGCCTCCTGATCGGCGACGACAAGAAGGCTTGAGGAGAAAGACATGGCCGAACTCAAGGAAATCTCCCCCAACGCGCCCGCGAACGAGAAGCTGCTCAACTGGGTCGACAACCGCTTCCCGCTGACCAAGCTCTGGAACGACCAGTGGGGCAAGTACTACGCGCCGAAGAACTTCAACTTCTGGTACATCTTCGGCTCGCTGGCGATGCTGGTCCTCGTGATCCAGATCGTGACCGGCATCTTCCTTGTGATGCACTACAAGCCCGATGCGCAACTGGCGTTCGCATCGGTCGAGTACATCATGCGCGACGTGCCATGGGGCTGGCTGATCCGCTACATGCACTCGACGGGGGCTTCGGCGTTCTTCATCGTCGTGTACCTGCACATGTTCCGCGGGCTCATCTACGGAAGCTACCGCAAGCCGCGCGAACTGATCTGGATCTTCGGCTGCGCCATTTTCCTCTGCCTCATGGCTGAGGCCTTCATGGGCTACCTGCTTCCCTGGGGCCAGATGAGCTACTGGGGTGCGCAGGTGATCGTCAACCTGTTCTCCGCCATTCCGTTCGTCGGTCCTGACCTCGCTCTTCTGATCCGCGGTGACTACGTGGTGAGCGACGCTACCCTGAATCGCTTCTTCAGCTTCCACGTCATCGCAGTGCCGCTGGTCCTGCTCGGTCTCGTGGTCGCTCACCTGATCGCCCTTCACGAAGTCGGATCGAACAACCCGGACGGCATCGAAATCAAGGCCAACCGCGGTTCTGACGGCCATCCGTTGGACGGCATTCCATCCCACCCGTTCTACACGGTGCACGACATCTTCGGCGTCGTGGTGTTTCTGACGATCTTCTCGGCAGTGATCTTCTTCGCGCCCGAGGCTGGCGGCTATTTCCTGGAGTACAACAACTTCATTCCGGCCGATTCGCTGAAAACGCCGAATCACATTGCCCCGGTCTGGTACTTCACGCCTTTCTATTCGATGCTTCGCGCGATCACCAGCGAGATGATGTACGCGCTCATCGCTTGCGTCGTTGCCGGTGCGGCATTTGGGGTGTGGAAGACGCGCATTCCCTCGATCTTCAAGGGCGTCATCGTCGTGGTCGCCATTGGCGTTGCCGCGATGATGTTGTCGATCGACGCCAAGTTCTGGGGCGTTCTCGTGATGGGCGGTGCCGTCATCATCCTGTTCTTCCTGCCATGGCTGGATCACAGCCCGGTGAAGTCGATTCGCTATCGTCCGAGCTGGCACAAGTACCTCTACGGTGTCTTTGTCGTCAACTTCGTGGTTCTCGCGTACCTTGGCGTTCAACCACCGTCGCCCGCCGGCGAGCGTGTGTCGCAAGTGGGTACCTTGTTCTATTTCGGTTTCTTCCTGCTGATGCCGTGGTGGAGCCGTCTGGGCGAATTCAAGCCGGTCCCTGAGCGCGTGACCTTCGCAGCGCACTGACCGGGGGAAAACAAGAATGAAGAAACTGATCCTCACGTTGATCGCAGCGCTTGGTTTCGTGGCTGGCGCTCATGCCTCGGAAGAAGGTATCCCCTGGGACAAGGCGCCGAACCGGACGACCGACCTGGCGGCGCTGCAGAATGGCGCGAAACTCTTCGTCAACTATTGCCTCAACTGCCACTCGGCGGCGTTCATGCGCTACAACCGGCTGCAGGATCTCGGCATTACCGAGCAGCAGATCAAGGACAACCTTCTATTCGCGACCGACAAGGTCGGCGAGACCATGAAGGCGAACATCGATCCACGCCAGGCCAAGGAATGGTTCGGTACCGTTCCGCCCGACCTGACGCTCGTGGCGCGTTCGCGTGCCGGCCATGGCGGCACCGGTGCCGACTATCTCTATACCTACCTGCGTACTTTCTATCGCGACGACACGAAGGCAACGGGCTGGAATAATCTGGCATTCCCGAGCGTGGCGATGCCGCACGTGCTGTGGGAATTGCAAGGTGAGCGCCGTCCGATTTTCGACAAGGTCGAGTCGCACGGTCACGAAACCGATGTGTTCAAGGGTTGGGAGCAAATCACCCCCGGAACCATGACGCCGATGCAATACGACCAAGCGGTGGGTGACCTCGTCAGCTACTTGCAATGGATGGCCGAACCGGCGCAAAACACGCGTATCCGGGTGGGGGTCTGGGTGTTGTTGTTCCTTGTCATGTCCGTGGTCTTTGTTTGGCGCTTGAATGCCGCGTACTGGAAAGACGTCAAGTAATACGATGACGATGCCGATCAGGCGCCTCGTGCGTCTGGTCCCACAGAGTGGGTTGCGAACGCGATCCACTCTTTTTGATTTTTAGGAGCCTTTCGCCATGATGGTCTTGTATTCGGGAACGACCTGCCCTTTTTCACATCGCTGCCGCTTCGTGCTGTTTGAGAAAGGCATGGATTTCGAGATTCGCGATGTCGATCTCTACAACAAGCCTGAAGATATCAGCGTGATGAACCCTTACGGACAGGTTCCTATCCTTGTGGAACGCGACCTGATCCTGTACGAGTCGAACATCATCAACGAGTACATCGACGAGCGCTTTCCGCATCCGCAACTGATGCCCGGCGATCCGGTCGATCGGGCTCGCGTGCGACTGTTCCTGCTCAACTTCGAAAAGGAGTTGTTCGTGCACGTCTCCACGCTCGAGAATCGCAGTTCCAAGGGGAACGAGAAGGCGCTCGAGAAGGCCCGTTCGCACATCCGCGACCGGCTGACGCAGCTTGCGCCCGTGTTCCTCAAGAACAAGTACATGCTGGGCGACAATTTCTCGATGCTCGACGTCGCGATTGCTCCGCTCCTGTGGCGCCTTGATTACTACGGCATCGACCTCAGCAAGAACGCGGCGCCGCTTTTGAAGTACGCTGAGCGAATCTTCTCTCGTCCCGCGTACATCGAAGCACTGACTCCATCTGAAAAGGTCATGCGCAAGTGAACTGCTGGCGCCGCCGGTCATGATCAACGCACTCGAATCGTCATCCACCCGCCCGTATCTCATCCGGGCGCTGTATGAATGGTGCACGGACAATGGCTTCACGCCGTATGTCGCGGTTCAGGTCGACGATACCGTCCAGGTGCCGAGGGAGTACGTCAAGAACGGCGAGATCGTGCTGAACATCAGTTTCGACGCCACGAGTTCGCTCAATCTTGGCAATGAATTCATCGAGTTCAAGGCCCGCTTTGCGGGTACCGCCCGCGAGATCAGCGTGCCAGTTGGTCGCGTGATCGCGATCTACGCGCGGGAGAACGGGCAGGGCATGGCCTTCCCCGCACCGGCGCCTGCGCAGGTCGATGGAAGTGCGACGCCAGGGACGGCCATGCCGGCATCCGCTGCGACGCGAACACCTTTGCGTGACGCTTCTCGGGGTACTGAAGGCGATGCCAGCAAGATCGTCCATCTCGTCTCGGGCGAGGGTGCTGAGGAGAGCGTCGAGACGACAGGCGCGCCAGTGGATCCGGGAGATCCTCCGCGACCACCCAACGGCGGGGGCTCGCGGCCGTCGCTCAAGCGAATCAAGTGAGAATTCCAGCAAACGGCCACCGCTAGAATCCCCCACCACGCCGCTTTAGCTCAGTTGGTAGAGCAACCGCCTTGTAAGCGGTAGGTCGTCAGTTCGATTCCGACAAGCGGCACCATTTCAAAAACCCCGAGCAGGTCAATTGCTCGGGGTTTCTTGTTTTCCGGATCGGCCAATTTTTAAACTGACTTTTACCTGACCAAATTACAGATTTGTGAGCACTGTCTTTCGTCGGTAACACATTGGTCCGATGAAAGATAGAAAGAGTGATTCGCATTTAGACTTGCGAGCCACAAAGCAGTCCCGGTGATCCCAAGAGGGCTCCGCGGATTCCTTTCCAGGAGAACTCATGAATCGCTCTAGTCGCCGCCCGATGCGGCGCACGCCCGTTGCATTGACCCTGCTCGCCATGGTCTCTGCCCCTGCACTTGCGCAGCAAGCCCCCGCCCCCGTGTCATCGGAGTCGCCGGCGGCCACTCCGTCATCGCCATCATCATCGACGAACACTTCGGTGCCGGCGACCTTGCGCGAAATACAAGTTCGGGACACCGCGGACACCGGGAGTTTCGGCCCCAATCCGCTGTCGATCAGCCGCCTGCCTGTCGACCCTCACGACGTGCCGCAATCGATCACCATCATCAATCAGGCGGTGATGCAATCGCAGGGCGCCACCTCGCTGGCCAGCGCGCTGCGAAATGTGCCGGGGCTGACCATTGGCGCCGCCGAAGGTGGGCAGATCGGGACCAACATCAACCTGAATGGTTTTTCGGCGCGTACCGACATCTTTCTGGATGGCGCGCGCGACCGCGGCCAGTACTACCGCGATACCTTTGCGCTGGATAGCGTCGAAGTGCTCATGGGGCCGTCGTCCATGCTGTTCGGGCGCGGATCGACTGGTGGCGTGATCAACCAGGTGAGCAAAAAGCCGTCGCTGACGGCGGCGGGAAACGCGGATATTTCAGTGACCAGCAACGGGCTCGTACGAACGACCGTCGATGTGAACCGGCCGATGTCCGAGACTTCGGCATTCCGGATTGCCGCAATGGCACAGGAAGGCGATGCATCCAATCGGGACCAAACGAGAATCCAGGACGTCGGCATTGCGCCTTCGCTGAAATTCGGCATCAACACGCCGACGCAAGTCACGCTCTCAGCGCTGGTTCAGCACAACCACGACATGGCCGACTACGGGATCCCGCCGCTCAATGGCGCTCCGGCGCAGGTCGATCGAAACAATGCCTACGGATTCAACGACGATCGCACGATCTCCGACATCGGTGCATTCAATGCGACGATTCTGCACAAGCTGACGCCCACCAGTTCGATTCGCAACCAGACACAGTACAACCAAGTCACCACCGACGCGACGGAAACCGCCCCGCAAGGCATCGGAACCGTCAACGCGAGAGGCTACACGCCGTTCTCCACCGGCACCACGGCGGTCCCGCTCGCGGCAACCAGTGCGCTGCCTCTCACACAGCTCTGGGTACGCCAGCAGAGTCACGACCGGGACATCCGCGACACCTCGCTCTTCAACCTGACCGAATACAACACCAAGTTCGAGACAGGCACACTCAAGCACGCCTTGCTGGCAGGCTTGGAACTCGGACACGATACGTACAGGAACCAGGGCTACTACCGCAATGGCACTTGCGCGGGCGTCCCGCTCAATCCAGTGGGTGGCACCAGCGGCTATGTGTCGTGCACACCATTGCTGAATCCCATCTCAACCGATTCGCCGCTCAATGCGCCGGGCCTCCCTGGCAATCTTGCGACGGCCGATGCCGACACGGTTGCGGGGTACGTCAATGACACCGTCGATATCAACCCTCAGTTCAAGCTGGTCGGCGGCGTGCGGCAGGACAACTATCGCGCGAGCGTCAACAACACGGTGACGAGCGCGACGACCCTGGCCTACGAAAGGCAGACGGTGGATTTCACCAGCGTGCGCGCTGGAGGCATCTGGCAGCCGACGGCCGAGCAGTCCTACTATGTGTCGTACAGCACATCGTTCAATCCATCGCTCGAACAACTCGTCGCAACCACTGGGGCGACGCAGCCATTGCCTCCGCAGGAGAACAAGGCCTACGAACTCGGAGGCAAGTGGGACGCCAATGGAGGCGCGCTGTCAATGACCGCCGCCGCCTTCAGCATCACGCAATACAACGCGAGAGCGCAGAACTCCGATGGCACCTACACGGCGACCGGGACCGTGCGTGTCAACGGGGCGCGTGCCGGCATCGCGGGTCGCGTCACCGATGTGCTCCAGGTGTTCGGCGCCTATACCTTTCTCGACGGAACGATCGTCGACGCCATCGCACCTGGGACTCAAGGCAATGTGCCGGCCAACACACCCAGGAATGCCGCCAGCCTGTGGGCTGTCTACACCGTCACGCCCGAATGGGAAATCGGTGGCGGCGCGACCTACGTCGGTAGCCGTTACGCCGCCAACACGAATCTGGTTGAGGTGGGCAGCTACACGCGAATCGACGCGATGCTGGCGTATCACCAGCCGCATTACGATGTACGGCTGAATCTGTTCAACCTCTTCGACCGCCACTACTACGACGCCCTGATTCCGTCCGACGGCGGTCGAGCGGTGCCCGGCATGGCGCGCACCGCCATGCTGTCGATGAACTATCGGTTCTGACGTCGATCGCCCACTGCCATGCTCGTCTGCATTCCCCGAGTCCTTGATGCCGAATCGCTCGAAGCCGTCCGCTCGCGGCTGGAGGCCGCAGGTGACGCCTGGGTCGATGGCCGCGTCACTGCTGGCCACCAGGGCGCGCCAGTCAAGTTCAACCAGCAGATTGACGAGCGATCCCAAGTGGCAAGGGAATGCCAGGCCATCGTGGCCAGCGCACTCGAACGGAATCCGGTCTTCATCAGTGCAGGGCTGCCCAACATCCTGTATCCGCCCATGTTCAATCGCTACAGCGCCGGAATGACGTTCGGCCTGCACGTCGACGGTGGAGTGCGCATCCATCCGCACAATGGGCGCAAGGTGCGCACCGACCTGTCCGCCACGTTGTTCCTGTCACCGCCCGACACCTACGACGGTGGCGAATTGCAGATGGAGGATACCCATGGAATGCAAAGCGTAAAGCTTGCGGCTGGCGACATGGTGATCTATCCGGCGACCAGCCTGCACCAGGTGACACCCATCACACGGGGCGTCCGCGTCGCCTGTTTCTTCTGGGTGCAGAGCCTCGTGCGGGATGCCGCCGACAGAGCGCTGCTCTTCGATCTCGACAATGCCATCCAGCGCCTGAATCAAGCCGGTGCAGACGAGTCCGCACGCCGGACGCTGGTGGGCATCTATCACAACCTTCTTCGCAAATGGAGCGACACCTAGGTCGTCCACATGAACACTGCTTCCAATGTCTCAACTGGCGCCGGCGCGACAGCTTTTGTTTCGTCCGGATCACTCGACGAGCGCCTGCGTAGCCGGCAACGTCGCACTGCGCTCGTGCAATGGATTCGCAAGACCCATGGCTGGATCGGTCTGTGGGGCGCCATTCTCGGATTGCTTTTCGGCACGGCCGGCGTGTGGCTGAACCACCGTGCTGTACTTAAGCTGCCGATGGCCCAGCAGCGCATCAACGCGCAACTGGCCTTGCCCGATCCGGCCCCCGCCAGCGCCAAGGAAATGGCTGCATGGCTCCAGACAGCGCTCGGCCAGAGCGGTCCGCCTAATTCCATGCGCATCGAGCCGGCGAAACCTGTAGCGTGGACGGAGAAGGACAAGCATGCCCAGGCGCTTGCGCCGGATGTCGATGCCCCCCATGAATCCGCGCTCATGCAGCCCGAGCGCTGGGTTTTCAATTTTGGCGGTCCCGATGCGATCGTTCAGGCCGAATACTGGCGCGGCAACCGCTCGGTGGGCGTCACCATGACCAGCAACGGATTCGTTGCCACCCTGGCAAACCTGCACAAGGGGGTCGGCATGCCGGTTGCGTGGATCCTTCTGGTGGATACGCTGGCAGGGAGCCTGGTTTTCCTGTCGATCTCCGGGGTGGCGCTGTGGATGTTGACGCACCGGCGCCGGCGCGTCGGCTTGATCATTTTCGGCACCTCGGTCGCTCTCACACTTGGCCTGGTATTCGCGCAGCTCTGAATCAGCGTCCTGTCTGAACCTTGATACGGAGCGTCGCGACATCCCAGCCGCGGGCTTTCAACCGTGACACCAGAAGGGGCGCCAATTGGCGGAGCTTGGCTGCCGCGGCGCTACCGCTCACCAGCACGCACCAGACATCGCCTTCAGCCGGCCCGGCCTTGATGCCGGGGCGCAATTCCGCGGGGATCAGGTCCTGGATGGCGACGAGCCGTTCGTTTGCATCGCGCGCGCGCGCCGCCAGGTTCGCGAGGGTCGGCGACTCCTCCGTGGCCTGCAGCAAAGTGACGGCGTTGAAGCGGCGGTTCATGGGCAATGGTCTGCAATCAAGGGTTCGAACAAGGCGGCTAAAATCTGCGGTTTGCCGGCAATCCTGCGGGCCGGTCGGCTTGCTTTCCAGCAAAGCGCGCCCAAGTTCCTTCTCGTCTATCTTAGGGATTTCGGTCGAAGCGCCCGCATTCAGCGAGTGTGCTTCGATCTCCATTCATGGCCACCAACATCCTGACCCAAATTTTCGGCAGTCGCAATGATCGGCTTCTGAAGCAGTATCGCAAGACGGTCGAACGCATCAACTCGCTGGAGCCGTCGTTCGAGAAGCTCGATGAAGCTGCGCTGCGCGGCAAGACGCAGGAGTTCAAGGACCGGATCGCCAAGGGCGAATCGCTTGATGATCTCCTGCCCGAGGCCTTCGCGACGGTGCGCGAAGCATCCAAGCGGGTTATGAAGATGCGTCACTTCGACGTCCAGTTGCTGGGCGGCATGGCGCTTCACAACGGCAAGATTTCCGAAATGCGTACCGGTGAAGGCAAGACCCTGACGGCGACGCTGCCGGTCTACCTGAATGCGCTGACCGGCAAGGGTGTCCACGTCGTGACGGTGAACGACTACCTCGCCAACCGCGACGCCACCTGGATGGGCCGCCTCTACAACTACCTTGGCCTTTCCGTCGGCATCAACCTGCCGCAAATGCCGCGCGAGGAAAAGCAGCAGGCCTACGGCAGCGACATCACCTACGGCACGAACAACGAGTACGGCTTCGACTACCTGCGTGACAACATGGTCTACGAACCCGGAGACCGGGTTCAGCGCGGATTGAACTACGCGATCGTCGACGAGGTCGACTCGATCCTGATCGACGAAGCCCGGACCCCGCTCATCATCAGCGGCCAGGCAGAAGACCACACGGACTTGTACCTTGCGATCAACAAGGTCGTGCCGTTGCTGGTCCGTCAGGAAGGGGAGGCCGACCCTCGCACCGGTGAGGGCGTCACCAAGCCCGGCGACTTCACGGTCGACGAAAAGACCCATCAGGTGTTCATGACCGAAGACGGTCATGAGAAGGCAGAGACGATTCTTTCCGAATTCAAGCTGCTTCCCGAAGGCGCCTCGCTCTACGATCCCGCCAACATCACGCTGATGCATCACCTGAATGCGGCGCTGCGTGCGCGGCATCTCTATCACCGCGATCAGCACTATGTGGTGCAACAGGGCGAAGTGATCATTGTCGATGAGTTCACCGGCCGCCTGATGACGGGCCGGCGTTGGAGCGACGGGCTGCATCAGGCCGTGGAAGCCAAGGAAGGTGTCGAGATCCAGGCAGAGAACCAGACCCTCGCTTCGATCACCTTTCAGAACTACTTCCGCCTCTACGCCAAGCTCGCGGGCATGACCGGCACGGCCGACACCGAAGCCTACGAGTTCCAGGAGATCTATGGCCTGGAGACAATGATCATTCCGCCGAATCGTCCGAGCAAGCGCGAAGATCAGCTTGACCGCGTCTACAAGACCACTCGCGAAAAATACGACGCGGCCATCCAGGACATCCGCGAGTGCTACGAACGCGGTCAACCCGTGCTCGTAGGCACGTCGTCGATCGAAAACTCCGAAATCATCGCAGGGCTGCTTGAGAAGGCCAGCTTGCCGCACCAGGTGCTCAACGCGAAGCAGCATGCACGCGAAGCGGAAATCGTGGCGCAGGCCGGTCGTACCAAGATGATCACCATCGCGACCAACATGGCGGGTCGTGGCACAGACATCGTGCTGGGCGGAAACGTCGAGAAAACCATCGAGGCGGTTGAAGTCAATGAGGAACTCGATCCCAGCGCCAAGGCTGCCGAGATCGCGCAGCTACGCGCTCAGTGGGACAAAGACCACGAATTCGTCAAGTCGCTCGGAGGCTTGCGCATCATCGCCACGGAACGGCATGAATCGCGCCGCATCGACAACCAGCTTCGCGGGCGTTCGGGCCGGCAGGGCGACCCGGGGTCGTCACGCTTCTACCTGAGCCTGGACGATCCGCTGATGCGCATCTTTGCCGGTGACCGCGTGAAGGCGATCATGGATCGCCTCAAGATGCCGGACGGCGAGGCCATCGAGGCCGGTATCGTGACGCGCAGCATCGAGAGCGCCCAACGCAAGGTCGAGGCGCGCAATTTCGACATCCGCAAGCAACTGCTCGAATACGACGACGTGTCGAACGATCAGCGCAAGGTGATCTACCAGCAGCGCAACGACATCCTTGACGCGGGCGACCTCACCGCGCAGATCGGTGCATTGCGCGAAGGTTGCTTCAATGATCTGGTTCGCCAGTACGTGCCTGCCGAGTCGGTCGAGGAACAATGGGACCTCGGCGGTCTCGAGAAGACCCTTGCAGACGACTGGCATATCGAGATGCCTCTGCGGCAAGAGGTCGAGGCCGCCAGCGCCATCGGCGACGAAGACGTTGTCGAAAAGGTCATCGCCGAGGCCAACAAGGCGTTCGATGCCAAGGTCGGGCTGATTGGCCAGGAGAACTTCACGCAGTTCGAACGCATGGTTCTGCTGCAAAGCATAGACACCCACTGGCGCGAGCATCTGGCCTCGCTCGACTACCTTCGCCAGGGCATTCATCTTCGCGGCTACGCGCAGAAGCAGCCCAAGCAGGAATACAAGCGTGAAGCTTTCGAACTGTTCGGCCAGTTGCTCGATTCGGTGAAGAACGAAGTGACGCGTCAACTCATGACCGTGCGCGTGCAGTCCAGCGAGCAGCTTGAAGAAGCGGCCGAGGCGATGGAAGTCCGCGGCGAGAACCTTGCGAACATCACATACACGGCGCCCACCGAGACTGGCGAGGTCGAAGTGCGGGTGGACGAAGAAAGCCTTCGCCGGCAGGCTGCCGGCGGCCTGAGCGCCGGTGCAGCCGCCTTTGCGCGCGTGGGGCGCAACGACCCGTGCCCCTGCGGCAGCGGCAAGAAATACAAGCATTGCCACGGCAAGCTCTCTTGATATTCATCTGCAGGACATACCCATGCCCGTGAATCTCTCCGCCCCCGATCCCTCAGCGCTGCACGCGGTTCCAGGTGTCCGCATCGGCGTCGCCGAAGCCGGTGTGCGCAAGGCCAATCGCAAGGACCTGACGGTGGTGCTGATCGATGAGGGCGCCGCCGTGGGAGGTGTGTTCACGCAGAACCGCTTTTGCGCGGCGCCGGTCCAGGTCTGCCGTGATCACCTGGAGAAGAATTTCGGGATTCGCGCGATGCTGATCAACACCGGCAATGCGAATGCCGGAACGGGCGAAGACGGTTTGGCGCGCACTCGGGCGACGTGTATTGCGCTCGCCCGCGAGCTGAACCTGGCGCCGGAACAAATCCTGCCCTTTTCCACTGGCGTGATCATGGAGCCGCTTCCGATCGACAGGATCGAAGCCGGGCTGCCTGCCGCCCTGGCCGACGCCGCACCCGCGAACTGGGCGCGCGCCGCAGAAGGCATCATGACCACCGACACCGTGCCCAAGGCCTTCAGCCAGCAAGTACGCATTGGTGGCGCGACTGTCACCATCACCGGTATCAGCAAGGGCGCCGGAATGATCCGTCCGAACATGGCGACCATGCTCGGATTCATGGCGACCGACGCGAAGATCGATGCATCGCTGATCCAACCGCTCGCCGGGGCGCTGGCCGATGCATCCTTCAACCGGGTGACGATTGACGGCGACACGTCGACCAACGATTCCTTCGTGGTCATCGCCACGCAGAAGGCGGCGCACGACACCATCACCTCCCTCGATTCCGCCGAAGGGCGTGCCCTGCTGGAGGCCATGCAAAACGTTGCCCGCCAACTGGCGCAAGCCATCGTGCGTGACGGTGAAGGGGCGACCAAGTTCATCACGATTCGCGTCGAAGGCGGTCGTGATGGGGCCGAGTGCCGGCAGGTGGCCTATGCGGTCGCGCATTCGCCGCTGGTCAAGACGGCGTTTTTTGCGAGCGACCCCAACCTTGGGCGCATTCTTGCGGCCGTCGGCTACGCCGGCATCGTCGACCTGGACCAGACGGGCATCGACCTTTATCTCGACGACGTGCATGTGGCGGTCAAGGGCGGCCGCAATCCGTCCTACCGTGAAGAAGACGGCCAGCGCGTCATGAAGCAGAGCGAGATCCTGGTGCGCATCGTGCTGGGTCGCGGCAATGCTGCGGATACGGTCTGGACTTGCGATCTCAGCCACGACTACGTGTCGATCAACGCCGACTACCGGTCATGAACGAGAAGTTCGAACGCCTGATCGAACGCGCCGAGCAACTGATTGGTCGCATCGAATCGATCCTCCCCCAACCACTGGCGGCCCCCGCCGACTGGAATGCGTCCATCGCATGGCGCTATCGCCGCCGCAGCTCCGGCCATGGCACGTTGGAGCCGGTGCGTCACGTTGCCAAGATGCCACTCGACGCGTTGAAGGAAATCGACGCCCAGAAGGAAAAAATCGAGCGCAACACCCGCCAGTTCGTCGAAGGCAAGCCGGCCAACAACGTTCTGCTGACCGGTGCCCGGGGCACTGGAAAGTCGTCGTTGATCCGCGCGTGTCTCCATGCCTATGCGCCGCAGGGTCTGCGCCTGATCGAGGTCGACAAGGCCGAATTGACGGATCTGCCTGACATCATCGAAGTGGTCTCGAACCGGCCGGAGAAGTTCATCGTCTTCAGCGATGACTTGAGCTTCGACGAGGGCGAGCCGGGTTACAAGGCTCTGAAGTCGATCCTGGACGGATCGATCGCGGCGGCCACGCCGAACGTTCTGATCTACGCGACCAGCAACCGGCGTCATTTGCTGCCCGAGTACATGAAGGACAACCTGAGCTACACCCACACCGAGGATGGCGAGGTGCATCCTGGCGAAGTGATCGAGGAGAAGATCTCTCTCTCCGAGCGCTTCGGTCTCTGGGTGAGCTTCTACCCGTTCAGCCAGAACGAGTACCTGACGATCGTCGCGCAATGGCTTTCGTCATTTGGCGTCGACGCGAAGGCCATCGAGGCAGCGCGCCCCGAGGCCTTGGTATGGGCACTCGAAAGAGGCTCGCGCAGTGGACGCGTCGCGTACCAGTTTGCGCGCGACTACGCTGGACGAGCCTGATGTCCGAGACCACGACGCCACGCAAGCACACTGAGGTCGCCGTCGGCATTCTCATCCGCGAAGACGATGCGCTGCTGCTGTCGACGCGACCGGAAGGCAAGCCTTACGCGGGGTATTGGGAGTTTCCGGGCGGCAAGATCGAAGTCGGCGAGACGGTCGAACAGGCGTTGCGACGCGAGCTCCACGAGGAGCTTGGAATCACGATCAAAGGGGCGGTCATCTGGAAGGTGACCGAGCACGACTATCCGCACGCGCTCGTAAGGCTGCATTGGTGCAAGGTCACGGCCTGGGCAGGTGACTTCGAAATGCGCGAAGGCCAATCGATGTGTTGGCAGCAATTGCCGCTCGATGTGGCACCGGTGTTGCCGGGGGCGCTGCCGGTCCTGGAATGGCTCGCTGAGGAGCGGGGTCAGTCCAAGGTCACCTGACCGGAAAGCCGACGGGGCCAGCCAACGAGGGCCCGTAGGCTGGTGGTCAATCCATCATCATTGGCGCTTGGGATCGCCGAATGGATCGTCGTCGGGCGGCGTTTCTGCCGGCATCCTGAATTCTTCACTCGCCCAGGCGCCGAGATCGATCCCCTTGCAGCGAGCACTGCAGAACGGACGGTAAGGGTTGCGCGGCGCGTAGATGCTGTCCTGCCCACACGCCGGACACCTGACGATACGCTCGCCAAAAGAATTCTCGGGGCTCATGCGCAAAGGGTCAGCTCGAATGGCGTGTCGTCGGTGCTCTGGTGCAAGCGGTCGTCGGCTTCCTGTCGCATGAGACGCACAGACACCATCAAGCGATTTCCACTGATTTCAGGGATAAGGCCGAGTTTGGGATCGATCTTCAGACGGAGCAACTGAAAGCTGCGGCCCTGCGGGAGCGTCTGCTGGAATTGCCCATGCGCCGCCATGACTTTGTAGGGCACGTCCGCATCGCGCAGCAACTTCAACAACAGATAGATCGACTCGGCCAGCGGCGCCAGCGTCGACGACCAACGTTCCAGATCTGCGCGTCGCTCAGTGGGGCGGCCGTTCTGCCAGGCGAAGTAAGCTGGCAGATCGAATTCACAAGTGCCGCCTGGGATGCTTGCACGGCTGCGAATGCTCATCAGCCACTCGTTCTCGGTCAAGGCTTGGCCCGCCTTGCCCGGCACGGTATTGAGCGTCGTGAAGTTGCTCTCAAGCTTGCTGACGACCTGATCCAGCACCGATTCGGCGATCGCCGGGTTGCCGCGATAGCTGTTGAATACGTTCTTGTGTTTGTCGAGATCTCTGAGGACGTCGGCCTTGAGATCGGCACGGGCCGCCACGTCCATGATCTCGAAGATCGTGACGAGCGCGTAGTGATGCAGCAGGGCCGAATCGGCAGGCACCAGTTCACCAAGACGGCGGAACAGGTGCTCCAGCCGCAAATAGGTCCGGATGCGCTCGTTGAATGGGTACTCGTAAAGAATCACGCGTGACGGCTTCCGATCAGAGACGATGATAGCCTCAAGATGGCTTCGCCGGCGGTTGCGGCACGATCTTGCGGACTGCCTCGAGCATGATCTGGCCAACCGCCAACTGTCCATGCATCGACAGGTGCGTGTCGTTGGGGAAAAAGAAGTCGCGGATCTTCTTCCTCTGCTCCCTGGCAAAGGTAAAAAGGTCCGGCCCCAGCCCTGCTTGAGTGAAGGCTGTCACAAAATCTTTCGAATGATCCGGCATGACGTAGGTTGTCGTCTTGTTGGGAATCACCATCCACATGATCGAGCGGCTCGGATGGGCCTTGTTGAAGGCCTCCATCTGCGCGACGTTCTCAATGGTTAGCTCGCCGTTGTCGACGTCGTCCCTGAAGAACAATGCCTTCTCGCAATATCGATTGCTGAACATGGAGCAGCCGTCGGGCACGGGGCGCACCCATGTCACGTTGCTGGCCAGCGTGGCACCGTCCGATTTCTTCGCCGCGCGAGTATTCCGGTAAGTTGTATAGCCCGATGTCAGCTTTGCCGTCCAGTTGAGGGCGAATCCGGGCGGGTGTTCGGGATTTTCGAAGAAGGGCTTGGCCAGGGGCTCGATTGGCTTGAGCATCTTGGCGCATTTCTGCGTGTTGACAAGTCGATCGTTGAGCAAGCGTTCGGAGCTTTCGATCACGACCAGCTTGCCCCGGAAGCCCGCGCGATCAAGCCATGCATCGAAGTCATCGCACAGCGATTCGCCTAGCTCGCCCCAATAGACCGTTGAGATCCGGTAACCCTGCTTCGTGAGCACCGATTGCCAACGGTATGTCATTGAGTAGCTGTCGCCGAGCACCAGAATGTCCGCATCCGTGATGGGCGAGCCTCGAAGATATCGAGGATCGACGTGGGGCGGTTCCAACTGCCAACCGAACTCGTGATCGGAGACCAATCCGATCCTCGACAAATCGCCATAGGGGATGGTCGTGCTCAAAGTGACGATCAGCATCGCGACGATCACGGCGAAGCCTGCCGCGAAGATCTGCAACCAAAGTTTTGCGGGCGTCATATCAGAACTGGAAATAGAGGAATGGGCTGTAGGTACCCAGCCTCGACACGCAAAGGCCGAAAAGAATCACGGTCACCAGTGCCATGAGTGCGGTGAAAACCGTCGCGGCACGTGGGCGACCGGCCAGGGCCTGCGCCTGCGGGACCCAACGCTGCAGCGTGATGGTCGGTGGCAAGGCGAGGCAGATGAAGAGTCCGACCAGCATCGTCTGGAAGAACTCGGGCTTGCGAGACGGAACGCGGCCGAACTCCTCGAAGGCCACGAGCGGCGCGCCGTGCATTCCAAGCATGCCCTTGTAGATCTCGATCGCGGCATGCATGCTTTCCGCGCGGAAGACGACCCAGGCGATCATCACGAAGACGAAGGTCAGGAACCAGCCAAGAACGCGTGCCGGGCGGCCCGGCTTGGAATTGCGACGCACCTTGGCGTTCCAGAGGTGGTTGACGGCGAGAAATGCGCCGTGCAGGGCGCCCCAGATCACGAAAGTCCAGGCCGCGCCATGCCAGAGACCGCCGAGCAGCATCGTGATGAAGAGATTCAGGTATCGACGCGCCGGCCCCTTGCGATTGCCGCCCAGAGGAACGTAGAGGTAGTCGCGAAGGAACGTCGAAAGCGAAATGTGCCAGCGGCGCCAGAATTCGATGAGGCTGGTCGACTTGTACGGAGAGTTGAAGTTGAGCGGTAGTTCCACGCCCAGGCACAGCGACAGGCCCACCGCCATGTCCGAATACCCCGAAAAGTCGAAGTAGATCTGCAGGGTGTAGGCGAGCACACCGAGCCATGCGGTGTAAAGCGTAGGCACGGCACCGTTGTGGACGCCGGTGAACATGAGGTCGGCATATTCGCCCATCTTGTCGCCGATGAGCAGCTTCTTGGCCAGACCGAACACGAAGATCGCGAGGCCCAGTGCGACCTTGTTCAAGTCCACTCGATAAGTCGCCGGGTTGGCGAACTGGGGCATCATTTGCGCGTGATGCAGCACGGGGCCCGCAATCAGGTGCGGGAAGTACGTGACAAAGAGCACGTAGTGCACGAAGCTGCGTTCGTGGACCTTGTCCTGCCAGCAATCGACCAGGAATGCAATCTGCGTGAACGTATAGAAGGAGATGCCGATTGGCAGAGCAATGTGCAGCAACGGCAATGGCGCGAAGCCGGCCGCGGCAAGCCCTTCATTCACATTGCTGACGAAGAAGTTCGCGTACTTGAACGTGGCGAGCACGCCAAGATTGACCACCAACGCGATGATCAGCATGCGCTTTCTACCGGACTCGGTGCGCCCGGGTCCGTTCGTCAGGCGCAGTCCTGCCCAGTAGTTGAAGCAGATCGATCCGACCAGCAGCGGGACGGCATTGACGCTCCACCAACCGTAGAAGAACAGTGATGCCAGCGCGAGGAAACCGGCCGCAGCGCGCGCATTTCGCTTTCCGATGAGGAAGAACCCGAAAAGGACGATCGGGAAATAGCAGAAGATGAACGCGTATGAATTGAAGAGCATCTTTGGGGCTGTCTCGCGGGGCTTACTTGTGCGCCGCTTTCTTGTTGTCCGGCGCATGGGCCGGCTAACCGGGGATTATCGCGTGCCCGCGACCACCCACCGCTCCCAGAGACCCCGTACGTTGGAAGAGAGTTCCGCCAAGCTCAAACTCTCGTTGTAGATCACGGCGTCGGCCGCCGCCCTGCGCAAGGCGCGATCGACCTGTTGGGCGATCACCGAGCGAACCGCATTGGGCGTCCAACCCGACCGGGCGACCACGCGTTCCAGTTGTGTTTGCTCGGTCGCATCGATCACCAGAACGCGATCGACGATTCCGCGCCAGCGCCTTGATTCGACCAGCAACGGCACGTCGAACACGATGGGTTGCCCTACGGCCGCCGAGGCGGCCTGGCGTTCGCACTCGGCGCCGATCAAGGGATGCAGGATGGCTTCCAGGCGCTTCTTGGCCATGGGGTCGAGGAACGCAATTTCCCTCATGCGCGCTCGGTCCATGCTGCCGTCCGGCGTGATGATGGACGGACCGAATTCCGCCTCGAGCGCCGGCATGGCCGCGCCGCGCGGCGCGGTCATCGCTCTTGCGATGGCATCGGTGTCGACCAGATGTGCGCCCAGAAGGACCAGCATGGACGCGACGGTGCTTTTGCCGCTTCCTATGCCTCCGGTCAGGCCGATGCGCATGGTTCGCGGGCCCCTAAAGGCCCACCACTCGGAGGATCGCATCGGGGCCGAAGACCATGGCGGTGAAGCCAGCCCCTGCCAGGAACGGCCCGAAAGGCACATAGCCGCCTTCGCGCAGTTTGCTATTGATCTTGAGTGCGAGACCGACGATCACGCCAATGACCGAAGCCATCAGGATGATCGGTACCAACGCTTGCCACCCGAACCATGCACCGAAAGCGGCAAACAGCTTGAAGTCGCCGTAGCCCATGCCTTCCTTTCCGGTCGTCAGCTTGAACAGCCAATAGACTGCCCAGAGCGAACAATAGCCGGCAACGGCACCCCAGACGGCGTTGGTGACCGAAATTCCCGTGAAGCCAGCGATGGAGGCCAGCAGGCCCGCCCACAGCAACGGCAGCGTGATGTCGTCGGGGAGGAGGGTCGTATCCCAGTCGATCAGCGCCAATGCCAGGAGCGCCGCCGCGAAGCCGCACCATGCAAGGCTGCCAAACGTGCCCGGCATGCGCCAGACACACCACGCGAACAACGCCGCGGTCACTATTTCGACCAACGGATAGCGCAGGCTGATCGGCGTTTTGCATGCCGAGCATTTGCCGCGCAGGAACACATAGCTGAGAACCGGAATGTTTTCGTACCAGCGAATCACATGGCTGCATTTCTGACAGCGCGAGTGCGGCACCATCAGGTTGAACCGCTCCGCGGGAGGTGGCTCCGATTCGTTCAAGCTGGCGCAGTCCGCAGCCCATTGCTGTTCGAGCATCTTGGGCAGTCGATAGATCACGACATTGAGAAAGCTGCCGATCAACAACCCGAGCAAGCCGGCCAACGCGGCGTCCACCCCGTGCGAAACCAGCATCAGACGACTTGGCCGAGCTTGAAGATGGGCAGGTACATCGAAACCACGATGCCGCCGATGATGACGCCGAGGAACACGATGATGATGGGTTCCATCAGGCTCGAGAGGCCTGCGACCATGTCGTCGACCTCAGATTCGTAGAAGTCGGCCGCCTTGCCCAGCATGTGATCAATGGAGCCTGATTCCTCTCCAATGGCGGTCATCTGCAAGACCATCGAAGGGAACAGGTTGGCGTTGGTCATTGCCGTAGTCAGGCTTGTTCCGGTCGACACTTCCTGCTGGATCTTGGTCGTCGCTTCCGCGTAGACCGAGTTGCCGGATGCGCCGCCCACTGAATCGAGCGCTTCGACCAGCGGGACGCCCGCGGCAAACATGGTGGCAAGTGTTCGCGTCCAGCGCGCAACGCACGACTTGTCGATCAGCGCACCGAATATCGGCAGACGAAGGAGAAGGCGGTCCATGACCTTCTGAACGCGCTCGTTGCGCTTCCATGCCTGGAGGAAAAAGTAAGTGCCGCCGCCGACGACGCCGAAGATCAACCACCAGTAGGAAACGAAGAATTCGCTGATGCCCATGACGATCAGGGTCGGGGCGGGCAGGTCTGCGCCGAAGGAGGTGAACACCTGCTTGAATGCGGGGATCACGAAAATCATGATGATGGCCACCACCACGAAAGCAACCACGATCACCGAGGTCGGATACATCAGGGCCGACTTGATCTTCGACTTGATCGCCTCGGTCTTCTCCATATAGGTGGCCAGACGATCGAGCAGGTCTTCAAGAATACCGGCGGCCTCGCCGGCCTCGACCAGATTGCAATAGAGATTGTCGAAATACTTTGGAAACTTGCGAAACGCGGAGGACAGCGAGGTACCAGTTTCCACGTCGCTGCGGATGTCGTTGAGCAGTTTTGCCACGCTCGGATTGGCGTTGCCGCGGCCCACGATGTCGAAGGCCTGCAGCAAGGGTACGCCCGCCTTCATCATGGTGGCCAATTGGCGGGTGAAGATCGCGATGTCCTTCGGCTTGATCGCCTTGCCGGAGCGCATCCGACGCTTCTTGATCTTCGTCGTCAGCACACCCTGGCGCCGCAGAGCGGCCTGCACCTGGTTTTCGCCAGCGGCCCGTACCTCGCCGCGGACTGTCTTCCCGCTGCGGTCCTTTCCCTCCCACTCGAAGATGTATTCCTTGAGCGTTCGGTTTGATGCTGCTGCCGTTGCCATTGATTCTCCGCTTCTCGGTGCTATTCGTTGGTGACCGCGACCACTTCTTCAAGTGACGTCAGTCCCTGCATAACTTTCTTCAACCCGGATTGGCGCAGCGAACGCACGCCCTCGGCCTCCGCCTGCTTGGCGATATCCAGCGAAGATCCGTCGCGAAGAATGATCTTCTGGATCTCCTCGCTGATCGGCATCACTTGGTAGATGCCGACGCGGCCCTTGTAGCCGCCATTGCAGGCGGAGCATCCGACCGGGTGGTATGGCTTCCAGGTGCCGTCGACTTGATGATCCTTGAAACCCGCGTCGATCAATGCCTGTTTGGGCACGTCTGCGGGGGCGCGGCATACGGTGCACAAGCGCCGAGCAAGGCGCTGCGCGGTGATCAGGATCACGCTGGAAGCGATGTTGAAGGGCGCAATACCCATGTTGCGCATCCGCGTCAGCGTGGTGGGCGCGTCGTTGGTGTGCAGGGTTGAAAGTACCAGGTGGCCCGTCTGCGCCGCCTTGATTGAAATGTCGGCCGTCTCGAGGTCACGAATTTCGCCAACCATGATGATGTCGGGATCCTGCCGCAGGAAGGCACGTAGCGCTGTCGCGAAAGTCAGGCCCGCCTTCTCGTTGACATTGACCTGATTCACGCCTGGCAGATTGATTTCGGATGGGTCTTCTGCCGTCGCGATGTTGACGCCCGGTTTGTTGAGCATGTTCAGACAGGTGTACAGCGACACTGTCTTGCCCGAACCCGTGGGCCCTGTGACCAGCACCATGCCGTAAGGGCGGGCGATGGCTTGCAGCAAGCGCTCTTTTTCGTCGGCGTCGTAGCCGAGCGCGTCGATGCCTAGTCGTGCACTGCTCGGGTCAAGAATACGGATGACGATTTTTTCGCCGAACAGGGTTGGCAGCGTGCTCACCCGGAAATCGATGACCCGCTCGGGACCGATCTTGAGCTTCATTCGCCCGTCCTGGGGAATGCGCTTCTCGGATATATCCAGTCTTGAGATGACCTTGATGCGCGAGGCCAGCTTGTCCTTGATGACGGTCGGCGGACTTGCGATTTCGCGCAGTTCGCCGTCGATGCGGAAGCGAACACGGTAGTTGTGTTCGTAGGGCTCGAAGTGAATATCGGACGCGCGCATGCTGAACGCGTCGAGCAGCATCTTGTGAAGAAACCGGACGACCGGCGCATCCTCGACTTCGGCAACGGCTTGGTCGGGAGTCTCACCTGGTGTGTCCGTCGAAATCTCGTCGAACTCGAACTCAGCGCCGATGATGCTGTCGATCGTTTCGGAGGCCGTGACGGCCGCCGCTTCGATCATGCGAGAGAGCTTGTCGTACTCCGCGATGACCCAGTCAACGCCCATTTGCGACGCGAACTTGATCTTTTCAGCTGCCTGCTGATCGGAGGGATCGGCTGTTGCGACAATGAGACGGTTATTGCGCTTGCTAAGGACAACGACTCGGTAGGCCTGGCAAAGCTTGGTGTCAAGCAAGTCTTTGGGGAGACGCTGCGGATCGATGGCGTCGAGATCGAGCAGCGGCGCACCAAAGGCGCTCGATAGCGTGTGCGCCAGATCGGCCGCCGAGACCGCACCTGTGCCGGTCAACTCCGCAATGAAGCTGGTGCGCCCGCTAAGGGACTTCTGATAGATGTCTTCCGCAACTTTGGCGGGGAGCTTTCCAGCCGAGACCAAGGCGCGCGCCAGTCCCGGAAGGGCGACAGGCGAGCTTTCTTTGACTAGGGGTTCGGCAGCGGCCATTCAACAATGTAAAAAACGTGAAAAAGTGCTTCACGATCATCGCTGATCACCCAGGGGCTGTAAACCTCTTCGCGATCGGTGATCGCGGAGCATTTGGCACTTGCAGCTCAAAAGGCTGGTCGGCTCAGCGAGGATTGAAGCCTCTAACCTCTTAAAAGGGAAAGGCATCTTATCAGCAGACCGAAGAAGCGCGGGGTGGGTTGAATGACGTTGCCGAAAGACGGAGACTCCGCTCCCATGCCCCATTGCAAGGCTGGCATTCAATGCTCGACGCTAGGTGTTTTTTGATATTCCTAGCGGGAATCTGGTCGGGGTGAGAGGATTCGAACCTCCGGCCTCTACGTCCCGAACGTAGCGCTCTACCAGGCTAAGCTACACCCCGATGGTTGCAAGAAAAGAGAGTCGTCCTTCGTGGTGACTTAGGCGCGTCGCTCAAGCAACTGAGCCGCTAATTGTAGCAAACCGGCGGAGTGCGAATTTGCAGGAAAACCACGAAGTGCGTCCATCGCACGCTGAGCCTCTGCCGCTGCAGCGTCTCTCGTGGCTTCAAGAGCGCCCGTTTCCCGCACGATTTCCACGATCCGCGGCAACTGTGTCGTATCTCCGGCTTCTATGGCCGCGCGGATGAAATCTCGTTGATGCGACGTGCCGCGTTGCATGGCGAGAATCAAGGGAAGTGTGGTCTTGCCTTCGCGAAGGTCATCTCCCACGTTCTTGCCTGTCTCGCTCGCGTCGCCGGCGTAATCCAAGACATCATCGATGACTTGGAAGGCCGTGCCGAGCGCTTGGCCGTAGGTGGCGCACGCCTCCTCGACTTCGGGCGTTGCCTTGGCGAGTACCGCCGCAAGCCGAGTGCTTGCCTCGAACAACTTGGCGGTCTTGGAGCGAATCACCCTGAGATAAGCTTCCTCGTTGAGCGAGGCGTCATGCATGTTCATCAGTTGGAGCACTTCCCCTTCGGCGATGACATTGGTCGCCTCGGCGAGTATCTCCATGACCCGGATGTCGTTGGCGTCCAACATCATTTGGAACGCGCGGGAGTACAGGAAGTCACCCACGAGTACGCTCGCGGGGTTTCCAAAGGATTCATTGGCTGTCGGTCGGCCGCGGCGAAGCGTCGATTCGTCGACGACGTCATCGTGTAACAGCGTCGCCGTGTGGATAAATTCCACGACGGCAGCCAAGTTGAAGCGTTGCTCCCCCTGATAACCCAGCGAGCCAGCCATGAGGAGGAGCAATGCGGGCCTCAGTCGTTTGCCGCCCGCGGAAATGATGTACTTCGACACCTGGCTCACGAGCGGCACGCCAGTATCGAGCCGGCGGGCGATCACAAGATCGACCCCGGCCATATCTTCTGCAATCAGGCTGAGGACGTTGGCGGCGGGGGAGGTGTCTGCGGCGGGAACTGACAAGGCGAGGGCGCTTGCGCGCTGCGAGAGGTGCGACGATGGCGCTTGGCCGGAAGTCGCCGATTATAGGGAGACCAAAGGATTAATGGCCTCGCACCTTGGAATGATGGGTGTAGTCAGGCCGCATGCGTGCTAGAATCTTGGGCTCTGCGGAATTTGCCGTAGAGCCATCTTTTCCCAAGAGGTCCACATGTACGCGGTCATAAAAACCGGCGGCAAGCAGTATCGCGTTGCTTCCGGCGAGAAAATTAAAGTAGAACAGATTGCTGCGGACGTAGGCCAGGAAATCGTGATCGACCAAGTTCTCGCAGTCGGCGACGGCAGCGCAATCAAGGTCGGTACGCCCCTGGTGTCCGGCGCATCGGTGACAGCCACGGTGCTGTCGCACGGCAAGCACGACAAGGTTCGCATCTTCAAGATGCGTCGTCGTAAGCACTATCAGAAACGTCAAGGCCATCGCCAGCAGTTCACTGAACTGCAAATCGGCGCGATCGCCGGCTAAGGAGCTGATTCCATGGCACAGAAAAAAGGCGGCGGCTCTACGCGGAACGGGCGTGATTCGAAGCCCAAAATGCTCGGTGTTAAGGCCTTCGGCGGCGAATTGATCAGTGCAGGCTCGATCATCGTGCGCCAACGCGGCACGCAATTCCACCCTGGCATCAATGTCGGCGTGGGCAAGGACCACACGCTATTTGCGCTGGTGGACGGCCATGTGTCTTTCGGCACCAAGGGCGCACTCAACAAGCACACGGTCAACGTGACTCCGGCCTAAGCCTGTCACTTCGATCTTTTCGGAGCCCCGCTTTGCCGGGGCTTCTTCATTTGTAAACTGGATATCTCATGAAGTTCGTGGACGAGGCCTTCATCGACGTTGCTGCCGGCGACGGCGGCAACGGCTGCGTGTCGTTCCGTCATGAGAAGTACAAGGAATTCGGCGGGCCGAACGGCGGCGACGGAGGGCGGGGTGGCCACGTGTTCGCGGTGGCGGACTCAAACCTGAATACCCTGGTCGACTTCCGGTTTTCGCGCCGCCACGAAGCGAAGCGAGGGCAGCACGGGATGGGCTCGGACATGTTCGGCGCCGCCGGCGAAGACATCACGCTCAAGATGCCGGTCGGAACGATCATTTCCGATGCAGAGACCGGCGAGGTGCTTTATGAGCTGTTGGCGCCGGGCGAGGTGATCACGATTGCCAAGGGCGGTGACGGTGGTTTCGGCAACATGCGATTCAAGAGCGCCATCAATCGCGCCCCGCGGCAGAAGACCCCGGGCTGGCCTGGCGAGAAGAAGAACCTCAAGCTCGAACTCAAGGTTTTGGCAGATGTCGGCCTGCTAGGCATGCCGAACGCCGGCAAATCAACGCTCATCAGCGCCATTTCCAACGCGCGGCCGCGCATCGCTGACTATCCCTTTACAACGTTGCATCCCAATCTCGGCGTCGTCCGCGTCGGTCCGGAGCAGAGCTTTGTCGTGGCCGACCTCCCAGGATTGATCGAAGGTGCATCGGAAGGTGCTGGCCTTGGTCATCTCTTTTTGCGTCATCTTCAGCGCACTCGTTTGCTTCTGCACGTGGTCGACCTCGCACCGTTCGACGAGGGAGTCGATCCGGTGGCGCAGGCCAAGGCGATCGTCGGCGAGCTGAAGAAATACGATGCCGCTCTCTACGAAAAGCCTCGCTGGCTGGTGCTGAACAAGCTCGACATGATCCCCGTCGACGAGCGTGCCACGCGCGTCAAGGATTTCGTCAAGAGATTGCGTTTCAAGGGGCCGGTTTTCGAGATTTCTGCGCTCACCCGCGAAGGGTGCGAGCCGTTGGTTCAGGCGATCTACCAGCACGTCAAGGCTCAGCAGGTGGCCGAGCAGCCGCCGACTGAGATCGATCCGCGCTTTTCGTGAGTCCATCCGAGGACGGACAGTCCAGTAGCCATCAAGTTAGCCATAGCTCCATGACCTCAAGTTCTGGTTCAGCCGCACTCCGTGACGCACGTCGCATTGTTGTCAAAGTGGGCTCTAGCCTGGTCACCAATGAAGGGCGTGGCCTGGATGAGAGCGCCATTGGTGAATGGTGCCGCCAACTTGCAACGCTGGTCCGCGATGGCCGGGAGGTCGTGATGGTGTCGAGTGGCGCGATCGCCGAAGGCATGAAGCGACTGGGTTGGCGTGTTCGCCCGCATGAGATTCATGAGCTGCAGGCAGCCGCGGCAGTTGGCCAGATGGGCCTGGCGCAAGTCTATGAAACCAAGTTGCGCGAAAACGGTATCGGCAGCGCGCAAGTGTTGTTGACGCACGCAGATCTCGCGGACCGTGAACGCTATCTCAATGCGCGTTCCACCCTCGTTACCTTGCTTGCGCTCGGTGTGGTGCCGGTCATCAACGAGAACGACACGGTCGTCAACGACGAAATCAAGTTCGGCGACAACGACACCCTTGGCGCGTTGGTTGCCAACCTGGTCGAGGCCGACGCGCTGGTCATCTTGACGGACCAGAAGGGCCTTTTCACTGCCGACCCGCGCAAGGATCCTGATGCCCGCTTCGTGCACGAAGCGGCAGCGGGCGACCCGGCGCTCGAGGTCATGGCCGGTGGAGCCGGCAGCAGCATCGGCCGCGGCGGCATGATCACAAAAATCCTTGCGGCCAAGCGTGCGGCGGGGTCCGGTGCGTCGACTGTGATCGCCTGGGGCCGCGAGCCTGATGCTCTGCTGCGGCTGACGTGCGGCGAGCCTATCGGCACGCTTTTGCTCGCGCAAACCGCCAAGCATCAGGCGCGGAAGCGCTGGATGGCCGACCACCTTCAGCTGCGTGGCGCTGTGTCGGTGGATGCGGGCGCGGCGGCCAAGGTGCGTGGCGAGGGCAAGAGCCTGCTCCCGATCGGCATGACGAGCGTCGAAGGCGAGTTCTCGCGCGGCGACGTGATTGCGATACGCGATGACCGGGGAGTCGAACTCGCGCGGGGCCTTGCCAACTACTCAAGTGTCGAGGCTCGCATGCTCTGTCGCAAGCCATCGATGGAATTCGAGCGGCTCCTGGGCTATGTCGCCGAAGCCGAGATGGTCCATCGGGACAACATGGTGTTGATGCCCGACGGCCACTGACCGATCACTCGACCTCGCGGACCGGTGTCGTCAAGTTGCGAACCATTTCGTTCACTGAGGCCCGCGGGGCATGCCCGCGACACAGTCCCTGTGTAGCCAACGCGTAGACGTAGCGTGCGCTTCGTTCGCTGAAACGCCTCCATTCGGGATCGACCTGCTGCTCCCATGCTCCATTGATGAAGCGTGCGTAGGTCTTGTGCTCGTCGGTCGCGCACCGCACGCCTTCGTAGAAGGCATTGAATCCGCCGCCTTCGCGGTTGGATGCGACGACCACATAGCGCACCACGCCATCGCGTGTCACCTTGATGGTCGCGGGATCGACGCCGAACTTCAGGCTCATGTAGCGTGGCATGTCGATGCCGATCAGCTTGTCCTGGCTGAAAGCCGGGGGCGGTGGCACTTCGGATTCCTTCCAGTCGGCATCCTCAAACAACTGGGCGTGGGCGAGGCTCGAAGCGCCAAGAATGCAGGCGAGGGCGATTCGCCAGCTAGCGCGGAGCATGAAACGGGTCGCTGGTCGAGGGAGAGTCGTTCGCAAGGTTGGCATTCGGATTCGGGTCGAAGCTGGCGCCGGGCGGCAGTTCGAAGGTCGGTTCATGGCCCGGGCCGGGCGGATGGCGCTCGAATTCGCGCGCGCGCACATTGCTGCGCAGGAACCGGTTGCGGAAATCCTGCCGAGGCAGGTAGCGGGCGAGTTCGGTCAATGCCATCTCATAGACGCCGCGCTTGAATTCGACCACCACGTCCAACGGGACCCAGTAGTCATGCCAGCGCCAGGCGTCGAACTCGGGATGATCTGTGGCGCGCAGGTTCAGATCCCAGTCGTGACCGATCAATTGCAGCAAATACCAGATCTGCTTCTGGCCTTTGTAATGGCCGCGCGCGTCACGGCGGATGAACCGATCCGGCACCTCGTAGCGCAACCAGTCACGGGTACGGGCCACGATGCGCACATGCTCCGGGTGGAGACCCACTTCCTCATGCAGTTCCCGGAACATCGCCTGCTCGGGACTTTCGCCGCGATCGATGCCGCCTTGAGGAAACTGCCAGGAGTGTGTACGAATACGCTTACCCCAGAAAACCTGGTTTCTCTGGTTGAGCAGGATGATGCCGACGTTGGGCCTGAAGCCGTCCCGGTCGAGCATAATCAAACCCCAATTTTTGAACTGAGTCGATTATGCCTGCCGGCTTGCGTACGGCAAGCGGCCGGTTCCGGGCCTTCCGCCCTGCCACCAACCCCCTGCCCGTATTCTTTCTTTGCGTGACCGATGAAAGCTTCCCGATTCTTTATCTCCACCCTCAAGGAAGCGCCAGCCGACGCCGAAGTCGCGAGCCACCGTCTCATGATGCGTGCTGGCATGATCAAGAAGCTCGGCACCGGCATCTATACCTATATGCCGATGGGCCTGCGGGTCATACGCAAGGTCGAGGCGATCGTCCGGGAAGAAATGAACCGGGCGGGTGCAGTTGAGCTGACCATGCCCGTGGTTCAGCCCGCCGAATTCTGGGAAGAGAGCGGGCGCTTTCAGGGCTACGGCCTCGAACTCCTGCGCATCAAGGACCGTCACGAGCGCTCGTTCGTCATCCAGCCGACGAGCGAAGAGGTCGTGACCGATATCGCGCGCCAGGAAATTCGCAGCTACAAGCAGCTGCCGAAGAACCTGTACCAGATCCAGACCAAGTTCCGCGACGAGCGCCGACCGCGCTTCGGCCTGATGCGTGGGCGCGAGTTCATCATGAAGGACGCGTACAGCTTCGATCGAGACCTCGAAGGCGCGAAGGCCAGCTACAAGGTGATGGCCGACGCCTACCGGAAGATCTTCGACCGATTCGGCCTGCGCTACCGAGCTGTGGCGGCGGACAGCGGTGCGATCGGCGGTGACGTGAGCCAGGAATTCCAGGTGATCGCGGCGACGGGTGAGGACGCGATCGTCTATTGCCCCGACAGCGACTACGCCGCGAACATGGAAAAAGCCGAGGCCCTTGCACCGGCCGGGCCGCGCGGCGCGGCGACGAAGCCCCTGACGAAGACACCTACGCCGGGCAAGAGCACCTGCGAGGACGTGGCTGAATTGCTGGGCGTGCCGCTCTCGACAACCGTGAAATCGCTGGTCTTGGCGACCGACACACTGGACGCGGCGGGCAACATCAAGGGCGTCCAGGTATGGCTGCTGCTGGTTCGCGGCGACCATGAGATGAACGAGATCAAGGTGGGCAAGGTGCCGGGCCTCGACCAGGGCTTCCGCTTTGCAACCGTCACCGAGATCGAGGACCACTTCGGCAGCAAGCCGGGCTATCTGGGGCCGCTGAATCTCAAGCAGGCGGTCAAGATCGTCGCGGACCGCGAGGTTGCGGTGATGGCCGACTGGATCTGCGGCGCCAACGAAGTCGATTTCCATATCACCGGCGTGAACTGGGGTCGCGACCTGCCGGAGCCCGACGCCGTGGCCGACATCCGCAATGTCGTCGCTGGCGACCCGTCCCCCGACGGAAAGGGCATCCTGGCGATCGAACGTGGCATCGAGGTCGGCCACGTCTTCGTGCTCGGCACCAAGTACAGCAAGCCGATGAATGCGACCTTCCTCGACGAGGCCGGCAAGCCGCAGTTTCTCGAGATGGGTTGCTACGGCATCGGAATCACCCGGCTACCAGCCGCGGCGATCGAGCAAAACAACGACGAGCGGGGCATCATCTGGCCCGATGCGATCGCGCCATTCACCGTCGTGGTCTGCCCGATCGGCATGGACCGCAGCGCCGACGTGAAGGCGGCAGCCGAAGCTCTCTATGAGCGACTCCTGGCTGCCGGCGTCGATGTGCTGCTCGACGACCGCGGCGAACGCCCCGGCGCGATGTTCGCTGATTGGGAACTGATCGGCGTGCCGCATCGCGTCGTGATCTCCGATCGCGGGCTGAAGGAAGGCCAGTTCGAGTACCAACATCGCCGTGAAACCGCCGCGACCAAGGTGCCGATGGGCGGCATCGCGGATTTCATTGCCGGCAAGCTGGCTGCTGCATGAGCCTGACGGCGTCCATAGAAGCGTCCGGGCTTTCGCGGCGCCTCTGTCTGGGCGCCGCCGCCTGCGGGGCGCTGTCCCTGGTGCTGCCGCGCGAGGCCATCGCCGGTGCGCAGATCGAGGAACCGCTGATCGATTCCGTGCGCACCGCGCTGACGTCGGCCATCCGTAACAACGCGCCGCCGATCCCGGAATTCAAGGACACAGAATCCCGCCTCGTGTACTTGCGATGGCTCGGCGAAATGAGCGAACGGCTCAAGAAGAAACTGCCCGACTGGCCGACGCGGAAGGAATTCCTGCAAACCGTCTGGTACGAAGCGCGTCGCGCTGGCCTGGACGTCAGCCTCGTGCTCGGGTTGATCCAGGTGGAAAGCAACTTCCGCAAGTTTGCGGTGTCGAGCGTCGGCGCCCGGGGCTACATGCAGGTCATGCCCTTCTGGACCCGCGTGATCGGCGACGGCGATCCATCCAAGCTCTTCCACATGCAGACCAATCTGCGCTTCGGCTGCGTGATCCTGCGTCACTACCTCGACCGTGAATCCGGCGATTTGTTCATGACGCTCGGTCGCTACAACGGCAGCCGTGGCAAGTCGCCCTATCCGGATGCTGTCTTTGCGAATCAGCGGCTCTGGGTGTTCAAGGATCCGCGCAAGGACATCAGGCCGGACTGAGGCTCAGGCCTTGGCCGTCATCGCGGCCGTGCGGGTGACCATCACCTGGTCGATGCGGTAGCTGTCCACGTCCATCACTTCGAAGGTGTAGCCCGCCCAACTGACGCTGTCGGTTCTCTTGGGAACGCGGCGGAGCATCACCATGAGGAAGCCGGCGAGCGTTTCGTACTCGTCCGGATGTGGCAGTTCCTCGATGTCGAGCGCCCGCTGGACGTCCTGAATCGGCGTCACGCCGTCGATCAGCCACGAGTTCTCGTCGCGCTTCACGATCTGCTGTTCTTCGTCCTGATCGCCGACCAGGTCGCCCATCACGGTGCTCATCACGTCATTGAGCGTGATCACGCCGACCACCAGGCTGTATTCGTTCACGATGATCGCGAAGTCCTCGTGGGCCTGTTGAAATTGTTCGAGCACCTCGGTCAGCGACAGTCTGTCGGGAATGACGAGCGCCTTGTGAAGCGGCAGACCATGGTCGAAGGAGAGCGGCTGATCGCTCAGCACGCGCTGGAACATGTCCTTGCTGTCGACGTAGCCGAGCACATGGTCGATCTCGCCGTCGCACACGGGGTAGGCGGAAAAGGGTTCGGCCACGATGCGCGCGCGCAGCACCGTCTCCGGGTCGTCCCGAAGAAACCAGGCGATGCGGTCGCGCGAAGTCATCACGCTGCTCACCAGTCGGGTGTCGAGCTCGAACACGTTGGCGATCACCTGCTGCTCCCGCTGCGCCAGAACGCCCGCGCGCGCGCCAGCTTCAGTCATCGCGAGGATGTCGGCCGAGGTGATCTTTTCGTCGCGCTGCATCGGCATGCCGAGCAGCTTGAAAAGCACATCGGTGCTGACCGTGAAGAACCAGACCAGCGGCTTGAAGGTGGTGATCAGCACCTGCATCGGGCCGACCATCCGCACCGCAAGCCGCTCGGGGCTGCTCATGCCGAGCCGTTTGGGAAACAGGTCGGCAAACACGAGGAAGACCGCGATGATCGTGATGAACGAAGCGAGGAAGGCCGCAGTCTGCGCGGCCTCGACGCTGAGCCAAAGCTCGAACAGGCGCGCGTAATAGGGGCTCAGCGAACCTTCGCCGACCACGCCGCCGAGGATCGCGACGGCGTTGAGTCCGATCTGGACCACGGTGAAGTAGTGGCCCGGCTGCTCCTGGATGCGCATCACGCGCTCGGCACGGACGTCGCCTTCGTCGGCCATCTGACGCAGGCGGAGACGGCGGGAAGCGGCCAGGGAAATTTCGGCGAGGGAGAAGAAGGCGCTCGTCGCGATGAGCGCGACGATGACCAGCAAGCTTTGGGTCAGGGTCATGGGTCGGTCGATGAAGACCGACATGGTGCCACGACCCGGGCGCGTTCCATCCCGGGTCGACCCGGCACGCTTCTATTGCACGAAACCGATGCGGCTTCGAGGCGTGCTGACCCGTGGAAGATCCTCCACGCGCACCTCGCCCCGGCCGGCCAGGCGGGCATTGCCGAAGCCGGTCATCAGCGCGCGCCGCATCTCGCGCGGCGCGAGGGTTGCGAGTTGGTCGAGTACATCGTCGGAGGGTTCTTCGGTCAGCAGGCGGCCCCAGTCATGCTCACCCCTGATCGACGCGTAGAGTTGGCGCGCAATCTGCCGAGAAGCTTCTGGCGAGGGCGCCTCGATCTCGAACACGTTCATGCGGTTCAGGATGGGCTCGGGAATGCCGCGTTCGTCATTTGCGGTGGTAATCCAGATCACCTGGCTGGCGTCGATCGGGATTTCGGCGAACTCGTCGACGAACGCGTGGGCTGTGTCGTGCTCCAGCAGGCTGTAGAGCGCGCCGAGCGGGTCGTACTGGCTGTCGGCACCTGCCTTGTCGATTTCGTCAATGACCATCACAGGGTTTGCGTACTGGCCGTCGACCAGCGCTTCGAACACCTTGCCGGGCTTCGCGCCCTTCCATTGCGAGGATGCACCGGACAACAGCCAGCCGGCTGTCATGGAGTTCATCGGAACCAGCGACATTCCGGTACCCAGCAGGTCGGCCAGTTTCCTTGCGAAGTGGGTCTTGCCGACACCCGGCGGCCCGAGCAGCAACATCGGCGTGACTTCGAGTCCGTCGCGACTGTCCTGGGCGAGCGCCACGTGGCGACGCACGTCGTCGAGCACTTCGGTGAAGTTGGGCAGTTGCGCGTAGAGGCCGGACATCTCTGGCACGCCGCTGGGCTTGACCTGGAAGCGATCGGGGCCGCGTTCGAGCATGCGTTCGTAGGTCGTCCGCAGGTGTTCGTGGTCGCGATCGGGGAGCTTGGCGAGCTTGCGCTCGACGTCGTGCGTCTGGAAAACGCTGCGCAGGTTGGCGACCGGCAACTGGAACGACGACGCGGGGACGAGACTGCGGGAATCCATGGACACCTCCGGTTTCGAACACTTGGATACAGCATAAGCCGTGCCCGGTGTTCGCAGATGTCTATGTTTTCTCGGATTTGCCGTTTTGTCGCGAAGAGGTCAAATACCGCCTTGCGGGTGCGTGGGATCGACCCATAGAACCGACTCGGGCTTCTCGACAGGCTCAATGTCGAGGTTGATCGCCACGGCCTGGCCGTCACTGCGGCAGAGCACGCATTCGAGGGCTTCGGTCTCGCTGGCGTTGATTTCCTGGTGCGGCACGTAGGGCGGCACATAGATGAAATCGCCCGGACCTGCCTCAGCCGTGAACTCCAGTTGTTCACCCCATCGCATGCGGGCGCGCCCCCGAACGACATAGATCACCGATTCGAGGTGACCGTGGTGATGTGCACCGGTTTTGGCATTCGCATGAATGGTCACGGTCCCCGCCCACAGCTTCTGCGCGCCGACGCGCGCAAAGTTGATGGCCGCCGCCCGGTTCATGCCCGGCGTCTGCGCCGTGTTGGTGTCAAGCTGATTGCCCGGAATCACGCGCACGCCATCGTGCTTCCAGGCCGGGTCGTCATGCGCGTGCCCGTCATCCCCATGGTCGTGACTCATGCTCAGTCTCCATTCATGAAACACCGCGGAACCTGCTTAGCCGGGCCGCCGGTGTTGCCCCCGGCAGGGGGTGGGCGCCCGACACGGAGTGCGGGCAACCTGGGGGCGAGCAATATCAAGCCGGATTGCTGTTCAGCATTTGCTGCAATTCGCCGGATTCGTACATTTCCATGAGGATGTCCGAGCCGCCGACGAACTCGCCCTTCACGTAGAGCTGCGGAATAGTCGGCCAGTTGCTGTATTCCTTGATGCCCTGGCGAATGGCATCGTCTTCCAGCACGTTGACGGTCTTGAGCGTTCGGGGGTCGACACCTACCGCCTTGAGGATCTGGATCGCGCGACCCGAGAATCCGCACATCGGAAAGCTGGCGTTGCCCTTCATGAAGAGGACAAGATCGTTGGTCTTGACGAGGTCGTCAATGCGTTGCTGGGCTTCGGACATGGGTGACTCCTGAAATTGGGCTGGGCGGATTATTTCACCGCCCGCCAGATCCCGCCGGAACATCGCGCGATGCCGGCGAGGTCGTCGCGGCTTTGGGATTCGGAAAAACCCTGTCGAGACAGCAGTTGCCGGACCGGCTCGCTCTGGTCGTAGCCGTGTTCGAGCAAAAGCCAGCCGCCTTCTTTCAGATGCGCGGGCGCTGATTGGACGATGCGGCGGATGTCGTCCAGGCCGTCGTCGCCGGAGACGAGTGCGCCCTGTGGTTCGTGGCGCAGGGCGGCCAGATGCGCGTCGCCGTGGGCGATGTAGGGCGGATTCGAAACGATCAAGTCGAGGCCGCGTTCGGCGCCGGCGAGCCAGTCTGCCTGCGTAAAACGCACAGGCAGTCCGAGCCGCTCAGCATTCGCGCGCGCCACCATGAGTGCCTCGGCGCTGGCATCCACTGCCGCCACGTGGGCGTCGGGACGCGCGTGTTGGATCGCCAGGGCGATGGCGCCGCTGCCGGTGCCGAGATCCAGCACCGAGGGCGTCTCCCGCCCTTCCAGGCATTGCAGGGCCCAGTCGACCAGCGTTTCCGTATCGGGACGAGGGACCAGGACGCGGCCGTCGACTCTCAGGCTGAGCCCGTGAAATTCCTTTTCGCCAACCAGGTAGGCCACCGGCTCGCCTGCCCTTCGCCGGGCACACAGTCGTTCGAAACCGGGCCAGACCTCTTCCGCCAACGTGTCGGTGTCATGGGCCAGGAGCCATGCTCGTTCATCTGCGGGACGCCCCAGCACATGCAGCAACAGAAGCTGCGCATCCAGCCGGTCGATGTCCAGGGCGGCCGCTGCAGCCAACATGGCGGCTGGCGTCGAGGGCGAATTGGCTTCCGCTGTGTTCACGCTGGCAAGGCGGCTTCGAGTTCCGCGAGTTGCTCGGCTTCGCGCGCGGATTGCAGGGCGTCCAGCACGTCACCCAGATCGCCCTCCATGATGGCCAGCAGCTTGTAGAGCGTCAGGTTGATGCGATGGTCCGTGAGCCGCCCCTGAGGAAAGTTGTAGGTGCGGATCCGGTCGCTGCGGTCGCCGCTGCCGACGAGCCCCTTGCGCAGCGCAGCATCCTTGGCCGCTCGTTCGCTGCGCTCCTTTTCCTGGATGCGTGCCGAGAGCACTTGCAGCGCCTTGGCCTTGTTGCGATGCTGGCTGCGATCGTCCTGGCACTCCGCGACGATGCCCGTCGGGACGTGCGTGATGCGTACTGCAGAGTCGGTCTTGTTGATGTGCTGGCCGCCGGCGCCGCTGGCGCGGAAGGTGTCGATGCGCAGGTCGGCCGGGTTGATCTGCACTGCTTGCGCCTCGTCCGGCTCTGCGAGCACGGCGACCGTGCATGCGCTGGTGTGGATGCGGCCTTGCGTTTCGGTGGCAGGCACGCGCTGCACGCGATGGCCGCCCGATTCAAAGCGAAGCTTGCCGAACACCTCGTCGCCGACGACGCGAATCACCACTTCCTTGTAGCCGCCGAGTTCGCTTTCGCTTTCGCTGACGATTTCGCAGCGCCAGCCCACTCGGTCGGCATAGCGCGTGTACATGCGCAGGAGGTCGCCGGCGAAAAGGGCCGACTCGTCGCCGCCCGTGCCGGCGCGGATTTCAAGGAAGGCATTGCGCGCGTCGTCCGGATCCTTGGGAAGCAGCAGGCGCTGGAGTTCATCTTCGAGTTGCGTCAGCTCCGCTTCGGCGCTCGCGATTTCCTCCTGTGCCATCTCGGCCATGTCAGGATCGTCGAGCATCTCGCGCGCCCCGGCCAGATCCGCCTCGCGTTGCAGGTAGCGGGTGTACCGGCCAGCGATCTGCGTGACTTCCGCGTGCTCGCGGGAGATGGTGCGGTACTGCGCCATGTCGGACATGATGTCCTCCCGCGAAAGCAGGAAGTCGAGTTCGCCGAGGCGTTGCGCAAAGCGCTCGAGCTGTTGACGCAGGAAGGGTTTCACGGGAAAGGGGCGAAAGAGGGCGGGTTTGCGAAAGGTTCAAGCCGCGTGCGAAGGCGAAGGCGGCAAGGGCGTGTTCGGCGCGCGGCGCCGGAGCAGGGGCGTCGCTAACGCTCTTTGCGCGTGTCGCTGCGGAGTTCGTTTCGCAGGAAGAGGCGCGAAATGGTCTGCGCCGTGTGTTCGCGCGCGGCGGCGTCGCCGGCGTGCAACTCGGCCAGGGCGCCGTGGAGCATCTTCTGGGTCAGCCCGCGCGACAGCGCTTCGAGTACGGCTTCGACGCTCTCTCCCTTGGCAAGCAGCCTGCGCGCCCGCGCCAGTTCGGCGGCACGCCATTCGTCGGTCTGAGCGTTGAGTTGCTGGATCAGCGGCACGGTGCCGCGCTGGTCCAGCCAATGCATGAAGCTCTGGACCCCGGCGTCGATGATGACCTCGGCTTGCGCCACTGCGGCCTGCCGGCTGGCGTGCCCCTGCTGCACGACTTGCGCGAGATCGTCGACCGTGTAGAGATAGATGTCTTCGAGCGCCTTGACCTCGGGCTCGATATCGCGCGGCACAGCAAGGTCGACCATGAACATCGGGCGGTGCTTGCGCAGCTTGAGCGCGCGTTCGACGGCGCCCAGGCCGATCAGCGGCAAGGTGCTGGCCGTGCAACTCACGACGATGTCGAATTCGGCCAGGCGGGCTGGCAGGTCGGCCAGCCGCATGGCCTCGCCGCCGAAGCGCGAGGCCAGCTTTTCGCCGCGCTCCAGCGTACGGTTGGCAATGACGATGGACTTGGGTTGCCTGGCCGCGAAGTGCGTCACGGCCAGGTCGATCATCTCGCCGGCACCGACGAACAGCACGCGGGTGCGTTGCAGATCCTCGAACAGCTGACCAGCCAGGCGAACGGCCGCCGCGGCCATGCTGATCGAGTGGGCGCCGATTTCAGTGGCGGTGCGGACTTCCTTGGCGACGGCGAAGGAGCGCTGGAACAGCTGGTTCAGCGTGCTACCGAGGGCGCCGGCCGTCTCGGCGGCGCGCACGGCATCCTTCATCTGGCCGAGGATCTGGGCCTCGCCCAGGACCATGGAATCGAGCCCGCTGGCGACGCGGAAGGCGTGGCGGGCGGCCTGGTCGTCGTGCAGAGTGTACGCGTGCGAGCGGAGGAGCGCTGGCGACACCCCGCCACTGTGGGCGAGCCAGTCGACGGTGTGGTCGAGCGCGAGATGATTGGCGGCGCAGTAGATCTCGGTGCGGTTGCAGGTCGAGATGATGGCCGCTTCGACGTCGGGATGCCTGTTGGAGCCAAACGAATGCCGAAGGCTCTGGAGCGTCGGAGCGATTTGGTCGATGGCGAACGCGAAACGACCGCGCAGGTCGAGCGGCGCGGTCGTGTGGTTCAACCCGAGGGCCCAGACTGACATAGCCGGCGATTATAAAATCTGCGGCCCGTAGACGGTCCGGCATCGAAAAATGGCCGTTGCCAGAGCTTCCCAATCCCGTGGATGCCCGTCTCGCGAGCCTTCGCAATGACCCCTCTGGACCTTCTCGATCATCTCCTCAACTTTGTTGTCCCGGCGTTCGCGGTCGGCTTTCTGTGCGCGCTCCTGGGTCGATTCACGATGCGCCGGTCCGGCATGCCTCGGGCTTGGTGGGCTCAGGGCGCGGTCAATTTCGTCGTTGGCGTTGCCGTCCTGGTCGCTGGGCTGATCGTCTTCGGTCAGGACGGCAGGATGGCGACCTACGCCGCGCTGGTGGCGGCGTGCGGGACCAGCCAGTGGCTCGTCTCCGGAGGCTGGCGGCGCTAGGTGGCGGTTCCCGGCAGCACGCTGGGTGGCGGCGGCACAGCGGCCACGGGGGAGGGAGGCGCCGGCATGCCGGCCGGTACTCCAGGATAGGCAGCCATCGGCAAGCCTGCCGCGCGAAGCCCATCGAGGATGGTGAACAGCACGTCGCTGCGTATTCCGCCGGAAAGCCGCGGGCTCTGCACATAGGCAACCGCCTGGAAGATCATGAAGCCGACCTCGATACCTTCGAGCGTGACGGCCGGTGCCGGGGTGGCCAGCACGCCCGGATGGTTCGCGAACGCCGACAGCATCACCTCCCGCGCGCGGTTGGCGTCGGTCGTCAGAGGCATGGGCAGGCGGATCAGCACGCGGCCCTCGGCGTTCGAGAGCGTCATGTTGCGGACTGTCTTGGTGATGAATTCCGAATTCGGAACGATCATCGTGGACCGGTCGCCCAGCTGGATCTCGGTCGCGCGAACGTTGATGCGGCGGATGTCTCCCTCGGCATTGCCCAGGACCACCCAGTCGCCGACCTTCACCGGCCGTTCCGCCAGCAGGATCAGCCCCGAGATGAAGTTCTGCACGATCGCCTGCAAGCCGAAGCCGATACCCACCGACAACGCACTGGCCACCCAGGCGATGCGTTCGATGCCGATGCCGAGCGCCGACATCGCGAAAGCGATCACGATGATCCCGCCCACATAGCCCAGCAGCGTCGTGATCGAACTCTGCATCCCCGGCTCGAGGGCCGTGGTCGGCAGGAAGCGTGTGTCCAGCCAGTTCTTGACGATCCGCAGGGCGATGAAGCCGGCAACGAGCACCGCGATCGCGCCGAAGATCGCGCCGGGCACCAACTGGATCTCGCCGACCTTCACCCCCGTGCCGTATTTGCCGCTTCGCTGGAACACCTCGCCCGGGCTCGTGCCGAGGGGCGTCGCCAGCGCGATGATCATGTAGAAGAACAGCGCGACGCGGCTCAAACCCGACAACGCGACGGCCGTCTGATCCAGCGTGCGTTGGGTAAGGCCGAAACTCAGGTGCAGCCGTTGGCCGAAGCTGCTGCGCGACGACACCACCGCCATGAAGAAATCGTCGGCGAACTTGAAAAGCACATAGAAGGCCGACACGACGATGCCGGACCAATTGAGTTGGCTGGCGAGAAAGCTCGCCAGGGCGACGTAACCGGTCGCGACCAATACCCAGATCACGATGAGGATCAGCGTGACCAGCCCCAACAGCACCCCCACCCAGAGCGGTCGCTCCGTTGCGTCCGGCACAGCGGGTGCAGCGGCAGCGTCGCCCGTCGCTTCGGTCGCTGGCGCCGGCACAGCTTCGCGCGGACCCCGCAGCCGCAGCAGCATCGCGCCGATGATTCCGGTAAGGGCCAGGGCCATCACCACGTGCGCCGCAACCACGGCTGCGAAGCTGGCGTCGACCAACGCATTGACCTGCGTCGGCACCCATACCAGGACGGCGACCAGCGCCATCAACCAGGGGTAAGGGGCGAGCCGTGCGGCCATGGCGTTGGGGATCGGCGGCAGCCGCCACGATGGCCGTCCGTTGGACAGCAGCGCTCGCCCGAGGCCGACGACGAAGGCGATGAAAACGCTCGACTGCACCATCGCCTGCCCCAGTTTCCGCGTCTTTTCGCCCCACACCTGGTGGAGGTCGAGCGTCGTGAAGACGCCATGCGCCGCCAGTCCGACCAGAAGGACGTTGGTGCTGACGATCGCGATCACGAGCAGCGATCGTCGCAGTCTTCCAGTCGGCAGCACGCGAGCGGCAATCCGGGTGAGCGCTCGCTCGGCCAGCCAGTTGCCCGGCAACGCCAGGAGCAGCGCCACGATCAGGCTGACGAGCACCGCCGTGGCATGGGCCGGCTGCCTGGCAACGTTCAGACTTGCTTCCAACTCGGTGCCGAGTTCACTCAGTCGATCCACGTCGCCGGACCAGGCCTCGGCCATGTCGCCCCAGAACTCCCTGCCGAGTGGCGAGGGCGCGCGTTCGGTCAACTGGGCTTCGAACATGGCGCGTCGCTTGGCGAGGACATCACTGGCGCGTTGCTGGGCGTCGACGGTCACGAGGCGGGCCAGCCGAATGTCGGCGTCGAGCGCGTTGCGTTCCTTGGTCAAGGTGGCGCGGCGACGGGTGATGTCCGGGTTCTCGGGGGCCGCGCCCGCGGGCGGTGGGTTGCCGAGTTCGCCGAGGCGTGCGTTGAGATCGTTGAGGTCGCCGGTGCGCGAGGCGATGAACTTGTCGGTCGCGGCGCTGATCCCGTTGAGTTCCGTGATCACGCCGGCGACGTCCTCGGCGTTCTCGACATTCCGCGGGACGGCGTCGAGTCGGGCTCGCAGCGCCGCCACGGTGGGGGCGACATCGGCTGTTTCGCTCCCCTGCGCCATCGCCGTGCAGCAAAGCATGGCGGCCAGCAACAGGGCCGCAAGACGTGGGAGCCAGGTCATGTCTTCATCATAGAAGGCGCGCGTCCGGCGGACGAAACGAGGTGCGACGCGACGATCAGTCTGCCGGACTGAACCTGTCGATCCGATCCGTGATGATCCCGTCGGTGCCGAGCGCGATCAATCGCTGCGCGGCCCATTCGTCGTTGACGGTGTAGCTCAGCGCGCGCAGGTCCGCCGCGTGCACCTGCGCCACGGTCGAAGCGTCCCATAGCGCGTAGTTGCAGACGACCGCCGAACAGCGCAATTGCAGCGCTGTGTCGAGCCAGCCGTCCCACAGCGTGTCGAGCAGCAGGCCGCGCGGTAGCTCCGGACGTGTCGTCAATGCGCCCCGCAGCGCGTCGGGCTGAAAAGACGTGAGGAAGGGCGGAGGAAGCGTGGGGTCAGTCCACAGCATGGCCGCATGGCGTGCCACTGCTTCACCGGTGGGCCGCTCTTGGCCGGGCGTGGGCTTGATCTCGATGTTGAGTGCATGCCGGTTTGCCAGGCAGAAACGGATCAGTCCCTGGAGTGTGGCCAGCGGCTCGCCGGCATAGCGGCGCGAATGCCATGTGCCGGCGTCCAGTTGGGACAGTGCCATCCAGGGTTGGTCGCCCGCGACGCCGTGGCCGTTGCTCGTGCGTTCGAGCGTGCTGTCGTGCAGGAGGAAGGGCACGCCGTCGGCGCTGAGCTTGGCGTCGCATTCGAACATGCGAAAACCATACTCGGCGCCGAGCCGGAAGGCGGCCAGCGTGTTCTCCGGCGCGAGCTTGCCCGCGCCGCGATGGGCGATCCAGCGCGGATAGGGCCACGGTTTCATGCTCGCTTCCCGGAGCCGGCGTCGAACCAGTGGAGCTTGTCCTGCCGCGCGGCGATTCGGATGGTGTCGCCCGCGACAGGCGGCGTTTGGCCTTCGTCGGCGCGCATTACCAGTTGCTCGTCACCGATGCGGCCGTAGATCAGCCGTTCGGCGCCCAGCATTTCCACGTACTCGACCTCCACCGACCAGCCGTTCGAGTCGAGCGTCAGGTGCTCGGGTCGGATGCCGAGGATCATGCCCGTCCTCACACCCGGCGCGTGCTTCAACAGGTTCATCGGCGGCGAGCCCATGAAGCTCGCGACGAAGGTCGTGGCGGGGCGCGAGTACACCTCTTCGGGCGTGCCGAACTGGTCCATCACGCCGCCGTTCATCACGATGATCCGCTGGGCGAGCGTCATGGCCTCGACCTGGTCGTGCGTGACGAAAAGCGAGGTAATGCCGAGTTCGCGGTGGAGCTTCTGGATCTCCAGCCGGGTCTGCGCGCGCAGCTTGGCGTCGAGGTTCGACAGCGGCTCGTCGAACAGGAACACCTGCGGTTGCCGAACGATCGCGCGGCCCATCGCGACGCGCTGCCGCTGGCCGCCGGACAACTCGCGCGGCTTGCGCGCCAGCAGGTGGCCGAGTTCCAGGATCTTCGCGGCCTTGTCGACCCGGGCCTTGATCTCGGGCACCGGAATCTTGGCGATCTTCAGGCCGTAGGCCATGTTGTCGAACACCGACATGTGTGGATAGAGCGCGTAGTTCTGGAACACCATCGCGATGTCGCGCTCTGCCGGTTCGAGGTTGTTCACCACCCGATTGCCGATGTGGATCTCCCCGACGCTGACTTCCTCCAGCCCTGCGACCATGCGCAGCAGCGTGGACTTGCCGCAGCCCGAGGGCCCGACGATGACGATGAATTCGTGGTCTGCGATGTCGGCGCTGACGCCGTGGATGACCTGGTTCGCCTTGGGCCCGTGCCCATAGCGCTTGATGACGTTGCGAAACGAGAGAGCTGCCATGTTCTGATTAGTTTTGACCAATGGCTACCAGCGAGCTGGCATCCAAGTTCCAGGAATACCGCGGAACCGGCTTCGCCGGGCCGCTGGTATTGCCCCCTGAAAGGGGGTGTGCGGCTACGCGAAGCGAGCAAGCCTGGGGGTGTTTCATTTTTCGGTATCCACGAGGCCCTTCACGAACCATTTCTGCATGAGGACGACGACCAATGCGGGCGGCACCATCGCAAGGATGGCGGTGGCCATCACCACGTTCCACTCGTTCTGCGAATCGCCGCCGGCGATCAGGCGCTTGATGCCGACGACCACCGGGTACATGTCCTCGCCAGTGGTCGCAAGCAGCGGCCAGAGGTACTGGTTCCAGCCGTAGATGAACTGGATCACGAACAGCGCGGCGATCGACGTCTTCGACAGCGGCAGCAGCACGTCCCAGAAAAAGCGCATCGGGCTGGCCCCGTCCATGCGCGAGGCCTCGGTGAGTTCGTCCGGCACCGTCATGAAAAACTGGCGGAACAGGAAGGTCGCCGTCGCCGATGCGATGAGCGGCACCGTCAGCCCCGCATAGGTGTTGAGCATGTGGAGATCCGACAGCACCTTGTAGGTCGGCAGGATGCGCACCTCCACCGGCAGCATCAGCGTCACGAAGATCATCCAGAAGCAGAACCGCCGAAACGGGAACTTGAAGTAGACGATCGCGAACGCCGACAGCAGCGAGATCGTGATCTTGCCGATCGCGATGACGAGTGCGGTGACCAGGCTGACCCACATCATGTGGGCCACCGGCGCGTTGGAGCCGGCGCTGGTCTCGCGACCGAAAAGCGCCGATTTGTAGCTCTCCATCATGTGACTGCCCGGCAGCAGCGGCATGGGCGCCTGGACGATCTCTTGCGCCGTGTGCGTCGAGGCCACGAACGCGAGGTAGATCGGAAAGGCGATGATGAAGACGCCGAGCACCATCACCACTTGGGCGAGGATGCCGTGAGTGCCACGCTTCTCGACCATGGTTCAGTACTGCACTTTCTTTTCGACGTAGCGAAACTGGAGGACCGTCAGCACGATCACGATCAGCATCAGGACGACCGATTGCGCGGCGGACCCGCCGAGGTCCATCGCCTTGAAGCCGTCGTAGTAGACCTTGTAGACGAGGATCGTGGTGTCCTTGCCCGGGCCGCCCATCGTGGCCGCGTCGACGATCGCGAAGGTGTCGAAGAAGGCATAGACGATGTTGATCACGAGCAGGAAGAAGGTGGTCGGCGACAGCAGTGGGAACTGCACGGTCCAGAACCGGCGCCAGGGACGCGCGCCGTCGATCGCGGCGGCCTCGATGAGCGATTTCGGGATCGACTGCAGGCCGGCCAGGAAGAACAGGAAGTTGTAGGAGATCTGCTTCCAGACCGACGCGAGCACGATCAGCGCCATGGCGTGCCCCGAATTCAAAAGGTGGTTCCAGTCGAAGCCGAACTTGCCCAACGCGTAGGAGACCACCCCGAGTGAGGGCGAGAACATGAAGACCCACACGACCGCAGCAACGGACGGAGCGACCGCGTAGGGCAGGATCAGCATGGTCTTGTAGACCATGCCGCCGTGGATGATGCGGTCCGCAAAAACCGCCAGCGCGAGCGACAGGCTCAGGCCGATGCCCGCCACGAGCACCGAGAACACCGCGGTGGTCTTGAATGACTCGATATAGCTCGGGTCATTGAACAGCTGGCGAAAGTTGTCGAGCCCCACGAACTCGACCGACGTACCGAACGCATCCTGCTGCTGGAGCGATTGCAGGATCGCCTGCGCCGCGGGCCAGAAAAAGAACACGAGGATCACCAGGATCTGCGGAGCCATCAACAGCCACGGCAGCCAGCGGGATCGGAAAACAACCCGTTTTTCCATGCAACCTCAAAAAAGAAAAACCCGCCAGCCTCGGATGTGGCGGGCGGGGCGAGTCTACTGCGGCATCAATTGTTGGCAGGCACCCTCCCCGCTTGGCGGGGAGGGCAGGGTGGGGTGCAAATACGGCAGCTTGAAAGCTGGCAAGAGCTTCAGCTCTTGTTGGCTTTCTGGAAGCGCTCGATCTGCTCGTTGCCGCGCTTGACGATCTCGTCCAGCGCTTCCTTGGCCGTCTTCTTGCCGTTCCAGACCTGTTCGAGCTCTTCGTCCTCGATGGCGCGGACCTGCACATAGTTGCCCAGGCGGATGCCGCGACTCTTGTCCGTCACCTTGCGGATCATCTGCGTCACGGCGACATCGGTGCCGGGGTTTTCCTTGTAGAAGCCCGACTTCTCGGTGAGTTGATAGGCCGCCGTCGTGATCGGCAGGTAGCCCGTGCGCTTGTGACTGGCCGACTGCACTTCAGGCTGCGAGATGAAGCTGAAGAACTTCGCGACACCCTTGTATTCGGCCGGCTTCTTGCCCGACATCACCCACAGGCTGGCCCCGCCGATCACGGTGTTCTGCGGAGCGCCCGGAACGTCCGGGTAGTAGGGCAGCGGTGCCAGCCCATAGGCGAACTTGGCGTTCTTGGCGACGTTGCCGTAGAAGCCCGAAGACGTGTTGATCATGGCGCACTCGCCGGACACGAAGCTCGCCTCGGGCACGTTGCCGCGGCCCTTGTAGATGAAGAGACCCTGCTTGGCCATGTTGGCCAGGTTCTCGATGTGGCGCACATGCAGCGGCGAGTCGATCTTCATGCGCGCGTCGAGACCGGCCAGGCCGTTGCTCTTGGTCGCGAATTCGACGTTGTGCCAGGCAGAGAAGCTTTCGAGCTGTGTCCAGCCCTGCCACGCCGTGGTGAAGGGGCACTTGTGGCCCGCGGCCTTGAGCTTGGCGGCGGCGGCGATGACTTCGGGCCAGGTCGCAGGGGCCTTGTCGGTCGGCAGGCCGGCCGCCTTGAAGGCGTCCTTGTTCCAGTAGAAGATCGTGGTCGAGCTGTTGAACGGGAAGCTCAGCATCTGGCCGTTGGGCGCCGTGTAGTAGCCGGCGACAGCGGAGATGTAGCCGCTCGGGTCGAACTTCTCGCCCGCGTCCTTCATGACCTGGCCGACCGGAACGATGGCGCCCTTGCTGGCCATCATGGTCGCGGTGCCCACTTCGAACACCTGCAGGATGTGCGGCGCATTGCCGGCGCGGAAAGCCGCGATCGATGCCGTCATCGATTCGTCGTAGGTGCCCTTGAACACCGGCACCACCTTGTATTCCTTCTGGCTCTCGTTGAACTGCTTGGCCAGGTCATTGACCCACTCGTTATTGACGGCGGTCATGGAATGCCACCACTGGATCTCGGTCTGCGCGAACGCGGGTGTGAACAGCGTTGCTGCAAGCGCCGAGGCCAAGGCGAGCGTTTTGAATCGCATGAAGACTCCTGAGGGGAATTGGAAAGAAATGAACGCGCGAATGCTAGGTCGCGCGTATGACACGACAACGTCACATATTCTTTGTGCGGCGCGCGGTGTGCCTCAACGGGGGAAACCCTTTTGGTGCGCGACGACCCCAGTCCCGGCATGTTGCAGCGCACCATGCTAGCATCGCCCTCCCTTTTTTCGGCTCCGCCTTTTGCGTTCCGGGCGGGCCTTTCCTGACTCGCAATGAGCAAGACCTCCCTCGACAAAAGCAAGATCAAGTTTCTCCTGCTCGAAGGCATCCATCCTTCGGCGGTCGAGGTGCTTCACGCAGCGGGCTACACCAACGTCGAGACGCTTTCCGGCGCCTTGCCGGACGCCGAACTCAAGGCGCGCATTGCCGATGTGCACTTTCTCGGCATTCGGTCGCGCACGCAATTGACTGCGGACGTGTTCGCCGAAGCGAACAAGCTGGTGGCCGTCGGCTGCTTCTGCATCGGCACCAACCAGGTCGACCTCGACGCGGCGCGCGAACACGGGGTGGCCGTTTTCAATGCGCCGTTCTCGAACACGCGCTCGGTCGCCGAACTGGTGCTGGCCGAAGCCATCCTGCTGCTGCGCGGCGTGCCCGAGAAGAGCGCCGTCGCCCACCGTGGCGGCTGGCTCAAGTCGGCCGACAACGCATTCGAGATTCGCGGCAAGACCCTCGGCATCGTGGGCTACGGCTCGATCGGTGCGCAGCTCTCGGTGCTCGCGGAAGCCTTGGGAATGAACGTTGCCTTCTTCGATGTCGTGACCAAGCTGCCCCTGGGCAACGCACGGCAGGTACGGGAACTGAAGGATCTGCTCGCGCAGAGCGACATCGTGAGCCTGCACGTACCCGAGACGCAGGCCACCCAATGGATGATCGGCGCCGGCGAGATTGCCGCCATGAAGCCCGGCGCCATCCTGATCAACGCCTCTCGCGGCACGGTGGTCGAGATCGAGGCGGTGGCCGTGGCCCTGAAGGAGAAGAAGCTGCTGGGCGCGGCGATCGACGTGTTCCCCGTCGAGCCGCGAAGCAACAAGGACGAGTTCCAGTCGCCGCTTCGCGGCCTGGACAACGTGATCCTCACGCCTCATATCGGCGGCTCGACGATGGAAGCACAGGCCAACATCGGCCTCGAAGTGGCCGAGAAACTCGTCAAGTACAGCGACAACGGCACTTCGACCTCGTCGGTGAACTTCCCTGAGGTGGCGCTTCCGGCGCACCCCGGCAAGCACCGGCTGTTGCACATCCACCGCAACGTGCCGGGCGTTTTGTCGGAGATCAACCGGATCTTTTCCGACAACAACATCAACATCTCCTCGCAGTTCCTGCAGACCAACGAGAAGGTCGGCTACGTCGTGACCGACATCGATGCGGCCTCGTCCGACCTGGCGCTCGAGAAGCTCGCCAAAGTGCCCGGCACGATCCGGAGCCGGGTGCTCTTCTGACCTGTCTGCAGGCTCTTCGGGGCTGCCTTAAAATTCACGCCCCTGGTTCATGGGGCGCGCAGCGCCCGACCGAGGCCACTCCCCGATGAATGCTCCGACCGCGTTGACGGCGTTGTTGTCGCAGGCCGCAGAGCCCGCGCGATTGCGTGAGATCCCCTACAACTACACCAGCTTCTCCGATCGCGAGATCGTGATTCGCCTGCTCGGCGAACGAGGGTGGGAACTGCTGCAAACCCTTCGATCAGAGCGCCGCACCGGCCGGTCGGCCCGCATGCTTTACGAGGTGCTGGGCGACATCTGGGTCGTCCAGCGCAATCCCTACCTCGTTGACGACCTGCTGGACAACCCGCGTCGACGGGGCCAGCTGGTGGATGCGCTCAATCACCGTCTCACTGAAGTGCAGAAGCGGCGCACGCCCGATACCGATGCCCAGCGCGACGCGCTTGTGGGCGAGTTGACCGGCCTCGCGGCGCAGGCCATCTCGACCTTCGACGCCATGTTCCGCGACGTCGCGGCCCTGCGGCGCAAGGCGACGCGCACGCTGCGCCGGCTCACGGCCAAGGACAACATCAAGTTCGACGGTCTCTCCCGCGTGTCGCATGTGACCGACGCCACCGACTGGCGTGTCGAATACCCCTTCGTCGTACTGACGCCCGATACCGAAGCCGAGATGGCCGCCCTGGTCAAGGGTTGCATCGAACTCGGTCTGACCATCATTCCGCGTGGCGGCGGCACCGGCTACACCGGCGGCGCGATCCCGCTGACGTGGAACAGCGTCGTCATCAACACCGAGAAGCTCGAGGCGATGACCGAGGTCGAGATGGTCTCGCTGCCCGGTCTCGAAGCGCCGGTCCCGACGATCTGGACCGAAGCCGGCGTGGTCACGCAGCGCGTGGCCGATGCGGCCGAGCGCGCGGGCTTCGTGTTCGCGGTCGACCCCACCTCTGCCGAGGCGTCGTGCGTGGGCGGCAACGTTGCCATGAATGCCGGCGGCAAGAAAGCGGTGCTCTGGGGCACGGCGCTCGACAACCTCGCCTCGTGGCGCATGGTGACGCCGCAGGCCGAGTGGCTGGAGGTCACGCGGGTTGGCCACAACCTGGGCAAGATCCACGACGCCGAAAGCGCGGTGTTCGAGCTGCAGTACTTCGCAGCCGACGGCAAGACGGCACTGCGCGCCGAGCGTCTGGAAATCCCCGGTAAGACTTTCCGCAAGGAAGGCCTCGGGAAGGACGTGACCGACAAGTTCCTCTCGGGCCTTCCCGGCATCCAGAAGGAAGGCTGTGACGGCCTGATCACCAGCTGCCGCTGGATCGTGCATCGCATGCCGGCCCATACCCGGACGGTCTGCCTCGAATTCTTCGGCAACGCGAAGGACGCGGTGCCCAGCATCGTCGAGATCAAGGACTTCATGTTCGCGGAACAGAAGCGCTCCGGCGTGCTGTTGGCGGGCCTGGAGCATCTCGACGACCGCTATCTCAAGGCGGTCGGCTATGCCACCAAGTCCAAGCGCCACGGCGGCCTGCCGAAGATGGTGCTGTTCGGCGACATCGCCGGCGATGATGCCGATGCGGTGGCACGCGCGACGTCCGAGGTGGTGCGCATCGCCAATTCGCGCAGCGGCGAAGGCTTCATCGCCATCAGCCCCGAGGCACGCAAGAAGTTCTGGCTGGACCGCAAGCGCACCGCGGCGATCAGCCGGCACACCAACGCCTTCAAGATCAACGAAGACGTGGTGATCCCGCTGCCGCGCATGGCCGAATACACGGACGGTATCGAGCGCATCAACATCGAGCTGTCGCTGCAGAACAAGATCGCGCTCGCCGACGAGCTCGAAGCCTTCCTGGCGCGCGGCAACCTGCCGTTGGGCAAGAGCGACGATGCCAACGACATCCCGTCGGCCGAACTACTGGAAGACCGCGTGGCGCAGGCCGTGACGCTCGTGCGTGAACTGCGCGCGCTCTGGCAACAATGGCTCGACGATGTCGAAACGTTGTTCCCGCAGTTGCAGGATCACTCGCTGCGCGCGAGCTGGAAGACGCAACTGCGCGCCCCCCTGGCGTCGATCTTCACCGGTGGCGAGTTCACGCCGATCCTGGCCGAGTGCAGCGCCATCCACAAGCGCGTGCTCAAGGGCCGCGTCTGGGTTGCGCTCCACATGCACGCGGGCGACGGCAACGTGCACACCAACATCCCCGTCAACAGCGACAACTACGAGATGCTGCAGACGGCGCACAAGGCCGTCGCGCGCATCATGGTGCTGGCGCGCAGCCTCGACGGGGTGATTTCGGGCGAGCACGGCATCGGCATCACCAAGCTCGAATTCCTGAGCGAAGACGAGCTTCAGCCCTTTGCCGACTACAAGCGAAGGGTCGATCCCGAGGGCCGGTTCAACAAGGGCAAGCTCCTGCGGGACAACACGAATTTCGCGCGGGACGGACGCTCGCTCCCGGCCGATCTGACCAATGCCTACACGCCGAGCTTCGGCCTCATGGGGCACGAGTCGATCATCATGCAGCAGAGCGACATCGGCGCGATTGCCGACAGCGTCAAGGACTGCCTGCGCTGCGGCAAGTGCAAGCCGGTGTGTGCGACGCACGTGCCGCGGGCCAATCTGCTGTATTCGCCTCGCAACAAGATCCTCGCGACCTCGCTGCTCGTTGAAGCTTTCCTGTACGAGGAACAGACCCGCCGCGGTGTCAGCATCAAGCACTGGGAAGAGTTCGAGGACGTGGCCGACCATTGCACGGTCTGCCACAAGTGCCTTACGCCATGCCCGGTGAAGATCGACTTCGGCGACGTGTCGATGAACATGCGCAATCTCTTGCGCAAGATGGGGCAGAAGTCCTTCCGTCCCGGCAATGCGGCCGCGATGTTCTTCCTCAATGCCACCAACCCGCAGACCATCAAGATGATGCGCTCGGGCATGGTCGACATCGGCTTCAAGGCGCAGCGACTCGCCAACGACCTGCTGCGCGGGCTGGCGAAAAAGCAGACAGCCGCGCCGCCGGCTTCGCTGGGCCCCGTGCCGATCAAGGAACAGGTGATCCACTTCATCAACAAGAAGATGCCCGGTGGATTGCCGAAGAAGACAGCGCGCGCCTTGCTCGACATCGAGGATGCAGACTACGTGCCGATCATCCGGAATCCGAGCGCGACGACGCCTGAGACCGAGGCGGTGTTCTATTTCCCCGGTTGCGGCTCGGAACGGCTCTTCTCGCAGGTGGGCCTGGCGACGCAGGCCATGCTTTGGCATGCCGGCGTGCAGACCGTCCTGCCGCCGGGCTACCTGTGTTGCGGCTATCCGCAGCGCGGCAGCGGCCAGTTCGACAAGGCGGAGAAGATGATCACCGACAACCGCGTGCTCTTCCACCGTGTCGCTAATACGCTGAACTACCTCGACATCAAGACGGTGGTGGTGAGCTGCGGCACTTGCTACGACCAGTTGCAGGGCTACCAGTTCGACAAGATCTTCCCGGGTTGCCGCATCGTCGACATCCATGAATACCTGCTCGAAAAAGGCATCACGTTGGGCGACGCCGGCGGTGGCGGTTACCTCTATCACGATCCCTGCCACACGCCGATGAAACTGCAGGACCCGATGAAGACCGTGAAGGCGCTCGTCGGCGACAACGTGCTCAAGAACGACCGCTGCTGCGGCGAGTCCGGCACGTTGGGCGTGACGCGGCCGGACATCTCGACGCAGATCCGGTTCCGCAAGGAAGAAGAACTGAAGAAGGGTGAAGCCGAATTGCGCGACGCCGGCAAGATCGCGCCGCAAGGCAACGTCAAGATTCTCACGAGCTGCCCGAGTTGCCTGCAGGGCCTGAGCCGCTATGGCAACGACCTGAACAACGGTCTGCTCGAAGCCGACTACATCGTGGTTGAAATGGCGAACAAGATCCTGGGCGAAAGCTGGATGCCCGACTACGTGGCCGCCGCGAACCAGGGTGGTATCGAGCGCGTGCTGGTGTGACGGCAATGCGCGTCAAGGGCTGCCCCCTGTGCGACGAGGCCGGCGGCCGGCTTGTCTTCGACGCCGCGAAATTCCGTGTGATCCATGCGGCCGAAGAGGCCTTCCCCGCGTTCTATCGTGTCGTGTGGAAGGATCACGTGGCCGAATGGTCCGATCTGTCGGCTGCCGATCGCACGCAGTGCATGGAGGCCGTTGCCGCTGTCGAGCAAAGCATGCGCGACGTACTGGCGCCGGCCAAGATCAATCTCGCCGCGCTCGGCAACATGGTGCCGCACCTTCATTGGCACGTGATCGCGCGTTTCGACTGGGACAATCGCTTCCCGTCGCCCGTGTGGGCTCCCGCGCAGCGAGAGCGCGATCGGCATCGCGAGGTCGCCATCGAGGCCCGCTTGCCAGTAGTGGAGCGCGACATCACCCAGCGTCTTGCGACAAGGAGTTTCTGATGGCAGGTTTGCAGGCAGGCGCGCCGACGCCCCAATCGATCACCGTCCACAACCGGTCGCGCGTGCTGGAAATTGGCTTCTCCGATGGCACGCTTTTCAGGATTCCCTTTGAGCTGATGCGCATCTATTCGCCGTCGGCCGAAGTGCAGGGACACGGTCCGGGCCAGGAAATCCTCCAGACTGGCAAGCGCAATGTCGATCTGCTGGACTTGCAACCGGTCGGCAACTACGCGGTCCAGCCGACCTTCAGCGACGGCCACAACACCGGCATCTTCACGTGGGACCTGCTGTACGAACTCGGCGCTCGTCAGGATGAGAAGTGGGCCGAGTACGAGCGTCGCCTTGCTGCCGCCGGTGTCGATCGCGATGCACCGATGCCCGAGAAGAGCGGACACGCCTGCGGCAGCCATTGAGTCATTGAGTGACAAATGCCCGGTGTCCCTGCGGGGTCGTCGGCGCGGTATGAACGCTTCCGGCCTAACATCGGGAGCATGAGTACCACCCATTTCGGTTTCGAATCGGTCGACGAGCGCGACAAGGCACGACGCGTGCGCGGCGTGTTCGATTCGGTCGCCTCGCGCTACGACCTCATGAACGACCTCATGTCGATGGGTCTCCATCGGGCGTGGAAGGCATACACCATCATGGTCGCCAACGTGGGGGAGGGCTCCAAGGTGCTCGACATCGCCGGCGGCACCGGCGACCTCGCGCTCGCCTTCGCCAAGAAAGTCGGCACCACCGGCGAGGTGGTCCACACCGACATCAACGAGGCCATGCTGCGCACCGGGCGCGATCGGTTGCTCGATGCCGGCGTTGCATTGCCCACGCTGGTCTGCGATGCGGAGAAGCTGCCTTTTCCGGACGATCACTTCGACGTCGTGACCGTGGCTTTCGGCCTGCGCAACATGACGCACAAGGACATTGCGATCAAGGAAATGAACCGTGTGCTGAAGCCGCGCGGCAAGTTGCTGGTGCTCGAATTTTCCAAGGTCGCCAAGCCGTTGCAGAAGGCATACGACTGGTATTCGTTCAGTGTGCTGCCGCGCCTGGGCAAGGTCGTGGCGGGTGATGACGCCAGCTATCGCTACCTGGCCGAGTCCATCCGCATGCATCCTGCGCAAGAGGAACTCAAGACCCTCATGAAGGAGGGCGGTTTCGGGCATGTGGACTATCACAACATGACCGGCGGTGTCGTGGCGCTGCATGTTGGAATCAAGTGTTGAAGCTGTTTGCCGTAGAGGAGACGTCATGAAGAATTTTTGGTCCGTCATGCTGGTGTGTGCGCTGGCCGTCGTGAGCATCGATGCCGACGCTGCACGCATGGGTGGCGGAAGGTCGTTCGGCAAGCAGTCGAGCAACGTGACCCAACGCCAGGCAACGCCGCCGGCAAGCCCCGCCGCACCGGGTGCGCCGGCCCAGAGCGCGAACAACGCCGCGGCCAAGCCCGCACCTGCAACACCCGCGGCCACGCCTGCTGCGGCGCCCAAGCGTCCATGGGCTGGCATGCTGGGCGGTCTGGCCGCAGGCCTGGGCCTGGCGTGGCTGGCCAATTCCCTCGGACTCGGCGCCGCTTTCGGCAACATTCTGCTGATCGGTCTTCTGGTGCTGGCCGCAGTGGTCGTGTGGCGCATCTTTTCGGCGCGTTCGCGATCGACGCCAGCAGCGCGTACTGGCGGCTTCGCGTTCCAAGGCGCAGGCAGCCCGGCGGATGCGACCGCGCCCGTGCAGTACAGCCCCAACAATGTTGGCAACGATGCCTCGGCGCGTCCGTGGGAACGCAACCATGCCGCCTTCGACGCTTCCCCGGCCCAGGCGGAGCACCCGGCCGGCACCGGCGGGTCGTCCATGGCGGGCGCCGCGGCCGCGGGCGGCAGCATGATCGGGTCGGCGCTGGCCGGCTCCCAGACCTGGGGTATTCCTGCAGGCTTCGATGCCGATGGCTTCCTCAACGCCGCCAAGCGCAATTTCGTGACCTTGCAGGACGCCTGGGACCGGGCCGATATCACCACGCTGCGGTCGATGATGACCGATGGCATGGTCGGCGAAATCCGCCAGCAGTTGGCCGAACGCGAAGCCCACACGGGCGGACAGCCGAACAAGACCGAAGTCGTGATGCTCGACGCCAAGCTGCTCGGGATCGAGGAACTGCCCGACGCCTATCTGGCCAGCGTCGAGTTCTCCGGCATGATTCGCGAAGACATCTCCTCGGGCCCGAGCCCGTTCCGCGAAGTCTGGAACATGACCAAGCCGACGAGCGGCACGAGCGGCTGGCTCGTAGCTGGCGTCCAAGCACTTCAGTAAGTCAACGGCGGCTCGATCCGGTCGCAAGACCGGGATAATGGGGACATGGTTACACCATCGTCCCCATTTTCATTTTTTGACGATCTATTCAATCGCGTTGGCGAGCGGTTGCAGCCGCCCGGCTGGGCGATCCACGAGATCCAGCACCGGACAGTGCTGTTCTTGAATCACGTGTTGCAGCAGGAGCCTGAGGCCCAACAACGGCTGATGCGTCAGCAGGGAAGGGTGGCGCTGTTCGAATGGCGCTTCGTGACGATGAAGTTCGTCGCGACGCCCGCCGGTCTGCTCGACCTGGCGCCCGAAGACGCTGTGCCCGAACTCACGCTGACCGTGACGGAGGAGTCTCCCTTCGGTCTTGCCCGGGCGGCCTTCCGCGGGGATAAGCCCGCCGTTCGCATCGAGGGCGACGTGCAACTGGCCGCCGAGGTCAACTGGCTGGTCGACCATGTGCGTTGGGACGTGGAGGACGATCTTGCGCGCGTGATCGGCGATGTGCCGGCGCACACGATCGCGACGGGCGCCCGTCGCATGGTCGAGGGGTTGCGGCGCTTTGTCGGCGAACGCTCCGGCAAGGCCGGCGGGCCCGCGGGCGCCGAATGAGGCGTTTTTATCGCGGCATCTTCATCGTCTGGGTCGCGCTCCGCTACGGCCTCGACGAACTCGTGCTCACGAGCCTCCAGAAGCCTTGGCTTCGCGTGGTGGCCCGGATTGTCTCGGTCGGCCGCAATCTCGACGCGCCGCGCGGCCAGCGTCTGCGCGAGGCGTTGGAACGGCTTGGGCCGATCTTCGTCAAGTTCGGCCAGGTGCTGTCGACTCGACGCGACCTGCTGCCCCCGGATATCGCCGACGAGCTTGCATGGCTGCAGGACCGGGTGCCACCCTTCCCGTCGAAGGTAGCCATCGCAACGATCGAGCGTGCCTTCCGCCGACCGGTCGGCGACATCTTCGTGGAGTTCGACGAAACGCCCGTGGCGAGCGCGTCGATCGCCCAGGTGCATTTCGCGACCGTCCGATGGACCGACGGCACCGTGCGCGAGGCGGCGGTCAAGGTGCTGCGTCCCGGCATGCGCGACATCATCGAGAAGGATCTCGCGCTGATGGCCATGATGGCCGGCTGGGTCGAGGGGCTCTCCGCTGACGGCAAGCGCCTGAAGCCGCGCGAGGTGGTCGCCGAGTTCGACAAGTACCTGCACGACGAGCTCGACCTGGTGCGCGAAGCCGCCAACGCCGCCCAGTTGCGTCGCAACATGGAGCCGCTCAAGCTGGTGCTGATCCCGGAAATGTTCTGGGATTTCTGCCACCCCGAAGTGATCGTCATGGAGCGCATGAAGGGCGTGCCGATCGCCCAGCTCGACCGTCTGCGCGCGGCCGGCGTCGACATCCCGAAGTTGGCTCGGGACGGCGTCACCCTCTTCTTCACGCAGGTGTTCCGCGACGGGTTCTTCCATGCCGACATGCACCCCGGCAACATCCAGGTGAGCCTGGAGACGGAGACCTTCGGCCGCTACGTGTCGCTCGATTTCGGCATCATCGGAACGCTGACGGAGTCCGACAAGGAATACCTCGCGCAGAACTTCGTCGCCTTCTTCCGCCGCGACTACAAGCGCGTGGCCGAGTTGCATCTCGAAAGCGGCTGGGTTCCGGTCGGCACGCGCATCGACGAACTCGAGGCGGCGATCCGCACGGTGTGCGAGCCTTACTTCGACCGTCCGCTCAAGGAAATCTCCCTGGGCATGGTGCTGATGCGGCTGTTCCAGACTTCTCGCCGCTTCCACGTCGAGATCCAGCCCCAACTCGTGCTGCTGCAGAAGACCCTCCTGAACATCGAGGGACTTGGCCGGCAGCTCGACCCGGAGCTGGACCTCTGGAACACCGCCAAACCTTTCCTCGAAAAGTGGATGAGCGAGCAGATCGGCCCGCGCAAGCTGTTCGAGCAGTTGCGCGCCGAGGCCCCCCGGTACGCCAAATTGCTGCCCCAGTTGCCGCGGCTCATGCACGATTTCCTGGAAAATCGCCCCGCCGACCACCGCCGCGAACTGCTGGAGTTGCTGGCGGCCCAGAAGCGGACCAACCGCTTGCTGCAGGCAATCATCTACGGTGGCATAGGTTTTGTATTGGGTTTGATCGCGATGCAGGTGCTGGTGCGCGTGCGTCTTTTCTGATTGGAGAAATTCGCCGTGCTGTTGACCTTGGTCATCGTCTACCTGTTGATCACCATCGCGATCGGGCTCTACGCAGCCAAGCGCGTGAAGAACACCACCGACTTCGCGATCGCAGGGCGGCATCTGCCCCTCTACATGATTGTGACGACGACCTTCGCGACGTGGTTCGGCTCAGAGACGGTGCTTGGCATCCCCGCCAAGTTCATCGAGGGCGGCCTGAACGGGGTGATCGAGGACCCGTTCGGCGCCGGCACCTGCCTGATCCTGGTCGGGCTCTTCTTCGCGGGCAAGCTCTACCGCATGACGCTGCTCACCATCAGCGACTACTACCGCGAACGCTACGGCCGGTCCATCGAGGTCGCCTGTTCGCTGATCATCATGCTGAGCTACCTGGGGTGGGTGTCCGCGCAGGTGACGGCGCTCGGGTTGGTGTTCAACGTGTTGTCCGGCGGTGCGATCGGCGTCTCGCTGGGCATGGTGATCGGTGTCGTGTCGATCCTGGCCTACACGCTCTTCGGCGGCATGTGGTCGGTCGCGGTGACCGACTTCATCCAGATGATCATCCTGGTGCTGGGCCTCGCCGTGATCGCGATGTTCGCGGGCCACATGGCCGGCGGCGCCGACAAGGTGGTCGAGCTTGCCGTCAGCAAGGACCTCTTCAAGTTCTGGCCCGAGCCGACCCTGAAGGACATGATCTTCTTCTTTGCTGCTGCGATCACCATGATGCTGGGCTCGATCCCGCAGCAGGACGTGTTCCAGCGCGTGATGTCCGCCAACAGCGCCAAGTCTGCCACGCGCGGTCCGGTGATCGGCGGCGTCGCCTACATACTGTTCGCCTTCGTCCCGATGTTCCTCGTGGCAAGCGCGCTCCTGATCATGCCGGAGCAGACCGCCACGTTGCTGAAGGAAGACCCTCAGAAAGTCTTGCCGACGCTCGTGCTCGAAAAGATGCCGTTCGTGATGCAGGTGCTGTTCTTCGGTGCGCTGCTCTCGGCCATCAAGTCGACGGCCTCCGCGACCCTGCTCGCACCGAGCGTGACCTTCACCGAGAACATCTGGCGCCAGTTCCGCCCGGCGGGCAGCGATCGGTCGAACCTCATGACGATGCGGATCACGGTGCTGGTTTTCAGCGCGGCGGTGCTGCTCTATGCGATCCGGATGCAGGGGACGCCCATCTACGAACTGGTCTCGGGCGCCTATCAGGTCCCGCTGGTCGGGGCATTCGTGCCGCTGGTGTGCGGCCTGTACTGGAAGCGCGCCACCACGCAGGGGGCCGTGGCTTCGGTGGTGCTCGGCATCGGCGTCTGGCTGCTGTTCCTGGCAATGCCATGGGGCAAGGAATTCCCGGCCCAACTGGCGGGGCTCCTGGCTTCGTTCGGCGGCATGGTGGTCGGGTCGCTGGCGCCGCAGTGGGTCTCCAATACCCGGACACCGCACAGGCCGCTTGCCGTCGACCCGGCCTGATCCACACGACGCCCTCCGAGAGGGGCGCCCTATAATCGAGAGCTTTGCGAGCGGCCGCCGGTCGCTCTTTTTGTCCTTATCCATGCCTATCTACGCCTACAAGTGCAGCGCCTGCGGCTTTGCCAAGGACGTGCTGCAGAAAATGTCCGATGCACCTCTCTCGGAGTGTCCGACTTGCGGCGCAAGTGCGTTCAGCAAGCAAGTGACCGCTGCCGGCTTCCAGCTCAAGGGCTCTGGTTGGTATGCGACCGATTTCCGCGACGGCGGCAAGAAGGCCAGCGCCGAAAAGGGTTCTGCCGCCAGCCCGTCTGCTGACGGTCCACCTGCCAAGCCGGCCGATGCTCCCGCGGCCACGCCCGCGCCGTCGCCCGCACCCGCGCCCGCCGCTTCACCCGCACCCAGCGCCGACTGAGGCCGCCACGCCATGCTCGCGTTGCGCAAATGGCTGCTGTCCGGATTGCTGGTCATCGTTCCGCTGGCCATCACGCTGGGCGTGCTGAACTGGATCATCGGCACGCTGGATCAGACGCTGTGGCTGCTGCCCGAACAGTGGCAGAGGTATCTCAACGACCACAAGGTGCGCGGGCTGGGCGTCCTGCTCACGCTGGGCATCTTGCTGTCCGTCGGCGCGATCGCGAGCAATTTCGTCGGCAAGCGGCTGCTCGGCTGGGGCGATGCGGTCGTCCGCCGGATCCCGGTCGTGCGCTCGATCTATTCCAGCGTCAAGCAGGTTTCCGATACCTTGTTCTCCGAGAACGGCAATGCATTTCGCACTGCCGTGCTGGTCCAATGGCCGCGTGAAGATGTGTGGACGATCGCCTTCGTGACCGGCACGCCAGGCCAGGAAGTTGTCGAACACCTGGGCGGCGGTGACTACCTCGGCGTCTACGTGCCGACGACGCCCAACCCGACGGGCGGCTATTTCGTGATGCTCAAGCGCAGCGACTGCATCGAACTCAGGATGAGCGTGGACGACGCGCTCAAGTACATCGTGTCGATGGGGGTCGTCGTACCTGGCGGCCCCGCGACGATAGCGATCAAATAAACGCGCCCACCGGCGCCGGAATCCATCTATGGCCATGCGTACAAACTATTGCGGTCTCGTGACCGAAGCCCTTCTGGGTCAAACCGTCACCCTTTGCGGCTGGGTCAATCGCCGGCGCGACCATGGAGGCGTGATCTTCATCGACCTGCGTGACCGCGAAGGCTACGTTCAGGTGGTGTGCGACCCGGACCGCGCCGCAACGTTTGCGGCCGCCGAAGGCCTGCGCAACGAGTTCTGCGTGCAGATTACCGGCCTCGTGCGCGCCCGCCCCGCAGGCACGACCAACGAGAACCTCAAGAGCGGCAAGATCGAGGTGCTGTGCCACGAGATGAAGGTGCTGAATCCGTCGGTCACGCCACCGTTCCTGCTCGACGACGACAACCTCTCCGAGACGACCCGCCTCACGCATCGCGTGCTGGACCTGCGCCGTCCCGTGATGCAGCGCAACATGATGCTGCGCTACAAGGTGACGATGGAGGCCCGCAAGTTCCTCGATGCCAATGGCTTCATCGACATCGAAACGCCGATGCTGGGCAAGTCCACGCCCGAAGGCGCGCGCGACTACCTGGTGCCGAGCCGGGTTCACGACGGCAGTTTTTTCGCGTTGCCCCAATCGCCGCAGCTCTTCAAGCAACTGCTGATGGTGGCCGGCTACGACCGCTACTACCAGATCGTCAAGTGCTTCCGCGACGAAGATCTTCGCGCCGATCGCCAGCCCGAGTTCACGCAGATCGACATCGAGACGTCCTTCATGGCCGAGGAAGAGATCCGCGAGATGTTCGAAGGCATGATCCGCAAGGTGTTCCGCGCGGCTGCCGAAGTCGAGCTGCCCCCGTTCCCGGTCATGAGCTATGGCGACGCCATGTTCAAGTACGGCTCCGACAAGCCCGACTTGCGCGTCAAGCTCGAGTTCACCGAGCTGACCGACGTGATGCGCAATGTCGAGTTCAAGGTGTTCGCCCAGGCAGCCAGCACGGCCGGCGGCCGTGTCGTGGCGTTGCGCGTACCGGGTGGCGGCGGCGAGGGCGGTCTCTCGCGCGGCGACATCGATGCCTACACCGAGTTCGTCAAGATCTACGGCGCCAAGGGTCTGGCCTACATCAAGGTCAACGACGCAGCGCAGGGCCGTGAAGGCCTGCAGAGCCCGATCGTCAAGAACCTCAATGACGCATCGCTGGCCGAGATCATCGCGCGCACCGGCGCTCGCAACGGAGACATCCTGTTCTTCGGCGCCGACAAGGCCAAGATCGTCAACGATGCGATCGGCGCGCTGCGCGTCAAGATCGGCCACAGCGCCTTCGGCAAGAAAAATGGCCTGTTCGAAGACCGCTGGGCGCCGTTGTGGGTGGTCGACTTCCCGATGTTCGAATTCGACGAGGAAGGCCAGCGCTGGTCGGCCGTGCATCATCCGTTCACGGCACCGAAGGACGGTCACGAAGACCTCATGGACTCCGCGCCGGAGAAGTGCATCTCCAAGGCCTACGACATGGTGCTCAACGGCATCGAGATGGGTGGCGGTTCGGTGCGTATCCATCGCGAGGAAGTGCAGAGCAAGGTCTTCCGCGCTCTCAAGATCAGCGCCGAGGATGCGCAGAACAAGTTCGGCTTCCTGCTCGATGCCCTGCAGTACGGTGCGCCTCCGCACGGCGGCATCGCGATCGGTCTGGATCGTTTGGTCATGCTGCTGAGCGGCGCCGAATCCATTCGCGACGTCATCGCCTTCCCGAAAACGCAGCGTGCGCAGGACTTGCTGACGCAGGCGCCGAGCCCGGTCGACGAGAAGCAGCTGCGCGAGCTACACATCAAGCTGCGCAACACCCAGCCGGCGGCCTGATCCGACCGGAAGACCGGAAAGGGCGCGACAAGCATGAGCGAGCGCCCCTGGAAGATCCCGGAGTCGGTGCTGGTCGTGATCCACACACCGGCGCTGGACGTCCTGTTGATCCGTCGCGCCGATGCCGAGGACTTCTGGCAGTCAGTCACGGGCAGCAAGGACTCCGAAGACGAAGCGCTGACGCTCACGGCGGTGCGCGAAGTCGAAGAAGAAACCGGCATCGCCTGCGGGCCCGGCACTGAGCTCGCGCAGCGGCTGGCCGACTGGAATCTCCAGAACATCTACGAGATCTACCCGCGCTGGCGTTCCCGCTACGCGCCGGGGATCACGCACAACACGGAGCATCTTTTCGGACTGTGCGTGCCGGATCGCCTGACGCCGAAGCTGGATCCGCGCGAACACACGGCCTGGCGCTGGCTGCCATACCGCGAAGCAGCGGACGCCTGTTTTTCACCGTCGAACGCCGAAGCGATACTGCTCCTGCCACAATTTGCGCGATGAATTCGCCGGTCAACAACCTTCGCGTGGCCACGTACAACATCCACAAGGGTGTGCAGGGGATCGGGCCTGCGCGGCGCCTGGAAATTCACAACCTCGGCCACGCCATCGAGCAGCTCGATGCGGACATCGTGTGCCTTCAGGAGGTGCGCAAGATGAACCGCCAGGCTGCCGTGCGGTTCAGGCATTGGCCAGAGCAGCCACAAGCCGATTTTCTGGCGCCGGAAGGCTATACGGCGGTCTACGAGACCAATGCCGTCACCCGGCACGGCGAACATGGCAATGCGCTGCTCACGCGTTGGCCGGTGCTGCGCAAGACGCACCAGGACATCTCGGACCATCGTTTCGAGCAACGTGGGCTGCTGCACGTCGCGATCGAAGTCGACGGCCAGCCGGTCCACGCGATCGTCGTGCACCTGGGACTGATCAAGGGAAGCCGCATCCGGCAGGTCGCGCGGCTGCGCGAATTCATCGAACGCGAAATTCCCCCCAAGGAGCCGCTGGTCGTGGCCGGCGACTTCAACGATTGGGGCGCGCGGATGCGCTACGCCATGAATGCGATGGGCATGCGGGATTCGAGCGACTTGCGCGGCCCGCGCCCGCTGACCTATCCCTCGCGCCTGCCTGTGACCCAGCTCGATTTCATCTATGGCAGGCAACTCGAACTCCATGCCTGCGCGGTGCCGCGAGGGCCGATCTGGGCCCGGATGTCCGACCACCTCCCGCTGGTGACGGACTTCTTGCTATCAAAACAGTAGCTACATAGATAGGCAGGAAGGGGCTGTAGGCGCTGTAGGGCTAATTGCCCGAAGTCCATTCGCTGTTAGGATGCACGGATGCTTAGGACCATCGATGCCGCACGGCGCCCCGCGGAAGGGGCTGAGGACGAGGGCACGCCCGTGTCCGTCAAGATTCGGGAGCGCCTCCTGGCGGCCCGGAGACGTTTCAACGCCAACGACAACATCGCCGAGTTCATCGAACCGGGCGAGCTCGAGCATTTGCTCGACGAGGTCGAAGGCAAGATGAAGCACGTGCTCGAAAGCCTCGTCATCGACCTCGAGAACGATCACAACACCGAGAACACGGCCCGTCGCGTCGCAAAGATGTACCTCAACGAGGTGTTCAGGGGGCGCTACGTGACCCCGCCGTCGCTGACCGAATTCCCGAATGCGGAGCATCTCAATGAGCTGATGATCGTCGGGCCGATCACCGTTCGCAGTGCCTGCTCGCACCATTTCTGCCCCATCATCGGCAAGCTGTGGATCGGCGTCATGCCCAACGAGAAGACCAATGTGATCGGCCTGTCGAAGTATGCGCGGCTGGCCGAGTGGGTCATGGGCCGTCCGCAGATCCAGGAGGAAGCCGTGGTTCAGTTGGCCGACCTGATCCAGGAAAAGACACAGCCCGATGGTCTCGCGCTGGTGGTCGAGGCAGAGCACTTCTGCATGCAGTGGCGCGGCGTCAAGGAAATGGACAGCAAGATGATCAATTCCGTGATGCGCGGGGTATTCCTGAAGGACCCGAATCTCCGCCGCGAATTTCTCTCCCTTCTTCCCCGCAAGCACTGAACGCCATGCTCGTACGCCTTCTCTACGCAAGCCGCGCTGTGGACACAAGCCAGGCCGCGATCGACGAAATCCTTGCGCAATCGCGTTCGCACAATCCCGGGTGTGGCGTCACCGGCATCCTTTGCTACGGCGCAGGTGTCTTCCTGCAGGCCATCGAAGGTGGGCGGATGGCCATCAGCGAGTTGTACGGTCACATCCAGCGCGATCCTCGCCACAAGGACGTGGTGCTGCTGCACTACGAAGAGATCTCGGAGCGCCGTTTCGGTGGATGGACCATGGGGCAGGTCAATCTGTCGAAGCTCAACGCCTCGACGCTGCTCAAGTACTCCGAAAGGGCGGAGCTCGACCCCTATTTGGTCTCCGGCAAGGTGTCGCTGGCGCTGCTCGAAGAGTTGATGGCCACCGCCGCCATCGTCGGCCGGCACTGAATCTTCCTTCAATGCCAGGTTCCGCGGCTTTCGCGGCGGATTGAAGCCGTTCCATGCTCTTGCTCGGATGCGATTTTTCGAGTTCGCCAACCGCGCGCAAGCCCATCGTCGTCGCGCTCGGCACGCTGGAAGATCGCTGCGTACAGCTGTCCGACTTCGAGTGCTTTGCTTCGCTGGACGCCTGGAGCCGTTGGCTGGCTGAGACACCGGAATGGCTCGGCGCGTTTGATTTTCCGTTCGGCTTGCCGCGCGAACTGGTCACCCTTCTGGGATGGCCCCTGGAATGGCCGCTGCTCATCGCCCACTACGCTGCGCTCGAACGGTCCGAAATCCGCAGCACCTTCGCGGCGTTTTGCGCGGCGCGCCCGATCGGCGGCAAGTTCGCACATCGTGTGACGGATGGCCCGGCGGGCTCCAGTCCGTCGATGAAGTGGGTCAATCCGCCGGTGGCTTTCATGTTGCACGCTGGCGTGCCCTGCCTGATCGAAGCCGGTGCCGAGTTGCCGGGGCTTCACATGCCGTCAGGGGGCGGATCGCGCATTGCGCTGGAGGGCTATCCGGGACTGCTGGCGCGGGAGTTGATCGGCCGGCGAAGCTACAAGAGCGACGATGCGGCATCCCAGACGGTCGATCGCCGTGTCGCACGTGGCGATCTCCTTGCAGCGCTCGAAAAGGGATCCGCGCGCGTAGGGCTCCGTCTCGCACTGTCCTGCCCCTTGCGAGAACGCATGCTGGCGGATGCAAAGGGCGATTTCATCGATGCCGCACTTTGCCTCGTCCAGGCCGCATGGGGCGCCGCACACAAGGCGAGCGAAGGCCCCGGCTACGGCCTTCCGGCAGATCTCGATCCGCTCGAGGGCTGGATCGTGACAGCCTGACTTCCCCATGTCCTACAGCAGGTCGCGCCGCTGCCGCCGCGCGACGACGGGTGCTGCTGGCTAGATTGACTTGCGTGGTTCGGGCGAACCATCCATCAACCCATTCACCAAGGAGTTCAACATGAACAAGGATCAAGTGGCAGGCCGCGTCGAGGAGGCCAAGGGCAAGGTCAAGGAAGCGGCCGGTAAGGTGGTCGGCAGCGACAAGTTGAAGACGGAAGGCGTCGTCGACCAGGCGGCCGGCAAGGTGCAGAAGACCTATGGCGATACCAAGGAACAGGTGAAGGACGCCCTCAAGGACGATGCGGACAAGTTGTGAACCGAGGGCCCGCGCCATGCACGGGCACCTCTCTTCGAGGAACAGGAGGTTCTCCATGACTGATTTCGACCCCACATCCGGAAAGTTCCGAAAAAACCTCTTTGTGCTGCTGGCAGGCGGCGCCCTCGCGCTGACGGCCTGCGGTGACAAGGCAGGGGGCCCGACCGCGGGTGAAAAGGTGGATTCGGCAATTGCCAAGACCGAGCAGGCGGGCGCGGATGCCAAGGCGAAGGCTGGCCAGATGGCCAGTGAAGCCAGGGCCAAGACGGAATCCACTGCGGCCAATGCGTCGGCGACGATGGACGATGCAGCCATCACTGCCGGCGTGTCGACGGGCCTTGCCAAGGACCCTGACCTGAGCGCGATCAAGATCGACGTCGACACCAAGGGCGGCGTCGTGAGCCTGAGCGGACCGGCACCCAATGCGGCGGCCAAGGCACGTGCAGAGGAGATCGCGAAGTCCGTGAAGGGCGTCGGCGCGGTCAACAACAACCTTCAGGTGAAGGCGATGTAGCTTGTGCGTTCGCGCATCAAAAAACCCGGCATCTGCCGGGTTTTTTTGATGGAAAAGTCGGCGGACCGCGACTCAGTGGCCGAGCCAATCCTTCAGTTCGTCCGCGTGTTCCTCCTCGTCCGCGAGGATTTCCTCGAGCATGCGGCGCGTCGTCGGATCCTTGTCCCCGATGAGCGAGATCATCTGGCGATAGGTCTCCACCGCGATGCGCTCCGCAACGAGATTGGCGCGCACCATCGCCTGCAGCTCGCTGGATTCGTCGTAGTCGGCGTGGCTGCGTTCTTGCAGGGACGCTGGGTTGAAATCCGGCTCGCCGCCAAGCTGCACGATGCGTTCGGCAATCCTGTCCGCATGGCCGGATTCTTCGTTCGCGTGAACGAGGAATTCCTCGGCGATTTTCGGCGATGCCTCGCCATTGGCAGTGAAGTAGTGGCGCTTGTAGCGCAGCACGCAGACCAGCTCCGTTGCCAGCGCGTCGTTCAACAGCTTGACGATGTCGTCGCGCCACGGCCCGTAGCTGGGCGTGACGGCGCCTTCATCAAGGCTCTTGGAAGCCGCGGCATCGATGGCTCGTTGATCGAGCACCAAGCGGGTCGGGCGTTCTTTGACAGCAGTGTTCATGGCGCATCCTTTCGTGGGTTCGTGGTTTTCTTCATGAGCGTGGTGACCAGATCGGCCACGTCCGAAGTCTTCAGCACGGCCGCCAGCACGGCAGTGATGGAAAGCAGCCGCCAAGGTTTGACGAGCACGACCAGCGCGCCGGTCGCGGCTGCCGCGGCGACGAGCTTTGCGGGTTCTTCGCGTGCATATCGTTCAAGCACGGGTAACGCGAGTTGGCCGGCAGCGTTTGCCGGGTGTCTGCGCCACCAGCGACGGACCACATTGCCGGCCACAGCACTCCAGTTGTAGGGGCGGGCGCCGGCTTTGCCGCCGCGATGGGGAGGCGGCCCTTCGGCCGCATCGATCTCGTCAGGATGGGACTGTTCGCCGTACAGCTGCGCGATCAGGGCCTGGCGCGAGACCGTCAGGCGTTCCTGGGGAGTGAGCTGGTCTCGTTCAATGTTCATGCCGCTCTCCCGCCAGATGGAGCGCATGCAGATCCGCGTCGAGTTGCGCGCGCAGATCCGAGAACGCATGGAATTCGCGCGGCCGCATGGCAATACCGGCTGATATCAGTGCGATCAATACCGCAACGCCCGGCACGACGGCGAGCACCCAATGAAACGTGCCATGCAAAAAGCCGAGCATGACGGCGACGCCGATCAGGCCAAGTGCCAGCATGGCGCTCACTGCGGCAAGAACGCCCGCGACCGTTCGGGCGATCAGGTCGCGGCTTGCTTCTTCAGTCTCCTGCCGAAGGAGCGCGCCATAGTTCGCAAGGTGATCAGCGATCAACTCCGGATGCCCTAGCACCGTGGAGTAAATGGGATGGAGCATGGTGCCAGGCGGGTTGAGGCTCGCTGGGAGCCGTTAATGAAAACGGCTTAGGTCAGTAGTCGTCCCGGCGGCGGCTGGCCAGCACGATGAGCGCCGCGATCGCGGCGCCGGCTGCGGCGGCAACCAGCACGGAGCGAACGGGCTGGTCCGCGATGTACTTGCCGGTGACGTCGGCGGCCTGTTCGAGGCGGCGCTGCGCGCGGGCACTGGTGGTCGAGGCCGCATCCAGTCCGCGTTGGACTGCCTGCTGGACCCGGGCGGCGAGCTGTTCGACTGCCGGCTCCGCATCACGGCGCAGGTCACGAACCTTTTCCCCGGCTGCGTTCACCGCGTTCTGCGCATAGGCACGCGTTGTGTCGATGGCGTCGTTGGCAGTTTGTCGGGCGTCTTCTGCCAGTTGGGCGGGGGTCTTCACGGTCGTGTTCATGAAAAGTTTTCCTTCCAGGGGAGTTGTTGCGAGTGCCTGCCCATCGTAACGACGCTACCCGCGTCGTATCAAGCCCGCGATGAAACTTGCTAGCGCGAGGATCAGGAAGATGATGAAGAGGATCTTCGCGATGCCGACGGCGCTTGCCGCAATGCCGCCGAATCCGAAGAGGGCGGCGATCAAGGCAATGACGAGGAACACGACTGCGTAGTGCAACATGTTGAACTCCTTCCGAGATTGGTCTCGTTGATGTGGAACCGACGTTAAGTGCGCCGTCGTTCGCGCCCTGTCAGCAGCAATGGCCGCGGGGCGTAGGAGAGGGTCGAATGAGATCGATCGCCGAATGCCGGCGCTTGCCTAGCGGGTTGGCGACGACGGCAGGACGGCTCTCAGGCGCGTACCCTCGCCCGGCTTCGACGCGATGGCGAGCTTGCCCTTGGCTGCCTCGACACGGTGCCGCATGCCCTGGAGGCCGTGGGTCGACGGGCGGCTGTGCTGAGGGTCGAAGCCCTTGCCGTTGTCCGTGACTTCGACGACGACGTGATTGCCGTAGTTCTTCATCACGATGCTGGCCTCGGTGGCCTGCGCGTACTTGCTGATGTTGGTGAGGCCTTCCTGCACCATGCGATAGACCGTGAGTTGGTTCGCTTCATCGAGAGAGGCCGGCTCGAGCACCATCTCGATTTCCATGTTCGAGCGCTCAGCGAACTCTCGCCCGAGGATCTCGAGCGAAGCGACCAGCCCGAGATTGGCCAGCGAAGACGGCCGGAGATCCTCGATGATGCGGCGCTTGAGCGCGATTCCGCTGTTGAGCAGGTCGTTCAGATGCTGCAGCCGCTGCGTCGCGTCCGGCGAATCGGCCAGCCTGGATTTCAGGCGGGCGACGTCGAGCTTCGCGGCGGTCAAGAGCGATCCCAGCTCGTCGTGCAGTTCGCGCGCGAGATAGCCGCGCTCGGTCTCGCGCACCTGTTGCAGGTGGGTGGCGAGCTCCGCCAACGTCGCGGTGCGCTCGCGGACCTCGCCCTCGAGCGTATTGCGTTCGCGTTCCAGCGCCTGTTGCTGACGCTCGCCGACCGAGCGCAGCGCATGCGTCTGTCTCAGATAGAGATAGAAAGCGATGAGTCCGGCAAGCGCCACGATGCCGATGCCGATGCGGGCAAAGCGGAGGGACCTTGTAATCTGGAGCTGCCCGCGCGTGAGTTCGTCGCTGCTGATCGCGATGAGATCGCCGACCTCGTTGCGAATGGCGTCCATTTCCTCGCGGCCCACATCGGTCGTGATGACGAATTTCCATGCGTCCTCGTTGCCGCTTTGGCGCAGGCGAACGCTCATGTCCATTTCAGCAAGCTTTCGTGACACATGCTTCGAAAGCTGGCTCAACTGAGCAAGCTGTGCCGGCCGCTGGGCGTAGAGGATCTGCAGCGCGGCCAAATGACCGTCGACCTGCTTGACCGCCTGGTCGTAGGGCTCGCGATAACGCGCCTCGCCTGTCAACAGGTAGCCCCGCTGGCCCGTTTCAGCATCGAGGATGTTCTGCAGCATCAGATTGAGCACCGTGCGCGCCCGCTGTGCGTCGCTGACCTCGACGAGGGCCTGGTAGGACTGGCGGTAGCTGGCCTCGTTGATGCTCACAAGCGCCAGCGCTGCCAGTGTGGCGAGCGTGAGGCTCAGGGCCATCTTCGGGAAAGCTAACCAGCGCATGAGGTCTCCGAGGGGTGCCTACATCTCAAATTCGGGAATAATCGAAATCGACCAGGGATCGACATGTTGCGGCGCAAAATGGCCGTGACGAACGACGAAGGTAACAGATGATCAAGATCGGAATTGTGGACGACCATGCCATCGTGCGGTCCGGCTTGCGGCAGTTCTTTTCCGAGCACGTTGACCTGCGCGTGGTAGGTGAAGCAGCGAGTGGCCGCGAGGCCATCGAACTTGTGCGTACGACCGAACTGGACGTGCTGGTGATGGATCTGTCGATGCCGGGCCAAAGCGGCATCGATGCGCTCGCGATGATTCGCGCCAAGGCGCCGGATGTCGGAATTCTTATCCTGAGCGGGTACCCTGAAGAGCACTACGCGATGAACCTCATCCGTCAGGGCGCGAGCGGCTATCTCAACAAGGAGTGCGATCCGATCGAGATCGTGAACGCGATCCGCACCATTTCGCTGGGCCGTCGGTACATCACGCCGGCAGTGGCCGAACTGCTGGCCCGCCAGCTTGATCGCAAGGACGACGCTGCGCCTCACGAACAACTCTCTGAACGCGAGTTCCAAGTGTTCCTCAAGCTGGCAAAGGGCGAGACGGCAGGGGATATCGCCAAGACGCTGTCGTTGTCGGTCAAGACCGTGAGTACGTATCGCACGCGGTTGATGGAGAAGATGAATCTGTCTTCAAACAGCGACCTGACGTACTACGCCCTTAAAAACAAATTGATTGATTAAGCTCGCCCCCAGGCTGCGCGCACTTCGTGTCGCTTCGCCAACCCCCTACCGGGGGCGGCACCAGCGGCCCGGCGGAGCCGGTTCCGCGGTGCCTCCCGAACCTGAGATCGCCCGGGTCAGTTCCGGGTGGTGTGCTGCTTGGTGCGAGATGAGGCTTGCTCAATGCAGAAATCGATGAGGGCGTCAATTTCGTTTGACTTGTCGAAGACTGCGTCCACGCCGAACTGGGCGCAGCGCTTGCGGATGTCGGGAGTGGCGTAATTGCTGAGAACCACCACTTTCTGGTTTGGACGGCGCGACATGCAGGCTTGAAGGACGCCCAAGCCGCTTCCCTGCTTCAGGAAGAGGTCGACGATGGCCAGTTCCCATGCGTCGGCGTTTTCACTCAGCCATTGGCTGGCTTCGGTTTCCGTTTCCGCGAAACCGATGGCCGAGATGCACGTGAGTTCTTCCAGAGTGCCGACGAGATTCTCTCGGATCGTGACGTTGTCTTCGACGATGTAGGTTTTCAATCTTGGGTCCATAAGAACCACTGCCCCTTGGCGAGCCATGCGAGTACTTGCTTGCTCCCCAAGGAAAGCTGTCGTTGCAAATGCTACCGTTTATTGGCCCAGATGATGCAAGGTTCCGCGGTCTGCAGATGTAGGCTTGTTCTTACGAGTTCCCGGGCGTCTCGCTCGTAGGCCCGGCCTCACAGCGGCTGCGGCCAGGCGCCGACCTGCTGTGCGCATCGTTTCACATTAGGCTGGTTACATTCGGTCGCCGTGGTTGCGGCGATCCCGACATCGCCAATGAAAGGGGTGCTCTGCCTTGACCGCGATGGCTCCAACGTCAAAGCCAAAGCGTCGATCGGTTTGGCCCAGGCTGGGCGTTCCATTGCTGGGGTTGTTCGCCGTGCTCGTTCTGGGCGTGGTGCTTTTCCCGTGGGACGTTCTTCGTGAGCCGCTCAATCGCTATGTCAGCGAACGCACCGGCCGTCACTTCGAAATCACGCGCCGGCTGGATGTGAAGCCGGGCTGGCACGTTGCGACGGTCAAGCTTGATGGCGTCGAATTCGCCAATCCTTCCTGGGCGCGAGACCCGTACCTGGTGCGGGCTGAAGGCGCGGAGTTCGATGTCGAATTCTGGCGGCTGCTCGTTGGCAAGGTTGTGCTGCCGCGTCTCGTGCTGAGTTCGCCGACGCTCGGGCTTCAGGTGGAAGAGGATGGGCGGCGCACATGGGCGCTAGGCCAAGACACGGCCAATGAGGACTCTGTTCCGACCATCGGTTTGCTGCAGGTCGACGGCGGCACTGTCGACTTTTTCGCGAAGCACGAGGATGTGGATCTGCATGCAGCCTTTACCTTGGACAGCAGCCGGGGCGACATGCCCTTGAGCTTCGAGATCAAGGGCCGCTATCGGCATCAGCCGGTTTCGGCCGATGGGCGCACCGGCAACGTGCTGCAACTCAATACACCGGGAAAGTCGCCGTTCCCGATCGAGATCGATCTCCGGGCCGGCCATGGCCGGCTGAAGGCGAAGGGCACGGTCGTCGAGCTGGCAACCCTGGATGGTCTGGATGCCCAGGTCGAGCTGAGGGGGCAGAACCTCGGCAATCTCTTTCCCATTCTTGGCATAGCGCTGCCGCAGACTCCGCCCTATGCGCTCAGCGGCAATCTCCACAAACAAGGATCGTTGTGGGAAATTCGGGGCATGAAAGGCCGGCTGGGGCTCTCCGACATCGGCGGCGAGATGGCGTTCGACAAGGCCCAGGAGGTGCCGCACCTGAGCGGCAGTCTCCGCTCGCGCGTGCTCGACATGGACGACCTCGGTCCGTTCATCGGTCTGGCACCGACCGCCCGTTCAGTCAACGCGGTCGAAGGCGTAGCGCCGCCCCCGACCATCGAGCAGGTCAGTCGGTCGAAGCACGATGCCGGGCGCAAGGTGCTGCCCGATGCGCCGCTCGACTTCGAGCGCGTGCATGCGATGAATGCCGACGTGAAATACACCGCCGATCGCATCGAGAACGTGCGGGAACTGCCGCTGGACAAGGGAAGCGTGCAAGTGACGCTCAAGGACGGCGTGCTGATGCTGGACCCGCTTGAATTGGGCGTCGCCGGCGGCAAGGTGGCCGGCGCGATACGTATCGACGGCACTCGGAATCCGGCCGACATCCGCGCGTCGCTCGACGTGCGGGGAATACAGCTTAGTCGCCTCATCCCGAAGGTCGAAACGCTGAAGACGAGCTTCAACAAGTTGGACGGGCGAATCAACCTCTCCGGACGCGGCAATTCGGTGGCTGGCTGGTTGGGTGCCGCGTCTGGCGACGTCGCGGCCATCACGGGCCGCGGGCAGATCAGCAATCTGCTGATGGAGGTTCTCGGTCTCGACGGCGGCGAGATCATCAAGTTTCTGCTCAGGGGCGATCGCAATGTGACGCTGCGATGCGCAGCGCTGGCGTTCGATGTCGAAAAGGGCGTGATGAACGGCCGCAGCCTCGTCTTCGATACGAGCGACACAGTGTTCTACGGTGCCGGGAACGTCAGCCTGCGGGACGAGACGATGAATCTTGTCGTTCGGCAGCAGCCCAAGGACAAGAGCATCCTGGCGGTGCGCACGCCGCTCCTCATCCGCGGCACGTTTGCATCGCCGAAGGTCGGCATCGAGATGGGGCCATTGGTCACGCGCGGTGTGGCCGCCGCGGCGTTGAGCGTCATCAATCCTCTGCTTGCGCTTGCCGCGACCATCGAAACCGGCCCCGGGCGCGACGTCGACTGCCAGGACGTCCTGACGCAGGCGAAACGGCCGGAATCGCGCGAAGCCGCGGCTGGCGCGGCCAAGGCAAGGAAGCAGTCGCCGCCCATCGGGAACGGCAGTTAGTGCTCAGGGCCCGGGGCGGTGGCCGCAAACGCTGCAGTCCGGATCGCGCGCAACGCGAAGAGTGTCGAAGGTTGTACGGCGACCGTCGAACATCAACAGACTGCCCGCCAGCGAGGGGCTGATCCCTGCGAGAAGCTTCAAGGCTTCGCTGGCCTGCAAGGTGCCGATGGTGCCGACCACTGGCGCAAATACGCCGAGCACTGCGCAACGGGTCTCCTCGAATTCCGCGTCCGGCGGAAACAGGCATGCATAGCATGGGGAGGCAGGATCGCGCGTGTCATAGACGCTCAGTTGTCCGTCGAAGCGGATGGCCGCGCCGGCCACCAAGGGCTTCGCGTGCGCCACGCACGCACGGTTGACGGCGTGGCGCGTGTGGAAGTTGTCGCTGCAGTCGATCACGACGTCGGCCGCCGTCACCCATTGCGCCAGCAACTCGTCGTTGGCGCGCAGCTTGCGGGTTTCGATGGAAATATCGGGATTGATGGCCCGCATGGCTTCGGCAGCCGAGTCGACCTTGGCCATCCCCACGCGCGCGGTCGTGTGTGCCACCTGCCGTTGGAGATTCGTCAGGTCAAGCTCATCGTCGTCGACGAGCGTGATGCGGCCGACCCCCGCTGCTGCGAGATAGAGCAGGGCCGGAGAACCGAGCCCTCCGGCACCGATGACGAGCGCGTGCGACGCACTCACCCGCGCCTGGCCGTCGATGCCGAATTCTTCAAGCAGGATGTGGCGCGAATAGCGCAGGAGGTCGTGGTCTTCCATGCGCCTCGTGGATCGCCAGGGCGGCCAGGGCTCCTTTGCGGAGCCCGCCCCGGGATCAGTTCTCCTTTTTCTCTTCCTTGTTGTCGACGATCACCTGCGTCTTGCTCACGAGCACCGGTTGGCCCTTGAGCCGGTTGAACGCCTGGATCAATGGGAAGTCCTTGTCGGAACCGAACTCAGGCACCTTGCGGTCCTGCGGCGGCTTCTTGGCTTCTTCCTCGAGGCGCTTGCGGGCGTCGTCCCGTGCCTTTTCGCGCTCGGGGTCCTTGGCCTCGGGTCCCTGGCCGCTGGCCAGATGCTTTTCGAGGTCGGCCTCGCGCATGCGCAATGCGGCGTAGGGGCTGCCTTCGGCGCTCTCGTCGACCAGCACGTTCGGCACGATGCCCTTGGCCTGGATCGAGGTGCCGCTCGGCGTGTAGTAGCGCGCAGTGGTGATCTTCAAGCCGGTGTCCGGGCCGAGCGGCCGTACGGTCTGCACCGAGCCCTTGCCGAAGGTCTGGCTGCCCATGACGGTGGCGCGCTTGTGGTCCTGCAGCGCACCGGCGACGATTTCGCTGGCCGACGCGGAGCCTTCGTTGACGAGCACGACCAGTGGCACCGTCTTGAGCCCGGCGGGCAGGTTGCGCAACGGATCGCTGCCAGCACGGCGCTGATAGAACTCGGGCGCAGCCTTGTAGACAGCCTTGCTTTCGGCGAGTTGGCCGTCGGTGGAGACGACAGTCACGTTTTCAGGCAGGAACGCAGCGGAAACCGCGACGGCGGCGTCGAGCAAGCCGCCCGGATCGTTGCGCAGGTCGAGCACCAGACCCTTGAGATTGGGGTCCTGCTTGTAGATTTCCTCGACCTTCTTGACGAAGTCGTCGACCGTGCGCTCCTGGAACTGCGACAGGCGGATCCACGCATAGCCGGGCTCCATCACCTTGCCTCGCACCGATTGCGTGCGGATTTCCTCGCGCGTGATCGTGACCGGGAAGGTGCGGTTCTCGTCCTTGCGGTAGATCGTGAGGAGAACCTTGGTGTTGGCCTCGCCGCGCATGCGCTTGACGGCATCATTGAGCGACAGTCCGCGAACAGCGGTGTCGTCGATCTTGGTGATCAGGTCGTTCGGCTTGAGGCCCGCGCGGAATGCCGGCGAACCCTCGATCGGGGAGACCACCTTGATCAGGCCATCTTCCTGCGAAATCTCGATGCCGACACCGACAAAGCGGCCGGTGGTGCCTTCGCGAAATTCCTTGAACGATTTCTTGTCGAAATACTGGGAGTGCGGATCGAGCCCGGCGACCATGCCCGATATCGCGTCGGAGATGAGCTTCTTTTCGTCGACGGGTTCGACGTAGTCGCTCTTGACCATGCCGAAGACGGCAGCGAGTTGCTGTAGTTCTTCCAGTGGCAGGGGAGCCAGTGACCCGCGTGCAACGGTTTGCAATGAGACCGTGGTCAGCGCGCCGGCAAAGGCGCCCGCGGCAACCCAGCCGGTGATTTTCAATTTCTGGCCCATGTGTAAGAGTCCTTGTCGCCTGTCAAACCAATATACACAGCTTGGAAGCTGGTTGTGTGCCGGGGTTCCGTGAATCCCTTCAATCTATTTCCGACTTTTCGTCAGCCTTTGCCTTGCGCTGCGACGGCTGCCGCGGCTTTTTCGGCCGCGTCGGCATCGCCGAGGTAATAGTGTCGCAACGGCTTGAGGTCGTCGTCGAGCTCATAGACCAGCGGGATACCGTTGGGGATGTTGAGGCCGACGATGGCGTCGTCCGAGATGCCGTCGAGGTATTTCACCAGTGCGCGAATCGAATTGCCGTGCGCTGAGACAACCAGGCGTCGTCCGGTCCGGATCGCGGGCGCCATGGATTCGTTCCAGAAGGGAAGGACGCGTGCCACGGTGTCCTTCAGGCATTCGGTCAAAGGGATCTGCTCGGGGCTCAGCTTGGCATAGCGCACGTCGCCGCGTTCGCTGCGCGGGTCGTTCGCTTCAAGCGGCGGCGGGGGGGTGTTGTAGCTCCGGCGCCAGACCAGGACCTGCTCATCGCCGTATTTCTTGGCGGTTTCGGCCTTGTTCAGGCCTTGCAGACCGCCGTAGTGGCGCTCGTTGAGGCGCCAGGAATGCACGACCGGCAACCAGGTGCGGTCGAGTTCGTCAAGGGTGTGCCAGAGCGTCCGGGTGGCGCGCTTGAGGACACTGGTATAGGCCACATCGAAGTCGTAGCCCTCCGCCTTGAGCAGTCGACCGGCCTGCTTGGCCTGTTCGATGCCGGTCGCCGTCAGGTCGACGTCGGTCCAGCCGGTGAAGCGGTTTTCGAGATTCCAGGTCGATTCGCCGTGGCGGATCAGTACCAGTTTGTGCATGGGGGAGGCCTTTGGGAACGCGTGCGGAAACCCGACATTCTAAAATCCGGGGTTTGCCACTCAAGGAACACCGTGAAATTCATCGTCGACAACTGGATGTTGATCCTGATCGCGCTCAGCTCGGGCGGCATGCTCGCCTGGCCGATGCTGCGCGGCGCCAATGCCGGCTCGCTGACGGCGCAGGGCGCAGTCCAACTCATCAACCGCGAGCGTGCGGTGGTGGTCGACGTTCGCGAGCCTGAGGAATTCGCCGCGGGTCACGTCACCGGCGCGAAGAACGTGCCGCTCGATCAGTTGGAGCAAAAGCTCCCGACAGCGGTCAAAAACAAATCGTTGCCTTTGTTGCTTATCTGTGCAACTGGCGCGCGCGCTCAACGCGCCGTGGCCACGGCCAAGAAGCTCGGCTATGAGCAGGCCCAAGCAGTCGCCGGCGGACTCAAATCGTGGAAAGACGCTAACCTGCCGGTCGAAAAGGCCTGAACCCCAGAGATACCCCCGATGCAAGCTGTCAAGATGTACACCACCGCCGTTTGCCCGTACTGCATTCGCGCGAAGCAAATCCTCATGTCCAAGGGCGTGGAGCAGATCGAAGAGATCCGCATCGACAGCGACCCGCAGGCGCGCGCCACGATGATGGACATCACTCAGCGCCGCACCGTCCCGCAGATCTTCATCGGCGACACGCATGTCGGCGGCTGTGATGACCTCATCGCGCTCGATGGTCGCGGCGCCCTGATACCTTTGCTTCAGGGCGCCTGAGCCCTGTAACGCGCGCGGGCGATAATCCCCGGCTACATCCAGAAGCCCGCTCCGGGGGTTTTCCCGGGGCGGGCGTTGTTTTGACCCTAGAAAGTTCAGCCATGGCCGACCAGCAAGCCCAAGATCCCGTCTTTCAGATCCAGCGCGTCTACCTGAAAGACATGTCGCTCGAGCAACCCAACTCGCCGGCCATCCTGCTCGAGCAGCAGCAACCCACCGTCGACATCCAGCTCGGCATCGACGCCCAGCCGGTGGCTGACGGAATCTTCGAGATCGTCGTGTCGGCCACCGTGCAGACCAAGATCGAAGAGAAGACGGTATTCCTGGTCGAGGCCAAGCAGGCCGGCATCTTCGAGATCCGCAATCTGCCGGACGAGCAGATGGGCCCGATCCTCGGCATCGCCTGCCCGCAGATCGTCTACCCCTACCTGCGCGGCAACGTGGCCGACATCATCCAGCGCGGCGGCTTCCCGCCCGTGCACCTCGCCGAAGTCAACTTCCAGGCGATGTTCGAGCAGCAGCAAGCCCAGGCAGCCGCCCAGGGCGCGCCGACCCTCGCGCAGTAAGCCGGTCACCTTCCGTCGCCGCCGATGAAAATCTGCGTGCTCGGCGCCGGCGCCTGGGGTACGGCGCTGGCGGTCAATGCCTCCGGCCGGCACGCGGTCACCCTGTGGGCCCGTGATGCCGCTCAGGCGCAGGCGATATCGGCGGCGCGCGAAAACGCGCGCTACCTGCCCGGCATCGCGCTTTCTCCTTCCCTGACCGTTTGCGCCGGCGACCCGCTGGCAGCGGTGGCGGGTGTCGACCTCGTCATCGTGGCGACGCCGATGGCAGCATTGCGCGAGCAGCTCCATGTATTGCGCGAACTGGCGTGTCCGCTGGCCTGGCTGTCCAAGGGCGTGGAGCCGGCGCTTGTCGATTCGGGCGAGGAAGGCCTTCTTGCCCACGAAATCCAGGCCAGGGTTGCGCCGCGCTTGACGGCGGGCGTCTTGAGCGGCCCGAGTTTTGCGTTGGAAGTGGCGCAGGGCCGGCCCACCGCACTGGTCGCTGCCAGCCCGCACGCCCATCTGCGCGAGGCGCTGGTGGAGGCTTTTCATGGTCCTTCGCTGCGTGTCTATGCAAACGAAGACATCGTCGGCGTCGAAGTCGGCGGGGCGGTCAAGAACGTGCTCGCCATCGCCACCGGCCTTGCCGATGGCCTGGCGCTCGGTCTCAACGCCCGCGCTGCGCTCATCACGCGCGGTCTCGCGGAGATGACACGCTTCGGCGTCGCATTGGGCGCGCGGGTCGATACCTTCATGGGTCTTTCCGGCCTCGGCGATCTCGTCTTGACGGCGACAGGCGACCTTTCTCGCAACCGCAAGGTCGGCCTGTTGTTGGCCCAGGGCCGCACGCTTGCCCAGGCCGTGGATTCGCTCGGCCACGTGGCCGAGGGCGTTTATTGCGCGCGCACGGTCGTGCAGCGTGCGCGGCATCTGGGTGTCGAGATGCCCATTTCCGACAGTGTGGTCGCGGTACTCGACGGCCGGGTGCGGCCGGCCGAAGCGGTCGCTGAACTTATGGGGCGGGAGCCGGGCGTCGAATCCGCCTGAATCCGCGCCCGCTTGCAGAATCAGCATGAACAATTCCTTCTTCGATTTTTCCGAGGCCCAACTGGCCGAACTGGCGCGGGCGGATGCCGCGCGCGCGCTCAAGGAAGACGCCGGCGACGGCGATCTCACCGCTGGGTTGATCGGCACCGAGACGCGTGCGACGGCCCGCGTGCTCGTGCGCGAGTCGGCAGTGCTATGCGGCGCGCCTTGGGTGGAGGCAGTCGTGCGCCAACTCGATCCCCAGGCGCGCGTGCTGTGGCATGACAAGGAAGGCGCTCGCGTCGCTGCCGACCAGACGGTGCTCGAAATCTCGGGCAGTGCGAGGTCGATCCTGACGGCCGAGCGCACCGCGCTCAACTTTCTGCAACTGCTCAGTGCGGTGGCGACGCGGACCGCCACCTACGTCGAGGCCATCCGTGGTRCGCGCGCGCAAATCGTCGACACGCGCAAGACGCTGCCGGGCCTTCGCCTCGCGCAAAAGTACGCGGTGCGCGTCGGCGGCGGCACGAACCACCGCATCGGACTCTATGACGCGATCCTGATCAAGGAAAACCACATTGCCGCGGCAGGAGGCGTCCGTGCCGCGCTGCGTGCTGCCGAAGAGGTGGCGGCGCGTGCCAGGTTCATCGAGATCGAGGTCGAGACGCTCGCGCAATTCGACGAGGCCCTTGCCAACGGCGCCCGCATGGTGCTGCTGGACAACATGGACCTCCCCACCCTGCGCGAAGCCGTGCGCCGCAACGACGCAGCGGGCGATGCACGCGCCGTGCTCGAAATTTCCGGCGGCGTAACGCTCGACAGCGTTCGCGCCCTGGCTGAAACCGGCGTGGACCGCATCTCGGTGGGCGCGCTCACCAAGGATGTGAAGGCGGTCGATTTCTCGATGCGATTCCAGGAAGCCTGACCATGTCATCTGCCGTCATCAGCGTCGATTACGAACAACCGGCGTTGTACCGCCCCGAAGACGACGCCGTCGTCGAGAACGACGCCGCCGTGTGCGACACGCGCCGGGCCTGGGCCCGCGTGCCGCCAGAACCATCGCCCGCGGAGCGCGGTGCGCTGAAGGACCGCATTCGCCGCTTGCTGGTCGAGCGCAATGCAGTGATGGTGTCCCACTACTACGTTCATCCGGACCTGCAGGACCTGGCCGAGGAAACCGGCGGCCTCGTCAGCGATTCGCTCGAAATGGCGCGCTTCGGCCGCGACCATGCGGCGCAGACACTCGTGGTTTCGGGCGTGCGTTTCATGGGCGAAACCGCCAAGATCCTGTCGCCGGAAAAGCGGGTGCTGATGCCCGACCTGGACGCCACTTGCTCGCTCGACCTCGGCTGCCCGGAGGATGCGTTCAGCGCGTTCTGCGACCAGCACCCGGATCGCGCCGTGGTCGTCTACGCGAACACGAGCGCGGCGGTGAAGGCGAGGGCCGACTGGCTCGTCACATCGAGCTGCGCGCTGGACGTGGTGCGCGCGCTGACGGCACAGGGCCAGAAGATCCTCTGGGCGCCCGACCGCCACCTGGGCGACTACATCCGCCGCGAAACCGGCGCCGACATGGTCAGCTGGCAGGGCGCCTGCATCGTGCACGACGAATTCAAGGCGCTGGAGCTCGAACTGCTGATGAAGGACCATCCCGATGCCAAGGTGCTCGTGCATCCCGAGGCCCCGGCCGATGTGATCGCGCTGGCCGACGCGGTGGGGTCGACCTCCGCCATCCTGAGCGCCGCGCAGCGCATGGATGCGACCGAGTTCATCGTCGCGACCGACAACGGCATGTTGCACAAGCTGCGCATGCTCAACCCGGGCAAGACCTTCATCGAGGCGCCGACCGCCGGCAATTCGGCCACGTGCAAGAGCTGCGCGCACTGCCCGTGGATGGCCATGAACGGCCTCGCGGATCTGGCGCGCGTGCTGGAGACGGGGGCCGGTGAAATCCACGTCGACCCGGCGCTCGGCCGGCGCGCCCGCGTGCCGATCGATCGCATGCTGGCCTTTACCGCCGCGCTGAAGAGCGGTCAGCCGACCGGCGCAATCGTCGCAGGGATCGGTGCGGTCTGAGCCAGATTCAACAGGCACTCGTCGCCCAGCGCGTCGCGCCAGACGCGCACTTGCGAGATTCGCGGCTGCATGTCGCCCAACGCCGCGGCAATGAACAGGCAGAGGTTTTCCAACGTGGGAATGCCGAGGCCCGGGACATCGTCGAGCAAATGATGGTCGAGTCGCGCGCGCACATCCTGCAGACGTGCGCGCAGCACGCCGAGATCGAGCACCATGCCTGTCTCGGGATCGAGCGGCCCGCGAATGGAGATCTCCGCGTGATAGGTGTGGCCGTGAATGCGGCGACTGCCTTCGGCTTCGATCTCGCGCCGCAAGGTGTGGGCGGCATCGAAAAAGATGCGTTGACTGACGGTGAGTTGCTGCGAGGACATGATCGTTTCCGTGCGGACCTCAGCGGATCCCGGTGAGCTTGTGCGTCTGCAGGCTCAGCCGCCAGCCGGGGTGGCGCATGCAGGTGTCGATGCACAACGCGATGTTGTTGGCCTGGGCGGGACCATCCATCGGTTGCAGGAAATGGTGCGCGAAGCGACCTTCGGCATACAGCACGTCCAGGTCCAGGCCGGGCTGCGGCCAGACCACTTTGAGTTCCTGTCCGCTGCGTTGAATCCAGGGCGCGCCGGCTTTCGGGCTGATGCAGAGCCAGTCGATGCCGTCGGGTGCCGCGAGCGTGCCGTTACTTTCCACCGCAATGCGGAAGCGGCGTGCGTGCAGCGCGTCGATCAGTGCAGCGTCCAGTTGCAGAAGCGGTTCGCCGCCGGTGATGACGATCAGCCGATGGGCGTCGTCGTCGGCCGGCCATTGCGCGGCGATGGTATCGGCCAGCAAATCGGCGCTCGCGAACTTGCCGCCCAGCGTACCGTCCGTGCCCACGAAGTCGGTGTCGCAGAAACGACAGACTGCACTGGCGCGGTCGCTCTCGCGTCCGGTCCACAGATTGCACCCTGCAAAGCGGCAGAACACGGCGGGCATGCCAGCTTGGCCGCCTTCGCCTTGCAATGTGTAGAAGATTTCCTTGACGCTGTAGGTCATCGCAATCTCAAGGATCGATTTCCAGATTGTCGATGAGGCGCGTTGTTCCCAACCGTGCAGCGGCGAGCGCGACCAGCGGTTCGCCCGGCGTCGGCGCTTGCAGGTCGGAGCGTCGGCGCAGCACCACGTAGTCAGGCTTCCAGCCCCGCTGTTCGAGCATCTGCATCGCACGCGCCTCCAGCGCACCCAGGTCGCGCTCACCGGCCTGGATGGCTGCCGCCATCGCCCGAAGTGCCGCCGAGAGTTGCACGGCCTCCGCGCGTTCGGTCTCGCCCAGATAGCCGTTGCGTGACGACAGGGCCAGGCCATCGTCCGCTCGCCGGGTCTCGCCGCCCACGATCTCGATGGGCAGCGCGAACTGCCGCACCATGTGCCGGATGATCATCAGTTGTTGATAGTCCTTCTTGCCGAACACTGCAACGGCGGGCTGCACGCAGGCGAACAGCTTCATGACGACCGTGCAGACGCCGATGAAGAAGCCAGGTCGGAAGTGGCCTTCAAGGATGTCGGCCAAAGCGGCATCAGGATGCACCTTGCAAGTCTGCGGCTCGGGGTAGAGCGCGCGTTCGTCGGGCGCGAAGAGCACGTCGCAACCGGCGGAGCGCAGCTTTTCGCAGTCACTCTCCCAGGTGCGCGGATAGGTGTCGAAGTCCTCGTGCGGCAAGAACTGCAGGCGGTTGACGAAGATGCTCGCCACCGTCACGTCGCCCAGCGGCTTGGCCTGCCGCACCAGCGCCAGGTGGCCGTCGTGCAGGTTGCCCATGGTGGCAACGAAGGCCGGGCGACGGAAGCGACTCAGATGGTCGCGCAGTTCAGGAATCGTGCGGGCGATGTACATGGCGTGCTCTCGGTCGAACAGGTTGAAGGATGGCACCGCCTCACACCGCGGGTGGCACCAGGATGGTCGGCGCCGCCGGTGCGGCGAGCGCCGGATAGTCGCGGCTGAAATGAAGTCCGCGACTTTCGCGGCGCGCTTGGGCGGAGCGCACGATCAGGTCCGCCACCTGCACCAGGTTGCGCAGCTCCAGCAGATCGCGCGTGACGTGGAAGTTCGCATAGAACTCGTGGATCTCGCCGGTGAGCAGCGCGATCCGGTGCGCCGCACGGTCGAGCCGCTTGTTGGTGCGCACGATGCCCACGTAATCCCACATGAAGCGCCGCAGTTCGTCCCAGTTGTGCGAGATGACCACCGTTTCATCGGCATCGGTGACGCGGCTGTCGTCCCACGTGGGCAATGCCACGCGCTCACGTGCCGGAGCATCCGCGACGGCCTTCGCCGCTGCACGCGCGAACACCATGCATTCGACCAGCGAATTGCTGGCCAGCCGGTTGGCGCCGTGCAAGCCAGTGCATGCGGTTTCGCCGATGGCGTAGAGGCCGGGCACGTCGGTGCGCCCGCTGAGATCGGTCAGCACGCCGCCGCAGGTGTAATGCGCCGCCGGCACCACAGGAATCGGCTCGCGCGTGATGTCGATGCCGAGTTCGGCGCAGCGCGCGAGGATGTTCGGAAAGTGTTCCTTCAGGAAAGCCGGGCTCTGGTGCGAGATGTCGAGGTACACGCAGTCCAGGCCGTGCTTCTTCATCTCGAAGTCGATGGCGCGCGCCACCACGTCGCGCGGCGCGAGTTCGGCACGCTCGTCGTGCGCCGACATGAAGCGCGTGCCGTCGGGCAGCAGGAGTCGCCCGCCTTCACCCCGCACCGCTTCGCTGATGAGGAAGGACTTCGCGTCGGCGTGATATAGACAGGTCGGGTGGAACTGGATGAACTCCATGTTCGCCACGCGGCAGCCCGCGCGCCAGGCTGCAGCGATGCCATCGCCCGTGGCCGTGTCGGGATTGGTCGTGTAGAGATAGACCTTGCCCGCGCCGCCCGTGGCCAGGACGGTGTGGGGTGCGCGGAAGGTGACGACCTCGTCGGTCGCCGCGTCCAGCGCATGAAGGCCCAGGCAGCCGGCATCGGAAAGGCCGAGCTTGCGGCCGACGATCAGGTCGACCAGCGTGTGCTCCTCGAACAGCGTGATGCCCGGCGTACGCCGCACCGTCTCGATCAGGGTGTGCTGCACGGCCGCACCGGTGGCATCGGCCGCGTGCACGATGCGGCGCTGGCTGTGGCCTCCTTCGCGTGTCAGGTGCAGGTCGCCATGCTCCAGGGAGAAAGGTACGCCGAGTTCGCGCAGCCAGGCAATGGCGTCGGGCGCATGCTCGACCACGAAGCGGGTGGCCGCGAGGTCGCACAGCCCCGCGCCGGCGACCAGCGTGTCATCGACATGGGACTGGATGCTGTCGCCTTCGGCCAGCACGGCAGCGATGCCGCCCTGCGCCCAATGGCTCGCGCCGTCGTGCAACGAACGCTTGGTGATCACGGCCACGCGATGCGTGGGCGCCAGGTGCAGTGCGGTGCTGAGGCCAGCGAGCCCGCTGCCGACGATGAGGACGTCGAAGTCGTGCAGTGCCATCGGAATTCCGGTGAGCCCTTGATCGGGCGATGAAAGTGAAGACGGTGAAGAGGAGGGGAGAACAGTCAGGCCGGCGAGTACGCCAGCCGCACGTAAATAGGCGCGAACGCTTCGGCCTGGGTGATCTCGATGAGCGTCTCTTTCGCGAGCTCGAGCATGGCGATGAAGGTCACGACCAGCACCGGCGTACCGCGCGTCACGTCGAACAAGCTCTCGAACTCGACGAACTTGCGGCCCTGCAGATGGCGCAGCACGATGCTCATGTGCTCGCGCACGCTCAGTTCCTCGCGCGAGATCTTATGGTGCTGCACCAGCTTGGCGCGCTTGAGGATGTCGGCCCAGGCTTCGCGCAGGTCGACGACGTTCACATCGGGGAAGCGCGGCTTGAGCGATTGCTCGATGTAGACCTGCCCCTTCCAGAAGTCGCGTCCGGCCTGCGGCATCGCGCTGAGCGAGGCGGCCTGCAGCTTGGTCTGTTCGTATTCGAGCAGACGGCGAACCAGTTCGGCGCGCGGATCCTCGGCTTCTTCGCCGTCGGCAGTCTTCTTCGGCGGCAGCAGCATGCGCGACTTGATCTCGATCAGCATCGCGGCCATGAGCAGGTATTCGGCGGCGAGTTCGAGATTGGTCTGGCGAATCTCGTCGACGTAGCTGAGGTATTGCCGCGTCAGTCCCGCCATCGGGATGTCGAGGATGTTGAAGTTCTGCTTGCGGATCAGGTAGAGCAGCAGGTCCAGCGGGCCTTCGAAGGCTTCGAGGAAGACCTGGAGGGCCTCGGGCGGGATGTACAGGTCGTTCGGAAGGGCGAACAGCGGTTCGCCATAGAGCCGGGCGAGCGCGACCTGGTCGACCACGTCCGGCATCGATGGCACCACGGCGGCGCCGTCGTCCGCGATGACTTCGTCCTGGACGGAACGGACGGAGTCGTCCGTTTCGGCGCCATCACCTTGCCGGCGGGCGCCGGAGCCCGGAATGGCCCGGATGGTCACTTACTTGACTTGGGTCTGGTAGACGTAGGGCTGCTGCGGAACGTTTGCTTCGCTGTATTCCTCGAGCAGGCTGCGGTCGAGGTGCTTGTCCCAGAGGAGCGCGCGGCCGGCGCGTTGTTCGGCCTCCAGCGTCGGCTTCTTTTCTTTCATCTGTTCGATGAAATTGGTGATTTCGGACGTGTAGTGGGGGCGGGCGAAGATGGACATGGCAATAGGACCTTTGGGCGCGGATTTTACCGGGTGGGCCGGACAGGGGCGCATAAACGGGTGGATTCCGCATTGAAGCCACCGTCGGCATGCGCTAGCGTGGCGGCTCCCATCCACCCAAGGAGACTGCCGATGAAGCGCCGTTACTCGATGTTCCTTGCCGCGACCGCTGCAGCCGGCGTGCTGCTGGTGGCTTGCAGCACCACCGGGCCCGCCACGCCGCAGAGCAAGATGAGCTTTTTCATCACCAGCGTGAATCCGGGGAAAGGCGCCGACTTTGGCGGCCTCGCGGGCGCCGACCGCCATTGCCAGAGTCTTGCGGCGAACGTCGGTGCCGGCAATCGAACATGGCGGGCCTATCTGAGCACCACGGCCACACCGGGCAACCCTGCGGTCAATGCCCGCGATCGCATCGGCAATGGCCCGTGGTTCAATGCCAAGGGCGTGCTGATCGCCAGCAACCTCGACGAACTGCACGGCGTGAACAAGATCAACAAGGAAACCGCGCTGACCGAAAAGGGTGAAGTCGTCAGCGCGAGCGGTGATCCCGTCAATCAGCATGACATCCTGACTGGTTCGTCTCCCGACGGCCGCGCCATCAACGACACCAAGGACACGACCTGCGGCAACTGGACGAAGAGCGGCGACGGCTCGGCCATCGTCGGGCATCACAACCGCATGGGTACCAACGCCCCTCCAGCTTCGATGTCGTGGAATTCCTCGCATCCCACCCGGGGCTGCAGCATGGATGCGCTGAAGAGCACAGGCGGCGCAGGACTGCTCTACTGTTTCGCGGTGAACTGAGCGCCGGGCCGGCGGATAGACTGGCCGCTCCCATCTGATTTCCCGAGGAAGGCATGGAGCGACAAGTGATCCGTTCGGCGTTGGCGGTGCTGCTGCTGGGCGCCACGTTGTGGCTGACGGGCTGCGATCCGAAGCACATCAGCGAGCTGGAGGAGGGCGTGTCCACCGAAGCCGACGTGCGCGCGCGCTTCGGCGAGCCCGAGAACATCTGGGATGCGCCCCAGGGCAGGGTCTTCGAATACAACCGCCAGCCCCAGGGCCAGAAGAACTACATGATCACCATCGGGCGCGACGGCAAGATGAGCGCCTTGCGCCAGGTGCTCACGCCCGAGAACTTCAACAAGGTCCAGGCCGGCATGCCGATGGAAGACCTGCGCAAGCTGCTCGGCAAGCCCGCGAAGCGCACGCCGTATCCGCTCAAGAACCAGACCGAATGGGAATGGCGCTGGGTGCAGCCGCCGAATTCGCCCATGGTGTTCACCGCCACGCTCAATGACGACCAGCGCGTGGTGAGTGCGGGTTCCTCGCCGGACCGCGCGACCGAGGCGAACTAGATTTCGTCGCTGTCCGCGCTCGTCGCGCCGCCGGTCAGCTCGTCGGCAAACCCCGAGCGCACGATCACTTCCAGCGGCTGCGGTTGCAGCGATTCGATGCGCAGCACGCCGTCGCGCGACAGCACGGCCTTGTGAACCTGTCGCAGTGCATCGAGCCCGGTGGCGTCCAGTGAGATGAGATGGAGTGCGTCGAGTACCACCGTCATGCCGCGGGGCGCGCGTTCGACTGCCTGCACCGCCGGGTCCAGCTTGGCCGCTGCGCCGAAGAACAGCGCGCCATAGAGCCTGAAGGTCAGCACCGGCGGCTCCAGCGACACCATCTCGATGCTGAACAACTCGCTCATGCGTCGGATGAAGAGCGCGCAGGCCAGCACGACGCCTGCCTGGAACGCCACCGTGAGGTCGAACACCACCGTGAGGAAGAAGGTGCCCAGCATCAACAGCCTGTAATGTCTGCTGAAGCGTCGCAGCATGTAGGGCGAGAACTCGCGCCATTCGCCCATGTTCCATGCCACGAAGATGAGAATGCCCGCGAGCACCGCCAGCGGCACGAGATGCGCGAGCGGCGCGGCAAGCAGCACGACCACCATGAGCGTGATCGCATGCACGATGCCGGCAATCGGTGAACTCGCGCCTGCGCGCACGTTGGTTACGGTGCGGGCAATGGTGCCAGTTGCCGGCATGCCGCCGAAGAACGGCGCGACCGCGTTCGCAATGCCCTGTGCCATCAACTCCTGATTGGGATCATGCCGCGGCAGCCCGCTGACCTGATCGGCAACCCGAGCGCACAGCAGCGATTCGATCGCCCCGAGCATGGCGATGGTGAGCGTGGGCGTGACCAGAAGCTTGACCGTCGTCCACGTGAACTCCGGCAGCGCGAACACCGGCAACCCTTCGGGGATGCCGCCGAAGCGCGTGCCGATCGTCTCGACCTTCAGGCCGAACCCCCACGACACCAGCGTGAGCGTGACCAGCGCGATGATCGGCCCCGGCACGCGCGAGCCTGCGCGCGCGGCACGCGTATCGGCCACTCGGCCCAACACAAAGCGCACCGCGTAGCCAAATCGCGTCTTGTCGTGGAGCAGCTTCGGCCATGCGAAAAGCCCGACAAGGCAGGCCAGGCCGAGTCCGAAGGCATAGGGGTTGAAGGTGTCGAGGTGCGTGGCCAGCGTGTGCAGTTGCGAGAACATGTCGGCCGGCATCTTGGGTGTAGACAGTCCAAGCCAGTCCTTGATCTGCGAGATCAGGATCAGCGCCGCGATGCCGTTGGTGAAGCCCACGACGATCGACAGCGGCACGTAGCGCACCAGCGTGCCGAGACGAAACAACCCGATCAGGAACAGCAACACGCCGGCACAGGCGGTCGAGATGAGCAGGTTCGCCACGCCGTAGCGCTCGACGATTCCGTAGACGATCACGATGAAGGCACCGGCCGGGCCGCCGATCTGCACCGCTGAACCGCCGAGTGCGGAGATGAGAAAGCCCGCGATGATCGCCGTCCAGATGCCGGCTTCGGGCTTGAGCCCCGAGGCGATGGCGAACGCCATTGCGAGCGGGAGCGCGACGATGCCGACCGTGGCACCCGCGCCGATGTCCTTGAGGAAGCGCTCCTTGTTGTAGTCCGCGAGCGCGTCGATCAGCTGCGGCCGGAAGCGTGCGAACTTCAGGGGCGAGGTCATGGGCGCTATTGTGGATGCGCCCGGGGTTCAGGCCCTATTTCGAGTCACCCGGCAACACCGCATCGGCTGCTGCACCGACGGCCTTGCCCGTGATGCGGGCCGTTCCGATCGCGGCATCGGCGGCGAGCCCCACGGCACCCGCGCCCACGCTCACCGCAGTGCTCGTGACGCTGACCGCCGCACCGGCGACAGCACATCCGCCCAGTACAACGGTACAGACCCATGCCGCACCGAGTACTCCGATTCGGGAGACCAGTCTGAGGATATTCATCATCTGACTCGCATGCCGGCGACAGCGCCCGGCGACGGTTCGAGGACGTAGATGCCCGGATTCGCTTTCTCGTCCGCGTGACTCGCGGCCAGCACCATGCCTTCGGAAATGCCGAACTTCATCTTGCGCGGCGCGAGGTTGGCGACCAGCACGGTGAGCTTGCCGACAAGCTGTTCGGGCTGGTAGGCCGAGGCGATGCCCGAGAAGACGTTGCGCGTCTTGCCCTCGCCGGCGTCGAGCGTCAGGTGCAGCAGCTTGGTCGAGCCCTCGACCTTCTGGCAGGCCACGATCTTCGCGATGCGGAGGTCGATCCTGGCGAAGTCGTCGATGCTGATGGTCGGTGCGATGCCTTCGCCGCCCGGCAGCTCCGTCGCTGCGGCAGTGCTTTCGGCGACCGGCTCTGGCGGCTCGAAGAGCTGGTCGAGCTGCTTGGCGTCGACGCGCTGCATCAGGTGCTTGTAGTCGTTGATGGCATGACCCGCGCCGAGCAGCTTGCCCGCGTCCGCAGACAGCAGCGGCGTCGTGCCCAGGAAGGCTTCGACCTGTGCGGCCAGCGTGGGCAGCACCGGCTTGAGGTAGATCGTCAGCAGGCGGAAGGCCTCGATGCACGCCGTGCACACGTCATGGAGGCGAGCCTCCATGCCTTCCTTCTTGGCAAGCTCCCAGGGCTTGTTCTGGTCGACGTATTCGTTGACCTTGTCGGCCAGCAGCATGATTTCGCGCAGGGCCCGCGCGTAGTCGCGTCCGTCGTAGAGCGCCTGCATCTGCGCGGAAGCGGCCTGCAGCGCGGACAGCAGCGCCGCACCGTCGGCCGAGACCGTGCCGAGCTTGCCGCCGAAGCGCTTGGCGATGAAGCCTGCCGCGCGGCTCGCGATGTTGATGTACTTGCCGATGAGATCGGCGTTCACGCGCGCCATGAAGTCGTCGGGGTTGAAGTCGACGTCTTCCACCTTGGCATTGAGCTTGGCCGCGATGTAGTAGCGAAGCCACTCGGGGTTCATGCCGATCGAGAGGTACTTGAGCGGATCGATGCCGGTGCCCCGGCTCTTGCTCATCTTCTCGCCCGAGACGGTGATGAAGCCGTGCACGTTGACCTGGCTCGGTGTCTTGCGGCCGCTGAACTGCAGCATCGCGGGCCAGAACAGCGTGTGGAAGTAGACGATGTCCTTGCCGATGAAGTGCACCTGTTCCACAGCCGGATCGGCCACGAAGTCGTCGAAGCTCTGCGATGTGCGCGATGCCTCGTGCCAGTGCCTGGCGGCCTGACCCTTGTCGAAGTGGTTCTTCAGGCTGGCCAGATAGCCCACCGGCGCATCGAGCCACACGTAGAAGTACTTGCCGGGTTCGTCGGGGATCTCGATGCCGAAGTACGGCGCCTCGCGCGAGATGTCCCAGTCGCTCATTCCACCGTCCGGGCCGGCCTCGAACCACTCGCTCGCCTTGCGGGCCATCTCGGGTTGCAGCTTGCCGTCCTGCGTCCAGGTCTTGAGAAAGTCGACGACCTTGGGGTCGGAGAGCTTGAAGAAGAAGTGCTCGGAACTGCGCAGCTCGGGCGTCGCACCGGTCAGCGTCGAGTACGGATTGATCAGCTCGGTCGGCGAATAGACGCTGCTGCACACCTCGCAGGCATCGCCGTACTGGTCCTTGGCGTGGCACACCGGGCATTCGCCCTTGATGTAGCGGTCGGGGAGGAACATGCCCTTGACCGGATCGTAGAACTGCTCGATGGTGCGATTGGCGATCATCCCGCCCGCCTTGAGCTTCTTGTAGATGCCCTGGGCGAGTTCGGTGTTCTCGGCGCTGTCGGTCGAATGCCAGTTGTCGAAGCGGATGTGAAAGCCGTCGAGGTATTCCTTGCGGCCCGCGGCGATCTCGCCGACGAATTCCTGCGGCGTCTTGCCGGCCTTCTCGGCCGCGATCATGATCGGCGCGCCGTGCGCGTCATCAGCGCCCACGAAGTGCACCATGTGCCCCTGCATGCGCTGGAAGCGCACCCAGATGTCGGCCTGGATGTATTCCATGATGTGGCCCACGTGGAACTTGCCGTTGGCGTAGGGCAAGGCGGTGGTGACGAAGAGTTTGCGCTGGGACATCGCGAGGGGCGCTTTCGGGACGAGAGAGAGGACCCGGCATTTTAGGTGGCGGGGCTATAGTCGTCCCGCCAACCCGAGTTCCCAGTGATTGCCGCCTACGAAATCACCCTCGCCCAGGAGTCCGACGCGCCCGATATCGCGGCGTTGTCGCGCGATGCCATCGAACGCGGTCTTTCATGGCGCTGGACCCAGCGGCGCGTGTTGCGGGCCATCCGGGACCCGGTGACCAATGTCGTGGTCGCCCGGCGCGCTGGCGCACTGCTTGGCTTCGCCATCATGCAGTACGGGGACGAAGAAGCGCACATCGCGCTCTTCGCAGTCGAGGCATCGCAGCGCCGCGCCGGCCTGGGCGCCGCATTGCTGGCGTGGCTCGAAGCGACGGCTGCCATCGCCGGCATCCACACGATCCGCCTCGAAGCCAGGGCCGGGAACGCTGCGGCGAAATCGTTCTATCGTCGACATGGCTTCACGGAGTACGCGTCGAGCCCCGGCTACTACGAAGACGTCGAGGATGCGGTGCGCATGATGAAGCGACTTGGCCCCGATGCGGGTATCTCCTGAGCAAATGATTAGCTGAAATAACTATTCTGCGATGCACATAGTGGGCATCGCAGTGCCAGTTTTCCAATCGGAATAGGCGATTGGAAGGCGGATTCAGGGCAAAGAATAGTTAACAACAGGAGACATCATGGAGTCCCATGCCACGTTGAAAATTCTGGTCGCGGGCGCCTTGTCCGCTGTCGCACTGAGCGGTTGCGGCGGTGGAGGCGGCGGTTTTCCGTTGCCGATCGCGACCGCTCCGGCCCCGGCCCCGGCACCTGCGCCAGGCGCTCCTCCGGCCCCGGCCCCAGCTCCCGCCCCCACACCGGCGCCGCTCCTGAACAATCCCAACGCCGCGGCCGGCTGCGATGCGGTGGCGACGCTGGCGTCGGAGCTGTCGGCGACAGGCCGCACAGTGAGCATCACGTCAACAACCCTGTCAAAAACCACCGCCACCGATGCGAGCGGCAATCCCCAGACCTATTGCGCCGTGGTCGGCACCATCAACGGCGGCCGAGCGGGCTTCAAGGCCGCGGGCCAGACCGATGCGCAGACCACCTATGCGATCGGCTTCCAGATCAACCTGCCGAGCACCTGGAACAGCCGTCTCTTTTTCAGCGGCGGCGGCGGAACGGACGGATCCATTCCCGACACGACGGGTGTCATCACCAATGGCGAGGCGGTCAACCCGCTGCTTTCCGGCTACGCGACGGTGTCGGACGACAGCGGCCACAGCGACAGCGTGAACAGCGATCCGAACAATGCCGGCAGTTCGGCATTCGGTCTCGATCCGCAGGCGCGCCTGGACTTCGGCTACAACGCCATCGGCCAGACCAAGCAACTGGCCAATCAACTGATCGCGCGCTACTACGGCAAGAAACAGGACTACGCCTACTTCATGGGCTGCTCCGAGGGCGGACGCGAGGCGATGATGGTGTCGCAGCGCTTCGGCGACGAGTTCGACGGCGTCGTGGCCGGCGATCCCGGTTCGGATCTTCCCAAGGCCTGGCTGGCCGAAGCCTGGGACACCCAGCAGTTCGCGGCGGCAGCGGCGGCGCAGGGCTTCTTCGAGAACGGCCCGGGGGCGAGTGCTGGCACGCCACTGCTTTCCTCGGCATTCACGTCGGCGCAGTGGTCGGCCATGCAGAACGCGATCCTCGCCAAGTGCGATGCGGACGACGGCCTGGTGGACGGCATGATCAACAAGGCCTGCACCTTCGATGTGAGCACCCTGGCGTGCGGCACTGCGGGCGCTCCGACCGCTCCGGCCTGCCTCAGCGCCGCACAGGTCACGGCCATGCAGAAGGTCATGGGCGGTCCGAAGAACAGCGCCGGCGACGCGCTCTATGCGGATTGGCCGTGGGACGCGGGGATCGGCGCGCCGGGCTGGCTGATCTGGAAAGTGGGCATCCCGGGAGCCTTCGGCCCACCCGGCGTGAACGGCGCGATCAACGTGACGCTCGGCGGCGGTGCCGGTCCGCTGATCTTCACCACGCCCCCTACGCAAGGCCTGTCGACGGCGAACTCGCTGGTGCAGTACCAACTGAATTTCGACTGGGACAACGACGCACCGAAGATCACCACCACCAGCGGCATCTACGGCACGTCGGCCTATGACTTCATGGGCACGCATTCGACCGACCTGTCGACGCTCAAGAACAAGGGCGGCAAGCTGATCGTCTATCACGGCACCAGCGATCCGGTGTTCTCGTTCAACTACACGGCCAACTGGTACAACGCGCTGAGCCAGACGGCCGCGAACGGCACGGTCAAGGACTTCGCGCGCCTCTTTCCGGTCCCCGGCATGAATCATTGCTCGGGCGGTCCGGCAACGGATTCGTTCCCGGCCTTCACCGCCGTCGTGAACTGGGTCGAAAAGGGTCAGGCGCCAGACCGCCTGATTGCGAGTTCGAGCACCGCGACGCCGGCACAGTTCGGCTGGGCCTTGCCTGCAGGTGCGACGACCCGTGTGCGGCCGCTGTGCCCCTATCCGCAGTATGCGAAGTACACCGGCGCGACGGGTAGCTCGCCTGCGGCGCTGACGGCGCAGAACGATCCGGCCAACTACGTCTGCACGCCCTGAAGCCGCGTTGCGTGCCGGCATGAACCCCGGGAGGCGGCCGCTACACTGGCCGCCGACATGACGGCACGCACCCCCAATCCGACGCACGAGGCCGCACTGCATTCCCCTCGCGGGGTCCTGGAAGACGAGCGCTTGCGCCGGCTTCTCGGCTACAGCCTCGTGCAAGCGGCGATCCCGACCACCAACCTGTTCCTCAAGCACGTGGGCGAGCCTTTCGACCTCCGCCGGGTCGAATACTCGCTCCTGGTGCTGGTCGACTCGAACCGCGATGTCACCCCGAAGCAGCTCTCGCGTGCTCTTGCGGTGTCGGTGCCCTATCTCACCGTCACGCTCGACCGGCTCGAGGCGCGCGGCTTGCTGGGTCGCAGCCGCAGCGAGGTCGATCGGCGCTCGCAGCATGTGCGGCTGACGCGCAAAGGCGCCGACTTGGTCAAGAAGGCCGAGGCCGTGGCTACCTCGATGGAAGAGGAGCTCCTCGGTCATCTGACGCCGGGCGAAAGCGCGCTTCTCTTCGAGTTGCTGCAGCGCATTGCCGCGCATCGGCGAGCCTGAGCGCGGCTGTACCTAGGCGGCGCGGCTCCAGCCCATGAAGGCACGCACCGCCTCGCGCTGATCAAACGCGTCCTTGCGCCCCAGCGCCATCAGTTCCCGCGTGAAGGCCGACTCGAACAGCAGATAGCTCGCGAGCGCCGAGCCCTTGAGATCGGTCGTCTCGGCGGGCACGGCCGGTTCGCCCAGCAGGCTGCGCACGGCGGCCGGCAGTGCATGGGCGTGCTTCGCGGCGATGAGATCGATGCGCTGCGACGGCGCGATCAGCAGCAGTTCCACAGGCTGCAGTTCGGTTGCGGCGCGTGCTTCGGGCGGGATCAGCGAGAGCGTCGCGTTGATGCGCTGAAGGCGCTCCACGTCGGCCGTCAGTGAGTCGAGGAAGATGCTCGACAGCGCATGGCCGGCGATCTGTGCCAGCGACGGATAGCCGCTCAGCGCGTTGGGCGCCAGCACGTTGGCCGGTTCCTGCATGCGACCGGCGCCGACAGCCAGGATGCGCCGCGCGCCAAGATGGATGGCTGCAGCCAGCGGCGCCGACTGGCGCATGGAGCCATCGCCGAAGTACTCGACGTGGTCCCCGACCTCCAAGGCCGTGGCCGGAAACACGAACGGGATCGCGGACGACGCCAGCAGATGCTCGTGTGCGATCTGCACCGGCACCGCCTGCCGCTTGGACCGGACCCAGGGTAGCTGTTGCGAACCGGCCTGGTAGAAGGTCACGTGCTCGCCCGAGCTGTAGCTCGACGCCGTGACGGCCAGGGCATCGAGGTGGCCCTGCGATATCAGTCCGGGCAGCCGTTCCAGCGACACGAGCTGCTCCAGAAGCTGCCGCAGCGGCGCGCTGTCGAGCAGGGAGCGCAAGCCGCTGCGCCGCCAGCGCGCAACCAGCCAGCCGGCGGACAACAACCGGGCCCACGGCGCCTCGCTGTGCAGGACGGTCAGGGCGTCGGCACGGTAGATCTGCGTCGGCTCGAGCCTTGTCCATACGTGCGCGATCTTGCGCACCGTCGTATCGAAGTCGTCGGCGCCGCAGGCCAGCGCGGCCGCATTGATCGCGCCCGCCGATGTGCCGGTGATGATCGGAAAGGGATTCGCGTGTGCGGACGCGCCGGCGTCGCGGCGAAGCTTTGCCAGGGCTTGCAGCACGCCGACCTGGTAGGCCGCGCGTGCGCCGCCGCCTGTCAGCACCAGGCCTGTGGCGGGAGGAAGGTCGGAAAGTTGGATGGGCGGGACGGAAGGCATGTGACGCGCCCAAGCGTACCCGTCCTTCGGCTTCGGCGTAGGGTCAAGATATCCGCCGTGGGGTGCCGGTTTCGCGCCGCACTAGACTAGCTGTCATTCAGGAGTTACCCATGGCAGTTACACAAGAGGCGGTCACGAACGCGCTCAAGTCCGTCCTCGACCCGAACACGGGCAAGGATTTCGTCAGCGGCAAGGCGTTGAGGAACCTCCAGGTCAACGGCGGGGACGTGGCCTTCGACATCGAGTTGGGCTATCCGGCCAAGAGCCAGGTGCCGGAGCTGCGCAAGTCCCTCGTCGCAGCCGCCAAGGCGGTCCCGGGCGTGGAGAACGTCTCGGTCAACATCACCACCAAGGTCATCAGCCACGCCGTGCAGCGCGGTGTGCAACTGATGCCCAACGTGAAGAACATCGTCGCCGTGGCGTCGGGCAAGGGCGGCGTGGGCAAGAGCACCACCGCGGCCAACCTGGCGCTCGCGCTTGCGGCGGAGGGCGCGAAGGTGGGTCTGCTCGATGCCGACATCTACGGTCCGAGCCAACCCATGATGCTCGGCATCGACCGCCGCCCTGAGAGCGAGGACGGCAAGACCATGGAGCCGCTCGAAAACCATGGCGTGCAGGTCATGTCGATCGGCTTTCTCGTCGATCAGGACGAAGCCATGATCTGGCGCGGCCCGATGGCCACGCAAGCGCTGGAGCAGTTGCTGCGGCAGACCAACTGGAAGGACCTCGACTACCTCATCGTGGACATGCCGCCCGGAACCGGCGACATCCAGCTCACGCTCTCGCAGCGCGTGCCGATGACGGGCGCGGTGATCGTCACCACGCCGCAGGACATCGCACTGCTCGATGCGAAGAAGGGCATCAAGATGTTCGAGAAGGTCGGCGTGCCGATCCTCGGCATCGTCGAGAACATGGCGGTGCACGTGTGTTCCAACTGCGGCCATGTCGAACACATCTTCGGCGCCGACGGCGGCAGGAAGATGGCCGAGCAATACAACATGGACTACCTCGGCGCGCTGCCGCTGGACATCAACATCCGCCTGCAGGCCGACAGCGGCAAGCCGACGGTGGTGGCCGATCCCGACGGCGAAGTGGCGGGCATCTACAAGGCCGTCGCGCGGCGCGTGGCGGTGGGTATCGCTGAAAAGGCGAAAGACTTTTCCGCCAAGTTCCCGACCATCACAGTCAGCAAGAACACCTGACATGGCATCCCGCCCAGCAAGGCGAACCAACTTCGGGAAACACCGCGGAACCGGCTCCGCCGGGCCGCCGGTGTTGCCCCCGGCAGGGGGTTGGAGAAGCGACACGAAGTGCGCGGAGCCTGGGGGCGAGCTCTGAACCTCCTCGCCTCGATGCGCTATCTCGTCGCGCTGGACGAGCATCGCCATTTCGGCCGCGCGGCGCAGGCCTGCCACATCACGCAGCCGGCGCTGTCGAATGCACTGCGCGTGCTGGAGACGGAGTACGGTGTCGTCATCGTCCGCCGTGGCCGCACCTACGTGGGCCTGACGCACGAAGGCGAACGCGTGCTCGCGGCGGCCCAGCGGATGCTGCGCGAAAGCGAAATCCTTCAACAGGAGTTGCGCAGCGAGGAGGGCAAGCCGTGCGGCAACCTGCGCATGGCGGCGGTGCCGACCGCGATCCCGATGCTGGCCCGTTTCGCGGCGATGCTGCAGCAGCGCCATCCCGGCATCGTGCCCGCGGTGCTGACGATGAGCTCACAGGAGCTGGAGACGGGCCTCGAAAGCCTGTCGCTGGATCTCGCACTGGGTTACACCGAACGTATGCATCTGCGGGACGTCAAGCTAGAGGCCTGGCCGCAGAGCATCGAGCACTACTTCTTGCTGCGTCGCGCGGCAAATCCCGCGGCCGATGTGTTGCGGATCGGCGAGCCCATCACCTGGGCCGAAGCCGCCTCTCAGTCGTTGTGCCTGCTCACGCCGGACATGCACAACCGCTTCATCATCGACCAGGCCTTCCGCACCGCCGGCGTGACCGTCGCACCGGCCATCGAGACCAACTCGGTGCTCACGCTGGTGCTCGGCGTCCTGGCCGGCAATGTCTCCAGCGTCCTGCCGGGCGCCATGGTTGCCGCCGTGCGCAGCCATCGCGAACTGGAGGCGCTGCCGCTGGTGTCGCCGGATGTGAAGACGCCGATCGGCTTCATGACGCAGCAGGGGGTGCGGCCTTCACGCGCGCTCGCCGCAGCGCTGGATATGCTGCAGACGCCGCAATGGCGCGAGCAGGTCAAGAAGCACAGTGGCGCGCTCGACAACTGAGCGCGGTCGCGAGCCGGGGCCGGCGGCGCCTGCCGCGTCGTTACGTTCATTTGGGTTTTGAATCGTCACATAGGGCAAACCTATTTGACGCTTTGTAACAATCCCGTCGACACTCCGCAGGCCCCAGAGAGGGCGTGTCAATCCCACAACAGGAGTAATCCACATGGCAGCTTCCAACGCAGGCGTCCTCGACGGGGACGGCGGCATCGGCGACTACGGCCCCCAACCGGGCCTTCTCGACAAGGAACGCATCATCGCGGGGCCCGGCTTCAACCGCTGGCTGGTTCCGCCGGCGGCTTTGGCCATCCACCTCTGCATCGGCATGGCCTACGGCTTCTCGGTGTTCTGGCTGCCGCTGTCGAAGGCGCTGTCGGCCGCTGGCACCGGCGCGCAGGCCTGCCCGAAGGACATGAGCTTTTTCGCCGAACTGTTCGCCACCGGCTGCGATTGGCGCATCGCCACGCTGGGCTGGATGTACACGCTCTTCTTCGTCTTCCTCGGGTGCGCGGCCGCGCTGTGGGGCGGCTGGCTCGAACGCGCGGGTCCACGCAAGGCCGGTGTGGTGGCGGCGGTCTGCTGGTGCGGCGGCATGCTGCTGTCCGCCGTAGGCATCCACCTGCATCAGTTCTGGCTGATGATCATCGGCTCGGGTGTCATCGGCGGCATCGGCCTCGGCCTGGGCTACATCTCGCCGGTGAGCACGCTCATCAAGTGGTTCCCCGACCGTCGCGGCATGGCGACCGGCATGGCGATCATGGGTTTCGGCGGCGGCGCGATGATTGGTTCGCCGCTCGCGGTGGACCTGATGAAGCGCTTCTCCACACCGACTGACGTCGGTGTGATGCAGACCTTCGTCGTGATGGCGATCGTGTACTTCGTCTTCATGTTGGGCGGTGCGTTCGGCTACCGCGTGCCGGCGACCGGCTGGAAGCCCGAGGGCTGGACACCGCCGCCGGCGCAGGCCGCCAACGCCATGATCACGCAGCGCCACGTGCACGTGAAGAAGGTGTGGGGCATCCCCCAGTTCTGGCTCGTCTGGATGGTGCTCACCATGAACGTGAGCGCGGGCATCGGCGTGATCGGCATGGCCAGCCCGATGCTGCAGGAAGTGTTCGGCGGCAACCTGATCGGCGTCGCCAAGAAGTTCGGTGAACTCGACAAGACCCAACTCGCCTCGATCGCCGCGGTGGCCGGCGGCTTTGCGGCACTGCTGTCGCTTTTCAACATCGGTGGGCGCTTCTTCTGGGCGAGCCTTTCGGACAAGCTCGGCCGCAAGCTGACCTACACCGTCTTCTTCGTGCTCGGCGGATTGCTGTACTGGAGCATTCCGGGCTCGGCGAACCTCGGCAGCAAGCTGATGTTCGTCGGCGCCTGCTGCATCATCGTGTCGATGTACGGCGGCGGCTTCTCGACCGTGCCTGCCTACCTGGCCGACCTGTTCGGCACGCAGATGGTCGGCGCCATCCACGGCCGCCTGTTGACCGCATGGGCCACGGCCGGCATCCTGGGTCCGGTCGTCGTGAACTACATGCGCGAATACCAGCTGGGGCTTGGCATTCCGCGTGAGCAGGTTTACAACCAGACCATGTACATCCTGGTGGGTATGCTCGTGATCGGGCTGATCTGCAACCTGCTGGTGCGGCCCGTGGCGGACAAGCACTTCATGACCGAGGAAGAATTCGCGCAAGAGAAGAAGCTCGCCCATGAAAAGGCGCTGGCCGCCGAGATGGGATCGGCGTCAGCGCGCGGCAACGGTGCGGTCAGCCCCCTCGTGGTGGTCCTGGCGTGGCTGGCGGTCGGCATCCCGCTGGCCTGGGGCACGTACCGGACACTGGTGGCCGCCGCGAAATTCTTCAACTGACCGTGTGAGACCGGCGCCCGCCCGAACGGCGGGCGCCCCAAGGCCGAGGCAAATGCAATACCCAGGCACCGCAGAAAAAATCAGGGAAGTCGCCGTTGCAACGCCCGACCAGTTGCGTGAGCGCATTCGGCGCAAGAGCAAGCTCAAGGGGCGGCAGCCCGAAGAAGCATCGCTGCAGCAGGTGAGCGAATGGATCGGCCCGCCGGCTGGCGATGGCTACCCGCGTGATCTGCTGATCGAATTCCTGCACCGCATCAACGACGCGCACGGGTGTCTGCGCGACCATCACCTGGTCGCCCTGGCGAAGCTGATGAACATCCCCATGGCGGAGGTGTTCGAAGTCGCAACCTTCTATCACCACTTCGAAGTCGTTCGCGGCGACGCGCAGGCGCCCGGCCTCACCGTGCGCGTGTGCGACAGCCTCTCGTGCGAGCTGGCCGGCGCGCAGGACCTGCTCGCTCGCTTGCCGGCTTTGCTGGGCGCGGCGGGGCGCGACGATGTCCGTGTGATCGCGGCGCCTTGCATTGGCCGTTGCGAGCAGGCGCCCGCCGTTGCCGTCCACCAATGCGCCGTTCCGCTGGCGACGGCGGACAAGGTGTTGGCGGTGGTTCGGTCCGGCGACTCGCTGTGCGCCGAGACACCCGACCCGGCCCGTGGCACTGTCCGTTTCGAGCCGTCCGAGTTGGCGGAGCAGGGCGTCTCGCCGCTGCCCGAGTCCATCGACGCGAGGCCCGCGTACACCGACTACGCCACCTACCGCGCCCACGGCGGTTATGCGCTCGCTGTGGCGGTGGCCCATAACGACGAGGACCCGGAAGCCATCATCCAGGCCTTGGAGCACTCCGGCCTGCGCGGCCTGGGCGGCGCGGGATTCCCGACCGGGCGCAAATGGCGCATCGTGCGCGACCAATCGGCGCCCAAGCTCATGGCCGTGAACATCGACGAGGGAGAGCCCGGCACATTCAAGGACCGAACCTACCTCGAACGCGATCCGCATCGCTTTCTCGAGGGCCTGCTCGTCGCGGCACACATCGTGGGCATCGAGGCCTGCTATGTCTACCTGCGCGACGAATACCACGACTGCCGCGAGCTGCTGCAGACGGAATTGGCCAGGCTGCAGGCCGATCCACCCTGCGCGCTGCCGAGGATCGAATTGCGCCGGGGCGCCGGCGCCTATATCTGCGGCGAAGAGTCCGCGATGATCGAAAGCATCGAAGGCAAGCGCGGCGAACCGCGCATGCGGCCGCCCTACATCGCCCAGGTCGGCCTCTTCGGCCGGCCGACGCTGGAGCACAACTTCGAAACGCTGTACTGGGTGCGCGACATCGTTCAGAAAGGGCCGCAGTGGTTCAGCGGCTTCGGCCGCCACGGTCGCAAGGGGCTGCGCAGCTTCAGCGTGAGCGGTCGGGTGAAGCTGCCGGGCGTCAAGCTCGCACCGGCGGGCATCACGGTGCAGGAACTGATCGATGAGTACTGCGGCGGCATGCAGGAAGGGCACACGCTGCACGCCTACTTGCCGGGCGGCGCATCCGGGGGCATCCTGCCGGCGAGCATGAACGATATTCCGCTGGATTTCGACACGCTGCAGACCTATGGCTGCTTCATCGGCTCGGCTGCCGTGATGGTGCTGAGCCAGCACGACCGCGCGCGCGACGCGGCGCTCAACGTCATGCGCTTCTTTGCGCACGAGAGCTGCGGCCAGTGCACGCCGTGCCGCGTGGGCACGGCCAAGGCGGCGGCGCTGATGCAGGCGTCCAACTGGGACAACGCCACGCTCGAAGACCTCGCGCAGGTGATGGGCGACGCGTCCATTTGCGGGCTGGGGCAGGCGGCGCCCAATCCGATCCGCAGCATCCGCAAATACTTTCCGCAGGAGATCGCATGAACGCGCCTGCCCATCTTGCGGAACTGATGCCGCAGACCATCGACTTCCAGTTGGACGGACGGACCATCCAGGGCTTCGAGGGCGAGACCATCCTCAAGGCTGCGCAACGTAACGGCGTCGATATCCCGCACCTTTGCTTCAAGGATGGCCTGCGTCCCGACGGCAACTGCCGCGCCTGCGTGGTCGAACTCAAGGGCGAACGCACGCTCGCGCCGAGTTGCTGCCGTGCCGTGACCGCCGGCATGGAAGTGCAGGCCACCAGTGAGCGCGCGCTGAAGAGCCAGAAGATGGTGGTGGAGATGCTGCTGTCGGACATGCCCGACGACGGCTACAAGTGGATCGGCGACGACATCACGCGGCAGCACGGCGAACTGAGCGAATGGGCCGCGAAGCTCGACGTGGCCGTGCGCCCCGAGCTCAAGGTCCTGCGCCGCGAGCAGCCCGCTGCCGACGTCTCGCACCCCGCCATGGCCGTCAACCTCGACGCCTGCATCCAGTGCAACCGCTGCGTGCGGGCCTGCCGCGAGGAGCAGGTCAATGACGTGATCGGCTATGCGATGCGCGGCGAGCATTCGAAGATCGTCTTCGATCTCGACGACCCGATGGGCGACAGCACCTGCGTGGCCTGCGGCGAATGCGTGCAGGCCTGCCCCACCGGCGCGCTGATGCCCAAGAGCCACATCGGCTCGCAGAAGGTCGACCGCAAGGTCGATTCGGTGTGCCCGTTCTGCGGCGTGGGCTGCCTCATCACCTACAACGTCAAGGACGAGAAGATCGTCAGCGTGGACGGCCGCGACGGTCCGGCCAATCACAGTCGCCTGTGCGTCAAGGGACGCTTCGGCTTCGACTACGCGCATCATCCGCAGCGCCTCACCAAGCCGCTCATCCGGAAGCCCGGCGTGCCCAAGAATTTCGACGACGCGCCGCGTCCCGGCGACTGGGGCGAGGCCTTCCGCGAAGCGAGCTGGGAAGAGGCGCTGGCCTTCGCGGCGGGCAAGCTCAAGGACTTGCGCGACACGCACGGCAAGAAGGCGCTGGCCGGCTTCGGCTCTGCCAAGGGCAGCAACGAAGAGGCCTACCTGTTCCAGAAGCTGGTGCGCACGGGATTCGGCAGCAACAACGTCGACCACTGCACGCGGCTGTGCCATGCGTCGAGCGTCGCGGCGCTGCTCGAAGGCGTGGGCTCGGGGGCGGTGAGCAACCAGGTCAACGATGTCGAGCATGCTGACTTGATCTTCGTGATCGGTTCCAACCCGACCGCCAACCATCCGGTGGCCGCCACATGGATGAAGAACGCCGCGAAGCGCGGCACGAAGATCGTGCTCGCGGACCCGCGCCTCACCGACATCAGCAAGCATGCATGGCGCACGCTGCAATTCAAGGCGGACACCGACGTCGCCATGCTCAATGCGCTCATCCATGCGGTGATCGACGAGGGCCTGGTGGACGAGGCGTTCATCCGTGATCGCGCCAGCAACTTCGAGGCGCTGCGCGAGAACGTCAAGGGCTACAGCCCCGAGGCGATGGAACCGATCTGCGGCATCCCGGCCGAGACCTTGCGCGAGGTCGCCCGCGCCTTCGCAACCGCCAAGGGTGCCATGGTGCTGTGGGGCATGGGTATCAGCCAGCACGTGCACGGCACCGACAACGCGCGCTGCCTGATCGCGCTGGTCACGGTCACGGGGCAGATCGGCAAGCCCGGCTCCGGCCTGCATCCGCTGCGCGGCCAGAACAACGTGCAGGGCGCGAGCGATGCGGGGCTGATCCCGATGATGTTCCCGAACTACCAGCGCGTCGACAACGCCGGCGCGCATGCGTGGTTCGAGAACTTCTGGGGTGTTCCGCTCGACGAGAAGCCCGGCTATACGGTCGTCGAGATCATGCACAAGGTGCTCGCGCCCGACGACGATCCGCACAAGATCCGCGGCATGTACATCATGGGCGAGAACCCGGCCATGAGCGACCCTGACCTGAATCATGCCCGACATGCGCTCGCGAGCCTGGAGCATCTGGTGGTGCAGGACATCTTCATGACCGAGACCGCGTGGCTGGCCGACGTGGTGCTGCCCGCGAGCGCATGGCCCGAGAAGACCGGCACCGTGAGCAACACAGACCGCATGGTGCAGCTCGGCAAGCGGGCATTGGACCCGCCGGGCGATGCGAAGCCCGACCTCTGGATCATCCAGCAGATTGCAACCCGCATGGGCCTCGCCTGGAACTACCAGGGAGAAGAATCGGGCGTCGCAGAGGTCTACGAGGAAATGCGACAGGCCATGCACGCCGCCATCAGCGGCATCACCTGGGACCGCCTGCAACGCGAATCGAGCGTGACCTACCCGTGCCTGAGCGCCGACGATCCAGGCCAGCCGACCGTGTTCATCGAAAGCTTCCCGACCGCCGACGGCCGCGTGAAGCTGGTGCCGGCCGACATCATCCCGGCTGACGAGCGCCCCGATGCGGACTATCCGTTCGTGCTCATCACCGGGCGCCAGCTCGAGCATTGGCACACCGGCAGCATGACGCGCCGCGCGACGGTGCTCGACGCGCTGGAGCCGATGGCGACGGCGTCGATGAACCAGGCCGATCTCGCTGCGATGGGCCTCCAGCCGGGCGACGTGATCACGATTCGCTCGCGACGCGGCGAAGTGGCGATCCACGTGCGGCGCGACGACGGGACACCGCACGGCGCCGTGTTCGTGCCCTTTGCCTACTACGAGGCGGCCGCCAACCTGATGACCAATGCGGCGCTCGATCCTTTCGGGAAGATTCCCGAGTTCAAATACTGCGCGGTGAGCATCGAGCGTGGCGGCGTGCCGATGGCGCCGAGAGGTTACGGAACGGGCGTAACAGGGGACAATGCGCCCCAGACATGGACAGCCTCGACCTGATCAGGACCTTTCGCGAAGTCGCCTCCCACGGGAGCTTCTCGCGCGCAGCCACCAAGCTCGACGTATCGAAGGCCACGGTAAGCAAATACATCGCCGAGCTCGAGTCGCGCCTCGGTGTACGGCTGCTCAACCGTTCGACGCGCGCGGTGAGCCTCACCGATGCAGGCTCGCTGCTGCTCGAACGCAGCAAGCCAATGATGGAGATGTTCGAACTCACCCAGGCCGAGGTGCAGGAGCACGCGAGCCATCCCACCGGGCGGCTGCGCATCTCGGCGCCGCTGGGGGCGGGGCAGGGCGACCTGCCGAAGATGATCGGCGAGTTCATGGGCCACTACCCCGACGTCAGCATCAGCCTGCACCTGACCAACCGCACGATCGACATGGCCGAGGAAGGCATCGATCTCGCGCTCCACTTCGGTCCCATCGAGGACGAGAACCTGATCGTCCGCAGGCTGGCACGCCGGAACCTCGTGGTGTGCGCTTCGCCGGTGTACTGGAAGAAGCACGGCAAGCCGACGCATCCGAGCGAGCTCTCCGAACATGACGCGCTGACTCAATCACGTCTGGGCCTGCATCCGGAATGGCGCTTCGAGGTCGACGGCAAGCCCTTCGACGTGCCTGTGCGCAGCCGCATGGACGCCACCGAATCTGCGCCGCTCATCCAGGTCGCGATGCAGGGCTTCGGCGTGATCTACATGGCCGAGATGCTGGTGCAGCCGCACGTCGACCAGGGCGAGCTGGTGCCGGTGCTGCAGGACTACACGCGCAGCGACATGTGGCTCTCGGCCGCCTACCTTCAGCGGCGCCACAACAGCGCGGCCTTGCGCGCGCTGCTCGACTTCCTCGAATTGCGCTTCAGCGGGCGGACCAAGACCAGAAGTTGACCCGTCGGGCTCGCGGGTCAGTGCGCCATTGCCAGCCGGTACAGGATCGACAGCGACGCGGCAGTGACCACCAGGATCGTCAGGCCGGCGCCGCTCTGGCGCGGCATCGTCGGCCCGAGCGATCGGCTGAGCCCGACCGCGTTGAACAGTCGTGCGATCACCAGCACGGCGCCCAGCGCGTGAATCATGGCGGCCGGCGTGCCGAGCATCTCCGCCAGCACGATCAGGAGGAGGGCCATCGGCACCTGTTCGGCAAAGTTCGCGTGGGCACGGATGGCCTGCGCGAGGCCGGCGTTGCCGCCATCGCCTGCGGTGATGCTGCTCTTCACCCGGTACAGGATGACCCGCACGGTCAGGACGACCGCAAGCAGGCCGTGGATGGCGACATAGATGGCCGAAGTGATTGGAATGGTGGCGAACATGGGATTCCTTTCGATGGAGGCGGCCCGGATGGGTCGCTTGCATCAATGACGTTCCGCGCCGCCTGATTTCGACAGGCTGCGCCATTTCCATTTCGAATCGCCGCATGTCCCGATTCAATTTGACGCTGCGGTGGGCGGCACGAACACTCGCCCGATGCAAGAAGAAAAGATCGCCTTCTACAAAGGGCCGGCCGGAGGATGGGGCGCGCTGCGCAGCGTGACGAACGCTCTGTTGAAGCAGGACATCGCGGTCAAGGGCGCGCGAACGATGTTGTCGGCCAACCAGCCCGACGGCTTCGACTGTCCCGGTTGTGCCTGGCCGGACCGCAACCACGCGTCGAGCTTCGAGTTCTGCGAGAACGGCGTGAAGGCCGTGGCGGCCGAGGCCACTGCGCGGCGTGCCGGGCCTGAGTTTTTTGCTCGCTACACCGTGACGGAACTGGCCGCGCAGAGCGACTTCTGGCTCGAAGACCAGGGCCGGCTGACGCAGCCGATGGTCTATGACGCGGCAAGCGACAAGTACTGGCCCATCGAATGGGACGACGCCTTCGCGCTGATCGCGCGGCATCTCAACGCGCTGCCGGACCCGAACCAGGCCATCTTCTACACGTCGGGCCGTGCCAGCAACGAGGCCGCCTTTCTCTACCAGCTGTTCGTGCGCGAGTACGGCACCAACAACTTCCCCGACTGTTCGAACATGTGCCACGAGCCCAGCGGCAACGCCATGCGGGCGCAGATCGGCGTGGGCAAGGGCACCGTCACGCTCGAAGACTTCGAGAAGGCCGACGCGATCTTCATCTTCGGCCAGAACCCCGGCACGAACCATCCGCGAATGCTCGGCGAGCTGCGGGCGGCGCACCGGCGCGGCGCGAAGATCGTCAGCTTCAATCCGCTGCGCGAGCGCGGACTGGAGCGCTTCGCCGATMCGCAGGACAAGCTGGAGATGGCGACGATGGGCTCGACGCCGATCAGCACGCACTACTTTCAGTTGCGCGTCGGCGGCGATTTCGCGCTGGTCAAGGGGATGATGAAGCACCTCATCGAGCGCGAAGACGCGGGCGAGACCGCGCTGGACCACGCGTTCATCGCACAGCACACGGTGGGGTTCGACGCGCTGGCCGCCGACCTGCGGGCCGAGTCATGGACGCTCCTGGCGCAGGAGTCGGGCCTGACCGAAGCGCAGATCCGCGCGGCCGCCGATGTGTATCGCCACGCCGAGCGAGCCATCGTCTGCTGGGGCATGGGCATCACGCAGCATGTGGATTCCGTCGCGACCATCCAGATGCTGGGCAACCTGCTCCTGCTGCGCGGCAATATCGGCCGGTCCGGCGCCGGCGCCTGCCCCGTGCGCGGCCACAGCAACGTACAGGGCGACCGCACCATGGGCATCTGGGAAAAGCCGCCGGCTGCGCTGCTCGACCGCTTGCGCGATGTGTTCGGCTTCGAGCCGCCGCGCGAGACCGGCTGGGACACGGTCGAATCCATCCGCGCGATGCTGGATGGCAGGGGCAAGGTCTTCTTCGCGCTCGGCGGCAACTTTGCCGCCGCCACGCCGGACACGCCCGAGACCTGGAAGGCGCTGCGCCGGTGCGACCTGACGGTGCATGTCACCACCAAGCTCAATCGCAGCCATGTGGTGCATGGCCGCGAGGCGCTGATCCTGCCCTGCCTGGGCCGGACCGAAATCGACATCCAGGCCAATGGCCCGCAGGGCGTGACGGTCGAGGATTCGATGAGCATGGTGCACATCTCTTCCGGCATCAATCCGCCGGCCTCCGAGCACCTGCTGTCGGAACCCGCCATCGTGGCGCGGCTGGCGGCCGCCACGATCGGCCACCGCAGCCAAACGCCGTGGTGCTGGATGGTCGAGGACTACAGCCGCATCCGCGACAAGATCGAGGCAGTCTTCGGCGACTTCCGGGACTTCAACCGCCGTGTGGCTGCACCGGGCGGATTCCGGCTGCGCAACGCCGCGAGTGAGCGGCTGTGGGAGACACCGGCGGGCAAGGCGACCTTCTTCACGCATGCGGTGCCGCAGGACACGCCCTCGCATCGTGCCCGGGCACGTGTGCGCGACGCGGTTGTCTTCACGCTGCTCACCACGCGTTCGCACGACCAGTACAACACCACGATCTACGGCCACGACGATCGCTACCGCGGCGTGTTCGGCCAGCGCCGCGTGGTCTTCATCCACGCGGAAGACATCCGGGCGCTGGGGCTGAAGGATGGCGACTGGGTCGACATCCAGACCGTGTGGGACGATGGGCAGGTGCGGCGGGCCGACAGGTTCAGGCTGGTGGCCTACGACATCCCGCGCGGCAACCTCGCGGCGTATTACCCTGAGACCAATCCACTGGTGCCGCTGGCTGCCGTGGCGCGCGATGCCGGCACGCCGGCCTCCAAGTCCATTCCCGTCGTCCTGACGCCGCACGTGGGAGCCGCCGCTTGAATGCGATCTTCGAGAGGGTCGAAGACGCGGTCGTGGCGCCGCTTTCGCGCTATGCCGTGCGCGTGATCGGCGAGGCCGGCGTGCCCGCCGAAGGGCTCGTGCGCGAAGACACCTTGGCCGCGGAGGTGCCGGTCGCGCTGGTCTTCAATGGCGTGTCGCATGCCGTGATGATGGCCACGCCGCGGGACCTGGAGGCCTTCGCGCTCGGCTTCGTGCTCAGCGAGGGCATCCTCGACCAAGTGCGCGACTGCCGCGACATCGAGGTTCGCACAGTCGATGCGGCGGACGCCGGGTTGCCGGACGGCCTGGATGGCATCGAAGTGCATCTCGATATCTCGACCCGCAGTTTCGAGCGGCTGAAGGGACGTCGCCGCAGCATGGCGGGACGCACGGGCTGCGGTGTCTGCGGCGTCGAGAGCTTCGCGGCGCTTGATCTGTCGCCCACGCCCGTCGCGCGGCGCGGCTGGATCGATCGGGTCGACCTGCCGACCGTGTTGCGCGCGCTCGGCGAACTGCCCGCGCTGCAGATCCTCAATGCCGAAGCCGGTGCTATCCATGCTGCAGGCTGGGCCACCCTGCGCGGCGAGCTGACCGATGTGATGGAAGACGTGGGCCGTCACAACGCGCTCGACAAGCTGCTGGGCACGCTGGCCCGCGCCGGTCGCCTGAGCGAGCCTGGTTTCGTCGTGATGTCGAGCCGTGGCAGCCATGAACTGGTGCGCAAGTGCGCCCGACTCGGCATCGCGGCGCTGGCCACCATCTCGGCGCCGACCGCGACCGGTGTGCAGGTGGCACAGCTCGCAGGGCTGCGTCTGTGGGGCTTGTGCAGGGCGCCTCGGGGCGTTCTGTACGCGCCGGGCTCCGCGCTCTGATTTCGCGTTTTCCGAAGCGGAAGCGCAATGCCGAAACTTACCCGCTTGTCACGAACAGGAATGGATTAATCCTTCTGTTTCGGTCTTTCGGCCAGAGCCTGCCCGCCTAAGCTCCTTGCCAGTGCAATGAACGACAGGAACAGCTATGGCAAGACTGATCATCCTGGCCCGGCGCAACAGCGTGCGGCAGGTCAACATCGCGGCCCAGATCACCACCATCGGGCGATCCGGCTCCAACAACGTGTGCATCGACAGCGAGAGGGTGAGCCGTCACCACGCCGCCATCCAGTGGACGGGCGACCGATTCATGCTGACCGACATGGGCAGCCGCAACGGCACCTTCGTCAACAACGTGAAGGTCAGGGCGCGCGCATTGAGGAACGGCGACGCGATCGTGATCGGCGACTGCCAACTGCGGTTTCTGTACAGCAGCATGGAACTGCCGGAAGCCGAAGCGTTGCGGCTCCTGACGACGCCCGACGATCTCCTGCAGCTCGCTTCGGTCCGGTAGTCCGCAATCCGGCGGCGGCGCGCTCAGGCCGCCAGGGAAGCGGCCTGGCGCTGCGGCACTGGCGTGGCAGGGCTTGGACGGCGTTCATTGATCAGGCGGGCGGCCAGCTGCGAGGCCATTTCCAGCTTCTTGAGATCGCGGGCTTCGACGGCCGGATCGGGACTGAAGCTGAACGAATAGAGACTGCCGTACGTGCTGCCGTTGGCGAGCACGACGGGCGCGCTGAGGTAGCAGCCGGCGGGCACACGGGCGCGGAGCACCTGCTTGCAGAAGGCCAGCTCCAGCGGTTCGGCCTGTTCGTCGATGAATTGGGCGCGATGCGTGGGTTGCGAACGGTGCGACACGCGCCGGCCGTCGATGACCTCGCAGGCGTAGGCGGCTTCCATCCCGTGCTGTTCGCGCAGCAGCTTCAGAACCTGATGGATGCCCGGGTCGACCAGCGGGTCGCAAAGGTCCGGCGTTGCGATGAGCAGATCCGACACCTTGACCTCCAGGGCGTCGTGGGCGTAGTTGCAATCGTTGTAGTAGCTCATGGCGGGGACCTTTGTCTTGATGGCTTCATTGGAGCGTACAAACGGCCCTTCGCTGAAAAATGAGAACTATGGTTTAGCATTGTTTGGCGACGTTTGTCACAAAAGTACTACAACAAGCGGTTGAAACCGGACGGACGGCCAATCCCCCGTTGGCTGTCACTCGCGGCGCATCGGCTATCGTCCGGCACATGGCGATCTCTGAGGAACCACCCGCAACCGTCGAGCGCGCGCCGCTGGACGTCGCGGTCATCATGCGACGCGAAAGGCTGCATGGCCCGTCAAGCCATTGGCAGCCGTGGCGCTGGGCGCTCGAAGCCGTGGTGCCCGACGAGCCGGGCTTCGGCCGTGAGCCGCGGCTGCTGGACGAGGGTGCGGAGGGGCAGCGCTGGCTTCACCCCGGCTTCAAGGTCGAGCTGTTCCGCGACGAAGCGGAGGGCTATCACCTCAACGCCTCGTCCCCGGCGCCGTGCTGGTTCGTCTTGTGGCGCATGGACGAGGTGGCGACCCTGGCGCCGGAACCGATCCCGAGGCCGGTCGTCGTGACTCTGAGCTACTACGAGGCTGGCCGCTGGCTCGACGCACAGGAAACCGTCGAACAGGTGCCGGCGCCGGTCGAAGTGGTCGACTGGCTGCGCGCCTTCATCGAGGAACACTACGTGGTCGAGCCCAAGCAACGGAAGCGGCCCGAGAGTTTCCGCCCGCTCGTGGATCGCTTCGGCAACGCCGCGAGCGTGTCGACCGAGAAGCGGCGTGGCAGGGGAGCGGGTGATGTCTGAAGGCTTCTTCGATCGGTGGTCGCGCCGCAAGCAGCAGGCCCGGACGGGCGAACTGCCTGAGGAGCCGAAGCCGGAAGCTCCGCTGTCCGCCTCTGTCGAGCCGTCTCAAGCGCCGGCAACGTCAGTGGTGCAGGCCAGCCCCGATCCGATCAACGAAGCGCCCGATGCGCCGGCGCCACTCACCTTGGCCGACGCTCAGGCGCTGACCATCGATTCGGACTTCAGGCCTTTCGTTGCAAAGGACGTGGCGCCGGAAGTCAAGAACGCGGCCTTCAAGAAGCTTTTCGCCGATCCGCATTTCAATGCCATGGATGGCCTGGACACCTATGTCGACGACTATTCGAAGCCGACGCCCCTGCCCGAGAGCGTGTTGCGCCAGATGGCGAGCGCCAAGTTCCTGAAACTCTTCGACGAAACGCCGGAAGAGACTCCGGGGGATGGTGGATTGCCCGACGTGGCACAGTCGGGCGATTCAGGAGACCTTCCCAGCCAGCCGGTTGCTCATGTGCAACCCGCAAGCCAAGAGACCGATGACCACCACGCTGATCTGCGACTGCAACCAGACGATGCCCCTCGACCCGAAGACGCTCGGGACGGCACTGGCTGAAACACTGCCCCTCCACTCGGTGCTCTGCCGCCGCGAAGCCTCTTCGTTCCAGCGGGCCATCCAGTCCGGCGACGACGTGGTGGTTGCCTGCACGCAGGAAAAGCGGCTCTTCGGCGAACTCGCGCAACAGACGCCGGAAGCGACTTCGACGATCCGCTTCGTCAACATCCGCGAAACGGGCGGCTGGAGCCGCGACGCGAAAGGCGCGAGCCCCAAGATCGCCGCGCTGCTGGCTGCCGCCCGCCTGCCCGAACCCGACCCGGTCGCGACCGTCAGCTATGCGAGCCAGGGCCGGTTGCTGATTGTCGGCCCGCTGGACGAGGCGGAGAAGGCTGCGGCACTGGTCGCCGACACCCTCGACGTCACGATCTTCTCGCAAGGTCCGGGCGCTTCGGGCGGCGCGCAGGAACGGCGCTGGCCGGTGATCGCGGGCCGGATCGACGCGCTCGACGGATGGCTCGGCGCATTCAGGCTGCACTGGACGCGCGACAACGCGATCGACCTCGACCTGTGCACGCGCTGCAATGCCTGCGTGGCCGTCTGCCCGGAGCAGGCCATCGGCTTCGACTACCAGATCGATGCCGCGAAATGCACCTCGCACCGTGATTGCGAGCGCGCTTGCACCGTGGCCGGGGCGATCCGATTCGACCGGGCGCCGGAGTCACTCGACGGCGCTTTCGACCTGGTGCTGGATCTCGGTGCTACGCCGCGGATCGATTGGCACGCGCCGCCGCAGGGCTATTTCCATCTGCCGGGCGGCGTGGCGCATCCGCTGGGCGTGCAGACCTTGCTGCGCCTGCGCGACATGGTCGGTGAATTCGAAAAGCCGAAGTTCTTCGACTACAAGCAGAAGCTCTGCGCCCACAGCCGCAACGAGGTCGTGGGCTGCAGCGCCTGCATCGACGTGTGCTCGGCGCATGCCGTGAGCAGCGACAAGGAACGCCAGCGCATCGTCGTCAACCCCAACCTCTGCGTCGGCTGCGGCGCGTGCACCACGGTGTGCCCGACCGGTGCGCTGGGCTACACCTACCCGCGCGCGCCCGACCAGGGGCTCAAGCTGCGGACGCTGCTGTCCACCTATGCGGGTGCGGGCGGGCGCGATGCGGTGCTCCTGCTGCACAGCGAAGAGGGCGGCCAGGCGCTGGTCGCGCAACTGGGGCGCCACGCACAACTCGGGAAGGCGCAGGGCGTGCCGGGGAACGTGATCCCGGTCGCTCTCTTCCATGCGGCGAGCACGGGCATCGACCTGTGGCTGAGCGCCGTGGCATTCGGCGCGTCGCAGGTCTGCGTGCTGGTCACGGGCGAGGAAGCGCCGCAGTATCTCGCCGCATTGAAGGCGCAGGCGGCGATTGCCCAATCGTTGCTGAACGGGCTGGGCTATGCGGGAACGCACTTCCGGGTGATCGAGGCGGCATCGCCGGCCACGCTTGACGGAGCGCTCGCTGCACTGCGCGATACGCGTCAGCAGATTCCTCCCAAGGCGGCCCGGTTCGCGGTCGGCAACGAAAAACGCAGCACGTTCGAACTCGCGCTCGACCAGCTGTTGGAGGCTTCGCCGGCGCTCAAGACGCCGGCCGACGCGCCGCTCGCCATCCCGCTGCCACAGGGATCTCCCTTCGGCGCCGTCACGGTCAACAAGGACAAGTGCACCCTGTGCCTCGCCTGCGTCAGCGCCTGTCCCGCGAGCGCCCTGCAGGACAATCAGAACACGCCGCAACTGCGGTTCATCGAAAAGAACTGCGTGCAGTGCGGGCTGTGCGAAACCACCTGTCCCGAAGACGCGATCGCGCTCGTGCCGCGACTCCTTGCCTCTGCCGAGCGCAAGCAGGCGGTCGTGCTCAATGAAGCCAGGCCGTGGGCCTGCATCCGCTGCGGGAAGCCGTTCGGGACCGAGAAGGCCATCGAAGCCATGCTCGGCAAGCTGGCCGGCCACGCGATGTTCCAGGGCGAGGCGCTGGAGCGCCTCAAGATGTGCAGCGACTGCCGGGTCATCGACCTCTACAGCGCGCAGAACGAAATGAAGATCACACGCCAATGAGCGACCGTATTTCCGTTCCCGTTCCCGTTTCCTCGGCTCTCGACGAAGAAGTCGCCCGCGCGGAACTCTATGGATTGCTGGCGCGCCTCTGGTACGCCGCGCCCGACGCCGAGTTGCTCGAAGCCTTCCAGGTCGCGCCCACCGAAGCGCCGGCCGCCGGCGCCTTTCTGGAAGAGCCGTGGCGGCAGCTCGTCGGCGCGGCGCGCGGGATCGACGCAGCGGCGGCGCATCGCGAATACGACGCGCTCTTCGGCGGCATCGGCAAGCCGGAGGTGTACCTGTTCGGCTCGCACTACCTGAGCGGCTTCCTCAACGACAAGCCGCTGGCGAAACTCCGCAGCGATCTCGACCGCCTCGGCCTGGCGCGCGAAGAGGCCATCCCGGAAACCGAGGATCACATCGCCTGCCTGTTCGAGGTGATGCGCTACCTGATCGCCGGGGACGACATCGCGGTGGCGAACCTCAGCCGGCAGCAGGCCTTTTTCTCGACCCACGTGCAGCCGTGGCTGCCGGCCATGTGCGATGCCGTGTCCCGGCACCCGAAGGCGCGCTTTTACGCCACGCTGGCAGCGCTGACGCGGGCTTTCGCCGAGGTCGAAACGCAGGGCTTCGACATGCTCGACTGAAATCGGGGTGATTTCCGACAGGCGCGTATTAGGGTCTGGACTACTATCCAAACATATGTAACTGGTTTCATATCTGACCTGGAACATCAGTTCAGCCAATCCTGGAGATCGTCATGCAGGACAGCCAAACATCCGGCCCTCGGCCGGCCTCTCGTCGGAGGTTCTTTGTCGGCGCCGCCACGGTCGGCGCCGCCGCCGCAGCCGTTACGGTGCTGCCCAAAGTCGTCGAGTCGCCCGCCACCTCCGAAGCCTCCGCACTGCCGCCCCCGCCCGAGAAGGGCGGCGGCTACTCGCTGAGCGAGCACGTCAAACGCTACTACAAGACCGCGTCGACCTGAGAACGGGAGCCGAACCCATGCTATTGACCAAGAAAGCGTCCGGCGCCGCGCGAGATGGCGCCTCTCCGTCCTCCTCGTCATTCGTGCACAGCCTGCGCCGCGGCCTTTCCAGCGCGTTGCCGACGATGGACCGGCGCGCCTTCCTGCGGCGTTCCGGCCTCGGCGTCGGGGTCGGCCTCGCGGCAGGCCAACTCACGCTGATCCGCAAGGCACGCGCGGCCGATGGGCGGCCGGTCGCCATCGGTGCCGGCAAGGTCGAAGTCAAGCGCACCGTGTGCTCGCACTGCTCGGTCGGCTGCGCGTCGGATGCCGTGGTCGAGAACGGCGTCTGGGTGCGCCAGGAGCCGGTGTTCGATTCGCCGATCAATCTCGGCGCGCATTGCGCCAAGGGCGCCGCCCTGCGCGAACACGGCCATGGCGAATACCGGCTGCGCTACCCGATGAAGCTCGTGAACGGCCAGTACGAGCGCATCAGCTGGGACACCGCGCTCGACGAGATCACCGCCAAGCTCAAGGAGCTCTCCAAGGCGAGTGGTCCCGATTCGATCTACTGGATCGGCTCCAGCAAGCACAGCAACGAGCAGTCGTACTTGATGCGCAAGTTCGTGAGCTTCTTCGGCAGCAACAACTGCGACCACCAGGCGCGCATCTGCCATTCGACCACCGTCGCCGGCGTCGCGAACACATGGGGCTACGGCGCCATGACCAATTCGTACAACGACATGCGCAGTGCCAAGGTGGCGCTCTACATCGGCTCGAACGCGGCCGAGGCGCATCCCGTGAGCATGCTGCACATGCTCCATGCCAAGGAGAACGGCTGCAAGATGATCGTGGTCGACCCACGCTTCACGCGCACGGCTGCCAAGGCCGACGAGTACGTGCGCATCCGCTCGGGGTCCGACATCCCCTTCCTCTTCGGGGTGCTGCACCACATCTTCAAGAACGGCTGGGAAGACAAGAAGTTCATCCACGACCGCGTCTTCGGCATGGACGAAGTGCGCGCCGATGTCATGGCCAAATGGACCCCCGACAAGGTCGAGGAAGCCTGCGGTGTGAAAGAGGCGCAGGTTCTCAAGGTGGCGACCTGGCTCAACGAGAACCGCCCCGGCACCATCGTCTGGTGCATGGGGCAGACGCAGCACTCCATCGGCAATGCGATCGTTCGCGCCTCGTGCATCGTGCAACTGGCGCTCGGCAACGTCGGCGTTTCAGGCGGCGGCACCAACATCTTCCGTGGCCACGACAACGTGCAGGGCGCCACCGACGTGGGGCCGAACCCCGATTCGCTGCCCGGCTACTACGGCTTGCTCGAAGGCTCGTGGAAGCATTTCGCGGCGACCTGGGGCGTGGACTACGAATGGATCAAGAGCCGCTACGCCTCGCCGGCGATGATGACCAAGCCCGGCATCACCGTCTCGCGATGGATCGACGGCGTGCTCGAGAAGAACGAGCTGATCGACCAGGATTCGAACCTGCGCGGCGTGTTCTATTGGGGCCACGCGCCGAACTCGCAGACGCGCGGCCTCGAGATGAAACGGGCGATGGACAAGCTCGATCTGCTGGTGGTGGTCGATCCCTATCCTTCTGCGACCGCGGCCATGGCCGCCATGCCCGGCCGCCCGGAAGACCTGAACCCCCATCGCGCGGTCTACCTGCTGCCGGCTTGCACGCAATTCGAGACCAGCGGGTCCGTGACGGCGTCCAACCGCTCGCTCCAGTGGCGCGAGAAGGTGATCGATCCGCTGTGGGAAAGCCGCAGCGACCACATGATCATGCAGCAGTTCGCCGACCGCCTCGGCTTCGGCAAGGAACTCAGCAAGAACTACAAGATGCAGAAGGTCAAGGGCATGGATGAACCCGTGCCGGACGACATCCTTCGCGAGATCAACAAGTGCTGCTGGGCGGTGGGCTACACCGGGCAGAGCCCCGAGCGACTGCAGGCGCACATGCGCAACATGGCGGCGTTCGACGTGCGTACGCTCAAGGCCAAGGGCTCGGTCAAGGACAAGATCAACGGCTACGACATCGCGGGCGACTACTTCGGCCTGCCGTGGCCCTGCTATGGAACGCCCGAACTCAAGCATCCGGGTTCGCCGAACCTTTACGACACCTCCAAGCACGTGATGGACGGCGGCGGCAACTTCCGCGCGAACTTCGGCGTGGAACGCAATGGCCAGAACCTACTCGCCGAGGACGGCTCGCATTCGCTGGGCGCCGCGATCACGACCGGTTACCCCGAACTCGACCACCTTCTGCTGAAAAGGCTCGGGTGGTGGGATGAGCTGACCGACGCCGAGAAGGCCAAGGCCGATGGAAAGAACTGGAAGACCGACAGCTCGGGCGGCATGATCCGCGTGTTCATGCAGAACCACGGCTGCCATCCCTTCGGCAACGCGAAGGCGCGCGCCTTGGTGTGGAACTTCCCCGATGCGATTCCGCAGCATCGCGAACCGCTCTACGGCACACGCCCCGACCTCGCGGCCAAGTACCCCACGCACGACGACAAGATGGCGTTCTGGCGTCTGCCCACGCTCTTCAAGAGCGTGCAGCAGCGCAACATCGCCGACAAGATCGCCGAGAAGTTCCCCTACGTGATGACTTCAGGGCGGCTGGTCGAATACGAGGGCGGCGGCGAGGAAACCCGCTCCAACCCCTGGCTCGCCGAGTTGCAGCAGCACATGTTCATCGAGATCAATCCGAAGGTGGCGGCCGAGAAGGGCATTCGCGACGGCGAGCGCGCCTGGGTCCACACACCCACCGGTGCGCGGCTCAATGTGCAGGCACTGGTGACCGAGCGGGTCGGGCCCGACACGGTGTTCATGCCCTTCCACTTCTCCGGTCACTGGCAGGGCGTCGACCTGCTTGCGCACTACCCGGCTGGCGCGCACCCGATCGTGCGCGGGGAGGCGATCAACACTGGCACGACCTACGGCTACGACAGCGTCACGATGATGCAAGAGACCAAGACCACCGTCTGCAACGTTGAAAAGGCCTAGAGGAGTCGTCATGGCAAGAATGAAATTCATCTGCGACTCCGAGCGCTGCATCGAATGCAACGGCTGTGTCACGGCCTGCAAGAACGAGAACGAGGTGCCGTGGGGCGTGAACCGGCGCCGCGTGGTCACGCTCAATGACGGCGTGCCGGGCGAGCGGTCGATCTCGGTGGCCTGCATGCATTGCTCCGACGCGCCTTGCATGGCGGTGTGCCCGGTGCAATGCTTCTATCGCACCGAAGAGGGCGTTGTGCTTCACGACAAGGACGTGTGCATCGGCTGCGGCTATTGCTCCTATGCCTGCCCTTTCGGCGCGCCGCAGTTTCCGGAGCAAGGCACCTTCGGCGTGCGCGGCAAGATGGACAAGTGCACCTTCTGCGCCGGCGGCCCCGAGGCCAACGGCTCGCAGGCCGAATTCGAGAAATACGGGCGCAACCGCCTCGCCGAAGGCAAGCTGCCGGCCTGTGCGGAAATGTGTTCGACCAAGGCACTGCTCGCGGGCGACGGCGATGTCGTCGCCGACATCTTTCGCACACGCGTGGTCCAGCGCGGCAAGGGTGCCGAAGTCTGGGGCTGGGGCACTGCGTACGGATCTCGGCAGGCCGGTACGCCGACCCACGGAGGCACGAAGTGAAGCGCGCACTGGCGACCGTCGCGCTGGTCTCGGCGGCCGTGTTCCTTGCTGCCTGCGGTGAGAAGCCGCAAACCAATGCTCACGGTGTCAGGGTTGATGCGCCGCCGTGGACCGGCACCGGCGTGCAGCCGAATACCGGCACAGCCTTCACCGCCAGCGGTTGGACGCCGGGCGACAGGGCCTCGTGGGAAGAGCGCCTCAAGACGCGCATGCAATACGGCCAGAACGAATACAACCGGATCAGGTGAACCGGAGGAGGTTGCATGAGACAAGTGCTTAACGCCCTGGTCCTGGCCGCGTCGCTGGCTTGCGGCCTGGCGGTTGCGCAGACGCCGGCACCTGCCGCCGCGGAGGCGCCGCCCGCCGCTCCCAGCGCTCCGGCTGCTGCACCTGCACCCGCCGAGTCCGCCGGCGGCATCCGCGGCCAGAACATCTTCGAGGTCAAGCCCGACGCGAGCGCCGATCCTGACTACCTCAACCAGACCAATGGCGAGCGCCAGCGGGTGCAGCCGGGCAACAACGCGCCGATGTGGCGGCAGGTGAGCAGCGGCGTGACCGGCACCACCAGCCTGCCGCGGAGCGAGGCGCCCGAGGCCGGCAACCTGATCCAGCGTTTCGTGAAGTACCCGGGCTCGTACTACACCAACGCGGGCGAAGCCTGGCGGCAGGCGCGCAACACCTTGATCATCCCGTACGGGGCCGCGCTGCTGTTCGTGATGCTGCTCGCGCTGGCGATCTTCTACTTCACGCGCGGGACCATCGGCCTGCACGGCAAGGAAACCGGCCGCAAGATCGAACGCTTCACGCCTTTCGAACGCGCCACGCACTGGTCAAATGCCATCGCCTTCGTCATCTTGGCCATCTCGGGCCTCGTGATGGCCTTCGGCAAGTTCTTCCTGCTGCCGGTCATCGGCGGCGCGCTGTTCGGCTGGCTGACCTACGTGCTCAAGACCGTGCACAACTTCGTGGGGCCGCTGTTCGTGGTGACGACGATCTTCATGGTGTTCACGTTCATTCGCAGCAACTGGCCCGGCAAGGACGACATTGCGTGGCTCAAGCGCGGCGGCGGGCTTTTCGGCGGCTCGGAGCCGCCGTCGCATCGCTTCAATGCGGGAGAAAAGGCGGTGTTCTGGGGCGGGGTGTTGTTCCTGGGGGCCTTCGTCATCGGGTCCGGCCTCTTCCTGGACAAGCTGCTGCCCGGCTTCGTCTACACGCGCGGCCAGATGCAGATCGCGCACATGATCCATGCGGTCGCCACGCTCCTCATGATCGCGCTCATCATGGGCCACATCTATATCGGAACCCTCGGCATGAAGGGCGCCTACCCGGCCATGCGCGACGGCTATGTCGATGAAACCTGGGCCAAGGAGCATCACGCCCTCTGGTACAACGACATCGTCGCGGGCAAGATTCCGGCGCAGCGCAGTGCCGAGGCACGCGCCCAGGCGCCGGGGCACGGCGCGCGGGTTGAAGGAAGTCCCTCATGAAGAAGTCTTCGTTGATTCTCTGCAGCGTGGTTATGGGCCTGGCGTTCGCGCCGGGGGCCTTTGCCAAGCTGCCCGCCCCGGCAACCACGCCGGAAGCCAAGGCCAAGGCGGCCGAAGCTGCCGCCAAGACCGCCTGGAGCGCCAAGGTCGACGGCTTCCTGCTCTGCCGCGCGCAAGAGCGCGTGGCCGCCCGCGTCCGCGATGACCTCGTGGCAGCAGGCAAGCCCGTGCCCACCGCGACGCCGACGCCACCCTGTGCCGATCCAGGCTCCTTTGCCTTCGCGCCGCCGGAAGAGGCCAAGCCGATCGAGGCTTCGGGCGCACATTCGCCGGCTTCCACGGCCGCTTCGCCGCCCAGCACGACCCAGCCTTCGGCCGACATCAATCCCGCGCCCAACAAGTGAAGCTGCCGCGCCTGACGCAGGCCCGGGCGCCGCTCACGCGCGAGGTCGAGATCGTCGATGAGCATGGCGACACGGGCATGGTCTCCATCCCGGCGGAGCGCGACCTGACGGTCTACGTGGATCGCCGCGAACTCGTTACGCTGATGACGCTCGGCGCCCAGCCCGAATTGCTGGTGCTCGGCTACCTGCTCAACCAGCGCTTGATCGAATCGGCCCGGGATGTCGAATCGATCACTGTCGACTGGGAGGTCGGCGGCGCTGCCGTCAGGACGCACACCGGCATCGATCGCATCGAGGAGCGCACCGCCAAGAAGGTCGTCACCACCGGTTGCGGCCAGGGCAGCGTGTTCGGCGAGCTGATGGCCGGCATCGACAAGCTCCGCCTGCCCGACACCCGCATGACGCAGGCCCAACTCTATGCGCTGGTCAACGCGATCCGGCTCCAGGAGAGCACCTACAAGTCGGCCGGCTCGGTCCACGGATGCGCGCTCTTCACGCTGGGCGACGGTGCCGAAGACGTGCGCATGCGCTGCTTCATCGAGGACGTGGGCCGCCACAACGCCATCGACACCATTGCCGGCTGGATCGCCATGCAGCCGCCGCACGCGCTCAGCGACGCGCGGGTGTTCTACACGACCGGACGCCTCACCAGCGAGATGGTGATCAAGTCCGCCCAGATGGGCGTGGCCATCGTGATTTCGCGCAGCGGCATGACGCAGATGGGCCACGAGGTCGCGACGCGCGTGGGCCTGTGCGCCATCGGGCGTGCGACCCACCGGCGCTTCGTCTGCTATGCGGGCGCGCAACGGCTGGTGCTTCAACCGGAGCTGGCTGGCGCGCGGGCGCCGGCCGCAGCCTGAAAGATCGATCGACGACATGAGCGACCCTCAATTTCAATACGTTCAGGGGCAGATGCGCGAGACCTTTCCGGCGCTGCTCGCCGCCTACGAAGCGGAGAGTCACGCTGCCGTGACCAGCGAAGACTGCGTACTCGACGTGCGTTATGGGCCGCTCGAGCGGCAGACCTTCGATTTCTTTGTCGCCCGCGGCCATCCGCGCGGAACGCTGCTGTACTTTCATGCCGGCTACTGGCAGACGCGGGACAAGTCGATCTTTCGCTTCATTGCGCCCGCGTACAGTGCGGCCGGCCTGAACGTGGCGCTCGTGAACTATCCGTTATGCCCCACCGTGTCGCTGGCCGAACTTGTTGAAGCCGCGCGCCTCTCGGTCCCGGCGATCCACGCGCATGCTGCCAGTGGCGGCGCTTCGCCTGCGCTGGTGGCGTCGGGCCATTCCGCGGGCGGCCATCTCGCGGTCGAGATGGGGTTGACGCGCTGGCCTTCGTCCTCGCCAGAGCCCGAGATTGCCGGCATCGTCGCCATGAGCGGCATCTTCGACCTCGCTCCCCTGGTCACGACGTCACTCAATGACAAGCTGCGATTGGACGAATCCGCCGCCGCAGCCTGTTCGCCTCTCCATCGCGTGCACGGCGGCGCACCGCCGGCGCTGATGGTGGTCGGCGGCGCGGAGACCCCCGCCTTCGTCGACCAAAGCCAGCGCATGCACGAGACGTGGATCGAGGCAGGCAACCGCAGCAGCCTGCACATCGAAGCGCACGCGGATCATTTCAGCCTGCTGCGTCCGTTCGCGTCGCCCGCGAGCGCGCTCTTCACCAAGGTTCTCGGCCTCCTGGGTTGAGTCGAAATCATCCTTCGGTTTGGTGGGGGTTGGCCTGTGGGCTATCGTGATGCCCCATGAATGCCTCCCTCCGTCTCGGTTGGCGAACGCTCTGGCGCGATCTCCGCGCGGGTGAGCTTCGCCTTCTCATCGTCGCCGTGCTGCTTGCGGTGGCGGCGCTCACTGCCGTCGGCTTCTTCGCCGACCGGCTCAAGGGCGGCCTGCAACGCGACGCGCGCCAACTGCTGGGCGGCGACGCCGTGCTGGCAAGCGACAACCCGACGCCGCCCGTCTTCATTGAACGCGCCCGTGCGCTCGGCTTGCAGGGCGCGATCACCTACGGATTCCCGACCATGGCACGCGCGAGCGATGCGCAGGGCGGCACGAGCAAACTGGTAGCGCTCAAGGCGGTGACTGCGGGCTATCCGTTGCGCGGCAGCCTGCAGGTCAGCCAGGACCCGGCCGGGCCCGGCCAGACGACCCGCGACGTTCCAGCGCCGGGGGATGCCTGGGTCGATGCTTCGTTGCTTGACTCGCTCGGCCTCAAGGTCGGCGACACGCTGCTTCTCGGCGACACGGGACTTCGCATCGCGCGCGTGATCACGCTCGAACCCGATCGCGGCGCCGGCTTCATGAGCTTTGCGCCGCGCGTCATGCTGAATCAGGCCGATGTGGCGCGCACGGGCCTCGTGCAGCCGGCGAGCCGCGTGAGCTACCGGTTTGCGGTCGCGGGCGGGGCAGGCGCGGTCAAGCAGTTCAGCGACTGGGCCGACGAAGCGATCAAGAAGGGCGAACTGCGCGGCGTGCGCCTCGAATCCTTCGAAAGCGGCCGCCCCGAGATGCGCCAGACGCTCGATCGCGCGGAGAAATTCCTGAACCTCGTCGCGCTGCTCGCCGCGCTGCTGTCGGCGGTGGCGGTTGCGCTGGCGGCGCGCGGATTCGCGGCCAGGCACCTTGACGATTGCGCCATGCTGCGGGTGCTCGGCCAGAGCCAGCGCACCATCGCGGGCGCCTACGCTTTCGAGTTTGCCGTCATCGGGGTGATCGCCAGCGGCCTCGGCGTCGCGATCGGATTCGGCGTGCACTACGCGTTCGTGCTGCTGCTGGCCGGGCTGGTCGAGAGTGCGCTGCCCGCGCCGACGATCTGGCCCGTCGCATTCGGCCTGGGTGTGGGGCTCACGCTGTTGTTCACGTTCGGGCTGCCGCCGGTGCTGCAACTGGCCCGCGTGCCGCCCCTGCGCGTGATTCGCCGCGATGTTGGCAGCCTCAAGCCCGCATCGATCGCGGTACTTGGCCTGGGCGTCGTGGGTTTCGCCGCGTTGCTGGTGGCCGCGAGCAGCGACCTGAAGCTGGGCCTGATCGCGGTCGGCGGATTCGCGGGGGCAGTGGCGGTGTTCGCGCTGCTGAGCTGGGTCGCCGTGCTCCTTCTACGCCGCAGCGTCAACGAGACCACGGCGCCGCGATGGCTGGTGCTGGCCACGCGGCAGATTTCCGCGCGGCCTGCGTATGCTGTGGTGCAGGTCAGCGCGTTGGCCGTCGGTCTGTTGGCGCTGATCCTGCTGGTCCTGCTGCGCACCGACCTCGTGTCGAGCTGGCGCAAGGCGACGCCGCCCGACGCGCCGAATCGTTTCGTCATCAACGTGATGCCCGATCAGAGTGCGGAATTCCAGAAGACCCTGCGCGACAACGGCGTCAAGAAGTTCGATTGGTACCCGATGATCCGCGGCCGGCTGGTCGCGATCAACGACAAGCCCGTGTCGCCCGACGACTACGCGGACGATCGCGCGAAGCGGCTGGTCGATCGCGAGTTCAACCTCAGCAACAGCGCCGATGCGCCGCCGCACAACATCATCACGTCCGGCACATGGAAGCCCGATGCGCCCGGCGAGGTGAGCGTCGAGGCAGGGCTCGCCGACACGCTCGGCCTGAAACTCGGCGACACCCTGCGCTTCGACATCGGCGGCATGCAGAACGAGGCGCGAATCACCTCGCTGCGCAAGGTCGACTGGGGCTCGATGCATGCGAATTTCTTCGTCATGTACACCGTCGCTGCGCTGGCCGATGTGCCGGTCACCTACATGGGCGCGTTCCGGGCGCCCGACGTGAAGGGCTTCGACAACGCGCTCGTGAGAACCTATCCGAACGTCACCAATGTCGACATGAGCGCCACCATCAACCAGGTACAGCGGGTGCTCGACCAGGTCATCCGCGCCGTCGAGTTTCTTTTCGGATTCACGCTCGCGGCGGGGCTCGTGGTGCTGTTCGCTTCGGTCACGGCCACGCGCGAGGAACGTGCGCGCGAGTTCGCAGTGATGCGTGCGGTGGGCGCCCGGGGAAGCCTGCTGCGCCAGGTCCAGCGCGCCGAGTTGGCCGGCGTGGGGCTGATGGCGGGCTTTCTCGCGAGCATCGTCGCTTCGGTGATCGGGTGGGCGCTGGCGCGCTATGTGTTCGACTTCACCTGGACCGCTTCGCCGCTCGTGCCGATCGCCGGCGCGCTGTCGGGCGCGGTGCTGGCTTGGGCGGCGGGCTGGTGGGGGTTGCGCGAGGTGCTGCGGCGGCCGGTCGTCGCGACCTTGCGGCAGGCTTCGGAATAGGAGCCCATCGCGCCATGGCCGAGTGCATCGAGTTCGATACGGAGCGTCTCCGGGTGCGGCAATGGCGCGAAAGCGACCGCGAACCCTTCTCTCGACTGAACGCCGATGCGCGCGTGATGGAGTTCTTCCCTGCGCCGCTCTCGCGCGCCGAGAGCGATGCGATGGTCGACCGCTGCGCAGAAGGCATCGTTCAAAGGGGCTGGGGGTTCTGGGCCGTCGAGGAGCGTGCCAGGGGCGCGTTCATCGGCTGCGTCGGCATCACGGTGCCGCGGCCGGATCTGCCGTTTTCTCCTTGCGTGGAAGTCGGCTGGCGGCTGGCGCAACGGTACTGGGGCCAGGGCTACGCCTTGGAGGCCGCCCGCGGCGCCTTGCGCGTGGGCTTCGAGCGCCTCGCGCTCTCCGAGATTGTTTCGTTCACCGCGGTGCCGAATCTGCGCTCGGAGGCGGTCATGAAGCGTCTGGGTATGACGTCCGATGGCGTGTTCGCGCATCCAGCGCTGCCGGTGGGCCACGCGCTGCGCCTGCACAAGCTCTATAGGCTGCGCGGCGACGCCTCGTCCCTATAGCGCCGATCACCATGGCATGCGCAGCATTGTTCGAAGGTGGCTGCGCGCTGCGCTATTGCAAGCCGTACAAGAATGATTGGAAAAATTGCTGTGAATACATTAATTTATTGTGATTCGTAGTGTTTTTATTTTTTTGATGAGCCGTTTTAAGTTCGGCTCGCTAATGTTCGGTATCTCAATCCAAGAAGCGTGATGTTCGCCATTCATTGCGGCGTGCGGTATTGTGCTCAATAAATATCGAAAGTCGAAATGGAGATGAGTCGGCTCCAATTTTTTGGTGTTTTCTGGTATTTCGTGAATATCAATGTCGATAGGGAAACGGTTTGTGTGATGCCACGAGTGGATACTCGATGTCAGCCCTGTTTCTTCTCGCACCTCACGTTTTGCTGCGGCGATAGGTGTTTCCCCCGCTTCAACATGTCCGCCCGGCTGCAACCATTTACCAAGCACCGGGTGTGCGATCATTAAGAGTGAGTCACCCTGTAGAACGATGCCACTTGCAGTGATGTGGCCGGGAGTATTTTTGCGATCGAACGAGTTTTTCCCACTGGTCGATTTAATGTGATCGAACAGCGGCGCAAGCCGATCCCTTTCGGAAGAAAAGTGATCAAGGTACTGCCTCGTTTCTGCTTCTGAATTTTCCATTGCTCACCTCCCTTTGCTTGAATCAGCGTTTGTAGCGCTGTCGCGTATTGGTTTGGAATCTAGCCCGAATTTGGCGAGTGCGACTATGTCGGGGAGTACTGATCAGCAAATAGAGAAATTTCTCGAGCGAATTGAGAATGTGCTCGTAGGCCGAGTCATCCCACGACACCGGCATCAATGGCGCTGATTTGCACGCCGCGGTAGACACGGCACCCAGGCGTCAGGTGGGCCAGGGCCTTCTCGCGTTCCTGCGACCAGCTGTTGCCCCGGACTTCAGGCAGGCTGTACATCGCGAGCCGTGGCAGGCCGGCTTCGACCAAGTGGTCGCGCGTGAGCTTGACGAGTTTGAAGTTGTCGGTGGCCGCATAGGGCACGCCAACGGGGTAGCCGGCCGGTTCGGCATGTGAGCCGCCCACCGCCACGACCGGCAGCGTGCTGGTTGCAAGTGCCTCGAGCGCAACACTTCCCTATAGCACTTCGTCGCGCAATTGCGGGAACACCTTCGACACTTTCGCCAGCAGGTAGTCGCCGTACTTGCCGTTGAACGCATGCACGTTCGCACGGTCCCAGCGCGCGGCGCTGTCGTCGTGCGCGTCGGCGCCCGCGAGTCCTTCGATGCGCTGTACGCGTGCCTCGAAGTTCGGATCGAAGAAGAGCGGGAACGAGAGCCTGTCGCGACCCGAGGTGTTGCGCGTCACGCGGTGCGGCGTCGACTTGTAGAGCCCGCCCGTCATGCGGTCGAGCATGTCCCCGATGTTGCAGACGAAGGAGCACGCGATCGGCGGTGCCTCGATCCAGCCTTCCGGCGTGCGCACCTGCAGGCCGCCGACGTCGTCCTGGTGCAGGATCGTGAGAAGGCCGTAGTCGGTATGCTCGCCCACGCCCCAATGCACGTCCATACCCTCGGGCACGGGTTGGGTCGGGTAGTTGAAGATGCGGAACAGGATCAGCGGGTCGGCCGTGTAGCGCTGTGCGAAGTACGCGGCGGGCAGGCCGAGGCTCGATGCGATGCCTTCCATCAGGCGATGGCCGAGCCGCGTGACCTGGTCGATGTAGGCGAGCACCGTCTCGCGGAATCCGTCGATGTCGGGAAACAGGTTGGGCCCGTGCACCGGCGTGCCGGCGCGCACCAACGGATGGTCTGCGGGCAGTTCGGTGCCGAGGTAGAGGCCTTCCTTCCAGTCGGGCCGGCCGGAAGTCAGTTCGCCCGCAAGCGGAAAATAGCCGCGCCAGGCACGGCCCCCGAGCGCCATTCGCCAGCGCATCTTGGCGGGTTCGTCGAGCGAGAAGAAGCGGTGGCTGAGGTCTTCCAACTGATGAACGAGCCCTTCGTCGACACCATGCCCGACGACGTAGAAGAACCCGTGCGCACGGCACGCGGCGCCGATCCGCGCCGCGACTTCGCTGCGTGCGTCGGCGTCGCCGGTGCCGATGGTGAGTGCGGAAACATCGATGACCGGCAAGCTGCCGCCGGCGGAGGGAAGGGACATATCTCGCATCCCCGGATGTTGCTCCAACTCTTGGGGACAATGTCGACCATGCAAATTCAGGAAAAACCGCCTTTCGACACCCCGTTCGAGTGGATCGGCGGCGAAACCAAGGTCCACGCACTGGTCGAGCGTTTCTATGACCTCATGGACCTCGAACCCGCCTATGCGCAATTGCGGGCCGTGCACGGCACGACGCTCGACAACGCGCGCCAGAAGCTCTTCTGGTTTCTCTGCGGATGGCTGGGCGGCCCGCAGCATTACACCGACCGCTTCGGGCATCCGATGCTGCGCGCGAGGCATCTGCCGCAGAGCATCGGCGGCCACTCCATCGGCATCAAGGAGCGCGACCAGTGGCTGGCGTGCATGGACCAGGCGATGGGTGAGACCGGCGTGCCCGAAGATTTGCGCGAACGGCTGCGCGGGTCCTTCTTCCAGACGGCCGACTGGATGCGCAACAGAGGGGAATGAGGCGAATCAGCGCCGCGACGGCGCCAGCAGCACCACCAGCGCACCAGCACCGCCTTCCGCCGGCTTGGCCTGCACAAAGGCCAGCGTCTCGTTCTTCTGGATCAGCCAGCGCTGCACCTTGGCCTTGAGCACAGGCTGCTTGCCCGGAGAGCCCAGCCCTTTGCCGTGCACCACGCGCACGCAGCGGACTCCTTGCTTGTGCGCTTCACGGATGAATGCGCCGAGCGCTTCGCGCGCCTCGTCGCTGCGCATGCCGTGCAAGTCGATCTGGCGCTGGATCGACCATTCACCCGCGCGTAGCTTGCGGGTCACGTCGGTATTGATGCCGGGGCGGCGAAAGCTCATCGCGTCGTCGGCGTCGAGCAGCGTGCTGACGTCGAATTCATCGGAAAGCGATTCGCGCAGCACGCGTTGTTCGTCCAGTTGCTGCTGCACGGGTATCGGCGCTGGCGGTTCGGGCGCGAGAGGAACGGCGGCTTTCTGCCGCAGCGGTTGGGTCGCGCCGATCGCACGCGCGAACAGGTCCTGGTCGGCGGCGCGCTTCTTGTGCGCCGCGGCCCGTGCAGCGGCCTCGGCGGCCTCGCGTTCGCGCTGTTCGGCGAGCGAGCGCTGAACGTCCTTGAGGTCTGCAAGGCTCTTGAGGTTCTTGGGCTTGGAGGGCATGCGTGACGGGCGGGTTCAGGCGGCGATGGCGGTGTCGATCGGGCAGCGCAGTTCGAGGGTGGTGCCGATGGCGCTGGAGCGGATCTCCAGCGTGCCACCCAGGCGCGCGGCCCGTGCGTGCATGTTCTGGAGTCCCATGCCGCCGGAAGCACGCGACGTGGTCTCGTGGGCGAAGCCGCGTCCATTGTCCCGCACGGAGAGGCTGAGCTGGCCGTTCACCGCTTCGATCCTGACGTCGACGTGGTCGGCGCCGCTGTGCTTGAGCACGTTGGCCAGCGCCTCCTGCAGCACGCGCAGGAAGTCCAGGCCGCGCTTGCCGTCGAGTCGGCAGGCTTGCAGGCCTTCGAGGTGCCAGCGGCATTCGATGTCCGCGGCCTCCAGCAAACGCGTGCAGCGATGGCGCAGCGGCACCAGCCGCTCGGCAAGCTCGTCCGTGTCGTCGAAGGCCGAGCTCTCGATGATCAGGCGCAGGTCGTCATTGACTTCCCTGAGCGCCCACAGCGCGATGTCGCCGCTGCTGTCCTGCCGATTGCCGAGCGTGTGGATATGGCTGTTCAAGGTCATGCCCAGTCCGTCGTGAAGATCGCGCACGAGGCTCAGGCGTTCGGTCAGTCGTGTCTGGATCAGCTCGGCGGCGTGTTGCCGGCTCAGGCCTTCGGCCAGGCGCCGAGTCGCTTCGTCCACGCGCTGTTGGAGCTCGACATTGAAATGCTCGACCAGCCGCATGTCCTTGACCATGCGCCAGGTCAGCGCGAAGGAGATGCCCAGCAGCGTGGCGCTCGACGATAGCGCCGCATAGTAGCGATTGCCGGGAAGCCATTCGAGCAACACGAGCGTGTCGTGCGCAGCGGCCACCAACGGGATCATCAGGCACGCGGCCAGCACGACGGCTTCCAGCCGGCGCGAGGCGAAGGCGTGGCGCACGATCAACGCGCAGCCGCCGAGATAGGTGAACAGTGCCGCGAGCACGGTGATGTTGCGCACCGTGACTTGCATGTCGGGCGGGCCGAGGGCGACCGCCGCGATGCACAGGCCACCGGACGCGAAGACCACCCGCCGCAATCGTTGCCAGTCGAAATGGCAAAAGCTCAGCGCAAACATGAAGAAGCACACGATGCTGGCGAGCAGCAGGATGTGGTCGGTGCGCTGATAGGCCTCGGTGCTGGTAAACGGCCATGGGCTGACCGCTACGTAGTTGTATGAATACAGCGCCCACAGCAGCGTGAAAAGGCTGAACCAGCCGTACGACACCTCCTTGCGCCGCAGAAGCCAGAGCATGCCGTAGAGGACGCCCATGACCAGCGTCAGCCCGATGCCGAGCAGCGGCAGTGTCTGGCGCGTGAGCCGGCTCTGGTGATACACACTCTTCACCTCGGCGAGTTGGCCGAGTTGCGCGGGACCGAGCCCCGGCTGGTACGCCGACAGGCCCGAGACGCGGATCAGGAGTTCGTTGGCGCCGGGCCGCAGCAGAGGTTCATCGAGCACCCAGAAGCGCGGCATGTTCCAGGAGCGCGAGAGTGGTTCCGTCAGGCGAGTGTCGCTCCCGATCAGGCCCCCGTTGAGATACACCGCCCCAGCCATGTTGAAGTATTCGATCGCGAGGCCCATGGGGGACACGCGGCCGGACCCGGTGGATTCGTTCCATCGCAGTCGGTACCACACCACGCCGTCGAAGCCGGGCCACCGCGTGGTCCAGCTGTCGGGCAGGGTCACGCGGGTCCAGCCTTCGGATGGGGGAGCGGTGGCGTTCCAGTCGGAACGCACGGCCTCGACTTGCTCGAAGCTGCGGACGCCGGCTGCATCGGCGGGAGCGCCGTGCGCGGCCGTGAGGAAGAAGATGCAGGCGAGAAGTGTGGAAAGAAGGGCGCCCGCCGCGCGCATCAGGGCAGCAAGCCCTGCGTGCGCGCACTGTGCACCGCGCCAGCGCGTGACCGCACCGCGAGCTTGCGGTAGATGTTCTTGGCGTGGCATTCGACGGTGTTGATGGACAGGGACAGGCTGTTCGCGATCTCGCGATTGCTATGGCCCTGTGCAACCAGTCGCAGCACATCCAGTTCGCGCTCGCTCAGTTTCGCAGCCGGTGCAAGGCCCGGCGCGGCGTCGATGGTAGCAAGTGCGGCGGCCGCGGGCTGGGGAGCGGCCATCAGCTGGAGGATGCGGCGCGCGATCACCGGATCGATGGGCGCGCCGCCGCGCTGCATGCTGCCCAGCGAGAGTTCGAGCTCGGTGTCGCTGCCGTTCTTCAGCAGATAGCCCACCGCGCCGCCGCGAATCGCCTGCAGGACGGTGGCGTCGTCGCCCAGGCTGGAGACCACGACTGCATCGACCTCCGGCGCGTTCGCCTGGAGCCACGGCAGCAGTTCGAGACCGCTGCCGTCGGGAAGGCTGACGTCGAGCAGGGCCAGGTCGAACCTGCCGTTGGCGAGATGTTCGCGTGCCTCGGCCAGCGTGGAGGCCATGGCGCAGCGCGCCTGCGGGGCGGCCGTCGCCGCCACGCGCTCGAGGCGCTGGCGGACGGCGCGGTCATCGTCGACGATCAGGATGTCTTCCACGGTCATGGCGGCCTTGTCGCTTACTTCGGCTTGGAGACTCCCTGATTGATCACGACGCCGCCCGTGCCGCCGTCGATGTGCGTGGCTTGCGAGCTGCTGCTCTTCTGATTGTCCACGTAGACGTCGACCACGCCGCTCCCCTTCTGCTGGGCGTTGGGCGAGACCGGCGCCTTGGCGGCGGCCGGGGCGTTGGCGGTCGGCGCAGGCGCGGCCGTGGGAGTGGGCGGCGGTGGCGTCGACGGCGGCTTGCTCGCGCCGGTCGTCGTCGTGGTCTTCTTCGCTGTCGCGCTCGCCGGCTTGGGCGCGGGAGTGGCCGGTGGCGGCGTCGAAGGCGGCTTGCTGGCGCCGGTCGTGGTGCCGGTCGGCTTTGGCGCAGGGGTCGCCGCGGGCGTGGAAGCTGGCGCAGTGGACGAGCCGGTGGATCCGCTCGTGCCCTTCTTGGTCGGCGTCATGCTCGAACCCGAAGCGGATGCCGAGAAGCCGACCGTCTGCGAGCTCGATGTACTCTTCGCTTCCTTCTGGATGAAGGCGCCGCCCGCGTCGGCGGTGACGCCGTTGACCGCCTTCACTTGCGTGCCTTCGAGCGTCGTGTTGCCGCCGGACGAAAGCTTGATCGCGCCGCCGCTCGTGATGCCGCCGCCGGTCGCGGTGTCGCTGTCGGACTTGGAAGTGCCGACGCCGAGCGAAGCTGCACCGCTGCGGGTGTCCATGGTCTCGCCGCCGGTCTTCTTGCCATCGGTACCGCGCGTGCCGCCGACGTTCTCCTTCTTGCCGCCCGACGCGGATGCGGAAACATCCACGCCGAGGCTGCTGCTGCTTTCCACCTTGTGCGCGGCATTGAAGTTCAGCGCCCCGCCCGCAGAGACCGAGACATCGCCGTTCGTGCTGGAAATCTGCGTGCCGGTGAAGTTCGCGTCGCCGCCGCTCTTGATGGTCAGCGGTCCGCTGCCGCTCTGGATGCTGCCTGCCACGTCTTCGTTGAGACTGCTCTTCGATTGCGAGTAGCCGACCGCCGCGCTTCCGCTGCCGCCGGACTTGCCCGCCGTGACGCCGACGTCGACGCCGGTTTCCTGGCTGCTCGACGAGGCTGTGTTCTTGGCCGCCGCGAAGTCCACCTTTCCGCCCGCATCGACGCTGGCTGCGCCGCCGGCCGAGAGGTTGGTGCCTTCGAGCCGGGTGTCGCCCGTGGTCTTGATCGACAGGTTGCCGCCAGACTGAATACCGCCGACGACCGCGGTGCTCGAATTGCTGCTGCTGTTGCTGCCGTCGTAGTTGACGCCGACGCTCGCTTCCTTCTTGACGAGGTCCACGCTGACCGAAGCGCCGGCGCTCGTGCTCTTCGAGGTCGAGCTGCTGGTGTTCTGCGCGGCCTTGTAGTCGAGCGATCCCGCACTCAGCGAGACATCCTGACCGGCGGAAATCTGCGTGCCTTCCAGCGTCGTCTTGCCGCTGGAAGTGCTGTTCACGCCGCCGCCCATCCGGATCGTGGAGACAACTGCCGTGCTGCTGTTCGACTGGTCGGACGAGCTGTCGTACTGGTAGCTCGCGCGGATGCCGGCGCCGGCGCCCTTGTCCTTCTCGGCTGGCTTGCCCGCACCCGGACCGATGGAAGCGTCGGCCGAGGCGCTCACGCCGGCCTCGGCGTACGCGCCGACCTTGGCCGTGTGCGTCGTGCTGCTCGACGAACTGTAGGTGGTGTCCGCAGCGGCCTGGCTGGTGATCGTCTTCGCCGACTGGTTCAGGCTGCCCGCGCCCTCGATCTGCGTGCCCTGGTCGGTGATGCTGTTGGTCGCGGTCCGGTTGATGTTGCCGCCCGATGAGAGGCTGGAGGTCATGGCTTTGGTCGAGCCGTCGACGCTGCTGCTCTTCGTGTTCGAGCCGTAGAGGCCGACTTCGATCGACGCCGAGGCCTCGCCCTTCGCGCCTGCCTGGGCGCCCAGCGATGCGTTCGCGCCGGCGCTGCCGCTCGCTTCGGCCTTGCCCGTCGCGTAGAGGCCCGCGGTTGTCTTGTCGCTCGTGGTGCTGACCTGGTGTACGTCGTCCACGGCCTTGAAGCTCATGTCCTTCGCGTTCAGGTTCATGTCGCCGCCGGACTTCATGCTCGATCCCTCGAGCGCCAGCGTGCCGGTGGCGTTCACGTTCAGATTGCCGCCGGCATTGATGGCCGAGCCCTGGTGGGTCGTGTCGAGCGTGTCGGTGGTGGTCTTGGTGTGCTGCACGAGGTCGAGGTGGTTCTCGCTCGTTGCCGACGCGTCCGCGCTCGCCTGTGCGCCAGCGCTCGGCGTGCCCTTGCCGCCGGATGCCTGTGCGCTCGCGCCTGCATTGGCTTCGGCCTTGTTGTCGGTGCTCGCCATCAAGCCGACCGATGTCGACGTGGTGGTCGTGCTGGACGTCTTCTTGTCCTCGGCCGCGAGCAGGTTGACGTTCTGGGCGTTGACGGTGGCGGTGCCGCCCGTGTTGATGGTCGAGCCCTGCAGGTTCACGTCCTTCGATGCGTTGACGGTGAGGTCGCCGCCGAAGTTGAGGTTGGATCCGACATGCCTGAGGTCCGTGGTGTCCGTCTGCGTCGTGGTCGTCGAACTGAAAGCCAGGCCCGCGGCGCCGGTGCCTTTCGCTCCGGCCGAAGCCTCTGCGGAGGCCGAGGCCCTGCCGCGGCCCGAGGACGCCTCGGCGGATGCACCCGCATCGGCCGAGCCCTTGCCGGAAGCGCTCACCTGCATCACGCCGGTCGTCTTGGTGGTGGTGTGCGTCTCGTCGTAGTTGCGGCCGGCCAGCACGTTGAGGTTGGTGGCGTTGATGTCGCCCTTGCCCTTCACGTCGAGGTTCGAACCCTGCACCGTCATGTCCTTGCCAGCGGTGAAACTGGCGTCGCCGCCGACCTGCAGGGTGCTGCCGACGTTGCGCACGGAGAGGCTGTCGGTCGTGGTGCTGGTCGATCCGTAGAGCGAGTTGTTCATGCCGAGGCCACTGGCCTTGCTCTCGGTGTGCGTGGTCGTGCTGTTCTCGCGTGCGACGATGTTGAGGTCGCCGCCGGCCTTGAGGTCGGCATTGCCGCCGATCTTGGCATCGGTGCCGGCCAGCGTGATGTCCTTGCCGGCGTCGACGCTCAGGTTGCCGCCGACAGTCAGGCCCGACTTCACCTGCTGCACGGTGGTCGTCGTGGTGGAGGTGTAGCCGTTGCCGTTCTTGACGTCGATGTTGGCGTAGGTGCTGTTCGTGTCCTTCTTCTCGATGGTGTCGAAGGTGACGTTGCCGCCCGCCTTGAGGTTGGCATCGGTGCCGGCATTCATCGTCGCGCCGATATTGGTGATGTCCTTCTTCGCGTCGAGTGTCAGCGTGCCGGTGGATTCGATGCCCGCCGTCTTGCCGAGCACCGTGCTGTAGAAGTGCTCGCCACCGCCGCCCTGGCTGTCGGTCTTGTTGATGATGCTGCCGTCGGTGGACGTCAGGCTCACGTTGCCGCCCTTGATCGTGCCCGACAGGTTCGTGATGTCGCCGGTCGAGGCGATTACCAGTGACTTGCCGCCGACGATCGTGCCGCCGGTGTTGGTCAGCGACGTGAGGCTCAGGTTCGCATCCTGCGCGGAGATGACGGCACCGCTCGCGATGTTGTTCTTGGTGCTCTGCGCCAGGTAGACCACCGGCGCCAGCACGGCCTTGCCGTCGATTTCGGTCTGCACCATCCAGACGATGTCCTGCTTGAGGGCAGCCTGCTGCTGCGGCGTCAGCGCCTTGCCGTAGGTCAGGCCCAGCGACTCGCTCTGGCTGGCGGCGCTTTCCATCAGACCCTTCATCTGCGTGTCGGCGTTCTGGTAGCTCGCCAGCACGGCGCTGCCGGTCTGCGTGATCAACTGCTGCTTGACCAGCCAGGCTTCATAGCTCGCATCGCCCAGGCGCATCGACAACTCGTCGGGGTTGTAGCCAAGTAGCTTCGACAGATAGTCGGAGCCCATCGTGGCGGTGCCGGTCAGGTAGAGAGGATTGGTCTCGACCAGGTACTTGGCGCCGGGCTCCTGCACTGTCACGAACAGCCCGTTGGGGTTGGTCGGAAGGACGACGTTGATGCCGCCGAAGGAAGTGCCCTTGACGCCGTTGGCGGCGTTGGCATCGAGGAAGGAGATGCCGGACACGGGGCGCGTTGTTGCCGCGCCGCCGAAGGCCATGCCCGTCTTGGCGCCCTCGGCGACGTCGAGCGCCTGGGTGCCGGCGGCCGAGGGCCCTGACTGGGCATCGCCCTTGCGTGCCGTCGCCTTGGTCGCGCTGACGCCCTCGGTGACGCTGGTCAGATCTTCGTTGGCGCCGACATTGCGCGCGGTCGATCCGTTGTTGACCAGGCTGAAGCCCGAGCCGTACAGGCTCTTCGTGTACAGGCCGGCATTCAGCACGTTGTTGGCAGTCGGTGTCTGGGGTGAGTCTTCGTAGCCGCTGGTGTAGCAGACCGAATCCCAGGTGCCGCCCCTGTCGCAGAGCGCGTTGTCGTAGATGGTGCCGATGCCGCCTGCCGCCTTGTACTTCGTGGTGAGCGAGTAGCGCACGACGTGGTCGGTGGTCGTCAGTGCCAGGTTGTCATTGGTAAAGCTGGCGCCGCTGAGCTTGAAGCCGTGGACGCCGTCAGCGATGCCCTGTCCCGCATAGAGCGCCGTGTTGCCCTGCGCCGAATCGTACGAGAAGCCCTGCAGCGTCATGCTGTTGCCGGCGAAGATCGTGCCGCCGGTGTTCTTGCCGTCATGGAAGGCCAGCGTCATGTCACGGCCGGCGGTGATCTGCGGCACTATATCCGGCAAGGGCTGCGAGTAGGTCTGCGTCACCGTGTAGCTGTACTGGTAGAGCGTGGCAACGTCCTTGTTGCCGCCGTCGTAGACCCCTGGCGAGACCTTGTCGTCGCGCGAATCGATCTCGACGGAAGCGCTGTTGGCGCCCTGATGGTCAATGCGCTGCAGGCCGATGATCTCGTTGCGCAACGTGGCCGCGACGATGTTGGCATCGTACGTGGCGTTGATGATGCGGCCGTTGACCAATGTATTGGCGGTGAGCGAGAGATTGCCCTCGCTATTGATGTCGCCGGTGTTGGTGAAGGTTCCGTTGGCCTTTGCGGTGAGTTGCGTGCCGGCGTAGAGCAAGCCGGCATTGTCGAGATTGCCCGCGGAGGCCGCGGGTGTGGCGGCGCTCAGGTCGAGCGCACCACCATTGGCATCCACATTCAGCGCGCCCAGGGCCGAGAGGGCACCGGTTGCCCCGACGGAGATGGAAGGTGCCTTTACGTCCAGGTCGGTGGCCGAGAAGACCAGACCGTTGTTGGTGAAGGCCTGGGCGACCTCGACGGAACTGGCGCCGTTCCCGCTCAACGCGGCCATGATCCGTCCGGTCTTGGTGGACGAGCCGGACCCCTGGGTCGCGAGCGACAGCGTCGAGGCCTTGAGGTCGAGTTGTTTCTGAGAGACCAGCGCCGCTTGTGCGCCGATCGCGACATTGCCGGTATTTACTGTCACGCTGTCGCCGAGCGCGGTGCCGTTGAGCGCCAGCGTCGACTGCCCATTGCCTGTGATCGTCAATGCGCCGCCGCTCTGCAGCGTCCCGTCAAGGGTCGCCGTATAGCTGTTGTTGCCGAGGGCCTGCAGCGTCAGCGCCTGATTGGCCAGGATGTCACCGTTGCCGGCGGTGCCGTCGACCTGGCTTTGCAAGCCGTCGCTGCCGATGCCGAGCGTGAGCGCGCCGAGAGATTGCAGCGTGCCCTGATTGACGATGCCCTTGCCCGACAGCGTGCCGCCGCCGGTCGAGGTCGCTGCCATCGTGATCACGCCGCCGGCCTGGTTTGTGACGGTGCCGCTGGCGGTAATGCTCGAAGCGGCGCTGCCGCCGCCCTGGATATTGCCCGCGTTCGTGAGGCTGCCGACCGCGATCGCCAGCTTGTCGCCGAGCATCACGCCGCCATCGACGTTGTCGACCTGGCTCGCGGCGCCCGAGATGCCGAGCGTCGCGCCATTGCCCGCCTGGCCATTGCCGGCCTGCATCGTGCCGGCGTTGCGCAAGCCGTTGATGCCGTTGACATTGGCCTGCAGGTTGCCACCGGTGCGCAGCAGCGCAAGCGTCTTGTTGTCGATGCGGCCGGCCGTGAAGACGGCGTCCTGTTGCGCCTGCATCGTGCCGCTGTTGGTCAGCGTGCCTGCGACGTTCACCTGGCTTGCGGGGCTGTCAGCCTGGGTCGACAGCACCCACACGCCCTGGTTGTCGAGGCTTGCCGCAGCAATGTTGCTGCCATTCGTGGCCTGGACCCATCCGCTTGACTGGTTCTGCGCCGAATCCGCCTTGAGTGCCAGTGTGCCGTCCGCGAGCAACTGGCCGCTGTTGACCAGCGATTCGTTGGCGCCGGCATTCCGGTCGGCGATGTCGAGGTTGGAGGCTGCGTGAATCTGGCCGCTGTTGGTGATCACGCCATCGACGCGCACGGTGGTGTCCCCGACGGAAGCGGTGACCATACCGGCGTTGTCCAGCCCTTGTTTGCCGCTCAGCACGACGCTCGTGCCCGCGAGCGTGCCGCCGGCATTGCCGATCGCGCCGCCGCTGTCCAGCGACAGCGCCTGCCCGGCCTGCAGCACCGCGCCGGATGCGTTGTTCAGCGTGCTGGTCGTTGCGATGTCGAGCTTGCCAGCGGCTGCGATCACCTTGCGGTTTTCCAGGTCGCCCGCGGCGAAGGCGGCATCGCCGGCCGACTGCACGACGCCCGTGTTGGTCAGGCTGCCGGTCACATCGACCTGATCGGTCGACCCGGCCTCCTGCGAGAGCAGCAAGGAGCCCGCGTTGGCCAGCGAGCCGGCCGCGATCTTGCTCTGGGTCGCGGCTTGGATCCAACCGTCGGGGCTGTTCGTGATCGCCCCGGCCTGCAGGTCCATGGCACGTGCGGCCAGCAGATCGCCGCTGTTGCTCAACTGCCCCGCCTTCGCCGTGATGTCCTGCGCAGCGCGCACGCTGCCGCTGTTGTCGAACTTGTCTGCCACGTTCAGCGCGGCAGAGCCGGCGACGGCAATGATCTTTCCGCTGTTGTCCAGGCTCACGGCCTCGATGGCGTTGGCGCCACCGGCCTGCATCCAGCCGCTGTTGCCGATCGCTGCGGCGCGCGTGGTCATCGTCTGCCCGGCCAGCAAGTTGCCGGTGTTGCCGAGCGATTGACTGGCGCCGCCGGCCGCGTCGGCGATGTCGAGGTTCTGGCCGGCGTTGATCGTGCCGCTGTTGGCGATCTGCGATCCGGCGCGCAGTGTGACGCTGCCCTGGTCCGCGCTCACCACGCCCGCGTTGGTCAGGCCTGTTCGGGCGTCGATGCCGATCTGGCCGCTGGTGCTTTGTACGCCCTGGCCTTCGCCGTCGGCGGTGGAGACCTGGCCGGTGCTCCCCAGATGCAGGTCGCCCGCGGCGCGCAATGCGGCGGCGCCCAGGTTCAAGTCGCCTGCCGTGCTGGCGACATTCAGCGCGCCGCCGGCCTGCAGGTGCGTGCCTTCGCCGGTGTCGACGCGCGTGCCGTTGGCCTGCAGATCGCCGCCCGCGATCAGCGTGCTGGCATTGACGCCCAAACCGCCCTGGCTCGCGGCAATGTTAGTGTTGCGCGCGGCGGTCAGCGTCGCGCCGGTGAGCGCGATTGCCGCGGCGTCATTGCTGTTGCTGGCGACCAGCACGTCGCGTTGCGCCGAGATCTTGTTGCTCAGCTCGATCCTGCCGGCGGCCGACAACGTGAAGTCTTCCGCGCTGGCCGCCGCATCGCCAAGCATGCGCACGCCCACGCCGGCCTCGGTCGCCGTGAGCTTGATACGGTTGGCATACATGCCGCCCAGTGCGGAGCTGTCGATCGCGTAGGTAGGCGCCGTGCCCTGCGCGTCCACGCTGCCGGTCACGGCGCGCGTGCCGTAGTCCCATGAATTCGTGCCCGTGTGGATGCCGAGGTCCTGCGTGTTGATGGTCCCTTCGATCCGTGCCGAGCGCGTGACAAGATCAAGCACCTGCTGAGCCGTCGCATTGAGGCCGTTGCCGGTCACCAGGATGTCGCCCTGGCTCACGTTGAAGCCGCCGAGGCTGCCGTCCGCGCGCATGAACGGCAGGCCGGTCGTGAGCGTCACGCGGTCGGTGTTGATGAAGCCGCAACTCGAGCAGGTGATGCCGTAGGGATTGGCCAGCACCACGTCGGCCTTGCGGCCCAGCACTTCGGTGAAGCCCGCGAGCGTGCTTCGGTTGTTGGCGACCACCTCGTTGAGGATCACGCTCGCCGGATTCGCGATGTTGTAGTTGGCCATGATCTGGCCGGCGAGCTGCGAGGTGTACGCCACCTGCTGCGTGGTCGTGTTGTTCAGCACCAGGCCCATCGCGTTCACGTTGAACTGCTGATAGCGGTTGTGCGAAAGCCCCGCCGCGTTCGGGTTGGCAATGTTCACCACCGTGACGCCGTTGCCCGCGACATAGGCGTTGGTTTGCGCTCCCGGAGCGACAACGACCGAGGGCGGCATCTGGGCGTGTGCGAGGCCTGCGCCCAGCGCGGCGGCGACCAGGACGACGGCCGGGCGGACGGACTTGCTGCTCTTGCCGCGCCCGCGGGCGGTTTCTGCGACGGCGACCCAGGCGCGAACGGCGTTGTTCCAGACAATTCGATAGACGTGGTTCATGGCGTTTCCTTGGTCGGATTCACAGCGAGTAGGAGAGGCGGACGCTGTAGAGCGTCCCTTCGCTCGTCATCGAGGACGGCAGGTGCGCGGCGCGCGAGGCAAAGAGATCCATGCTCAGGCTGCGCCACACGAAGGCGACGCCCAGCGTCACGCCCGAAATCGAACCCGAGGGCACCCCGGGCACCCTGTTGGTGACGTTGCCGATGTCGTAGCCGACGTAGGCCCGGCCCGCCAGCGGCTGATCGCCGAGCGTTGTCTGCCATGGCAGCGAGACGTCGTTGCGCCAGAAGAAGCCGTTGTCGCCGCTCAGCGTGTTGACCATGAAGCCGCGCACCGAACTGGCGCCGCCGATCAGGATCTGCTGCGAGCCGTAGAGCGTGTCGGTGGCGTACTGGCCGCTGAACTGGCTGGACCACAGCACCGGTTGACTGCCGGCCTCGAAGCGCCGGTTGAATCCCAGGTCCAGCGCGAACTTGCCGAACTGGGCGTGGGGAAGATCGGAGGGCAGGTAGGCCGGATCTTCCATCGCGCCCAGCAGGCGCAGGCCGCGCACGTAGACGAAACGTCCGTTGACGATGCCGCCCGCCGCCTGGGTGAAGGTGCTCGCGCCGAGGTCGAGCGTGGTGAGCTGGCGGCTGCTGACGGCAAGATATTCGCCGCCGAGGAAGTTGCGGGTGTCCTGGGTTGTCAGCCGGCTGACGAGCGAGAAGCGAGTCGCCTGGTCTCGAAATATGACGCGGTCGGCCGCGAGGCTCTGTGTGGTTGTCGTGCCTTCGGAGGCCAGGCTCTTGCCGCTCGGCAATTGCAGCGTGTTGACGTAGTTGCTCTCGCTCGCATCGAAGGAAAAATTGTTGTAGCCGTACGGAACGGCGACGTGCAGCGCGGTGGCGTCGGCGTTGTGATCGCTGTCATGCGGCACCGACTGGCGGCGCGTGACCGCGATGAGTTCGTTGAGGCCGAGCAGGCTGTCGAAGCTCACGGTGGCCGAGGCGCTTTCCCTTCCGGTCGATGGCGTGCCCAGGTTGTCGTAGGTCGCGAAGAGGTTGACCGGCAGCGTCGCCTGGTTGCGCACGACCACCACGCTCTGGCCCGGCTGGGTGCCCGGCTGCACGTCGAGCGTCGCCGAATTCGACGCCAGGCCGTTGAGCTGATCGATGCCCTGTTCGAGGTCCCGCAGGTTCAGGTGATCGCCGGGCCGGGCCGGAAAGGCGCCGCGGACCGAGACGTTTGCCTGGCGGCCCGATTGCTGGAGGTCGAAGCGCTCGATCGTGCCTTCGACCACGGTGATTTCGAGCACGCCCGTGCGCAGGTCCTGCGCGGGCAGGTAGGCGCGGGTCGTGATGTAGCCGCGGTCGATGTAGCTCTTGGTCAGCGTCGCGAGGATGGCTTCGAGATCCTTCGCGGCCAGGCAGTGGCCCGCGTTGTCGCGGATGACGCTTTGGCGCACATCGTCGGGCAGCAGGGTGGCGCCATTGATGTGGATTTCGCGGATGTCGCGGCAGGGGACGCCAAGGTCCGGCACGCTGACCTTCGGCTCGACAGAACGCAAGTCGGTGCCGCCGCGGGGGGCTTGCTGGAGGGCGCGTTCCTGTTCTTCGCGCAGTCTTTCCTGCTGCTGGCGTTCGATGACCTGGTTCTGGCGGTCGATTGCGCGGGGATCGATCTGCGCCTGGGCCGTCAGGCCCGTCAGGAGTGCAGGTAAGGCCAGCAGTGACGCGATCTGTAACCGGGTCGTGGGGCGGGGATGCGGGTCAGGACGTGAGAAGGAGAAAGACATGTGCGCTGCCCCGAAGAGGCCCTGCACCGGCTGCGAAATGCGACCCTTGGAGGGCGGCCGGTCAAGGTTTCTGAGGCGCGCGAACTTTTACATAAAGTTTCACATTTGGGAATCACGGAAAGCTGTGAATTTGTCACACCAGCCCGCGCTCGGCCATCGACAGGCTGGAACCCCTGGAGACGATCACGTGGTCGAGCACGCGCACGTCGATGAGCGCCAGCGCGGACTGGAGCGTCCGGGTGAGCGTCTCGTCGGCGCGGGAGGGCTCCACGCAGCCGCTCGGATGGTTGTGGGCCAACACCACGGCGGCAGCGTGGTGGTGCAGGGCGCGGGTGGCCACCTCGCGCGGGTAGACGCTGGTCTGCGTGAGCGTGCCGCGAAACAGTTCTTCCATGGCGATCAGCCGGTGTCGCGCGTCAAGGAAGAGGGCGGCAAACACTTCGTGCGGACGCGCCCCGAGATGAAGCTGCAGGTAGTGGCCCACTGTTTCCGGCGAATCGAAGACGGGCCTTTCTTTCAGGCGTTCGGCGAGCACGCGGCGGGAGAGTTCGAGCACCGCCGCGAGTTCTGCACGTTTGGCGGTGCCGCCGAGGCCCTTGACGCGCTTCAGGTCATCGAGTCCGGCGTTGAGCAGCCCGGCGAGGCCGCCGAAAAGCTCGAGCAGTTCCTGTGACAGTTGCAGCACGTTCTTGCCGGCAATGCCCGTGCGCAGCAGCAGGGCGACCAACTCGGCGTCGGCCAGCGCGCCCGGGCCGTGGTCAATGAGCTTTTCGCGCGGCCGCGATTCCTCGATCAATTCCTTGAAAGACATGTCTTCTACGGGGTTCGAGCCCCACTCCCTAAAATGTGGGCCCCAGTCTATAGCGACGTCTCACCTTGTCTTCGACCACCCGCCCCGCCGTCGTCACGGCCGGTTCCTTCCTCACCCTGCACTACCGGCTGGCCGGACCCGCGGGCGACATCATCAACACCTTCCAGGACAAGCCCGCCACGCTGTCGCTCGGCACGGGCGAACTTTCGCCGGCCATGGAGCAGCGCCTGATCGGCATGGAAGAAGGCACGCACGCCACCTTCGAGCTCCCGGCCGGCGATGCCTTCGGCGAACGCAATCCCGAGATGCAGCAATGGGTGGCGCGCAAGCTGCTCGCGCAGATGGGCGACCCCGACGAGCAATACGCCGTCGGCGACGTCGTACAGTTCCCGACGCCCGACGGCACCGGCAGCTATGCGGGCGCGGTGATCGAATCGAACGAGACGGGCGTGCGCTTCGACTTCAACCATCCGCTCGCGGGTCAGCCGGTGACCTTCGAGGTCAAGCTGGTTGGTGTTCTGTGAGCGGCGTCGAAGAAGTCATCCTCGCCGAGCCGCGCGGCTTCTGTGCGGGCGTCGACCGCGCCATCGAGATCGTCGAGCGTGCCATCGCGAAGTTCGGCGCGCCGATCTACGTGCGTCACGAGATCGTGCACAACACCTATGTGGTGAACGAGCTCAAGGCCAAGGGTGCGGTCTTCATCGAGGACCTCGCGGATGTGCCGCAAGGCGCGACGTTGGTGTTCAGCGCCCACGGCGTCAGCAAGGCGGTGCAGGCCGAGGCGCGCGAGCGCGGCTTCGAGATCTTCGACGCGACCTGCCCGCTCGTGACCAAGGTCCACGTCGAAGTCGCCAAGCTGGCCAAGGAAGGCTACGAGTTCATCATGATCGGCCACAAGGGCCACCCTGAGGTCGAGGGCACGATGGGTCAGCTCTCCAGCGGCATCCACCTGGTGGAAGACGTGGCGGATGTCGCGCGCGTCTCGCCCGCACAGACGGAGAAGCTCGCGGTCGTCACGCAGACCACGCTGTCGGTCGACGATGCGGCAGAGATTTCCGCCGCGGTGCGCGCGCGTTTCCCGAGCGTGCGCGAACCCAAACAGCAGGACATCTGCTATGCGACCCAGAATCGCCAGGATGCGGTGAAGATGTTGAGCCCGCAGGTCGACCTGGTGATCGTGGTCGGCAGCCCGACGAGCTCCAACAGCAATCGCCTGCGCGAGCTGGCGCAGCGCCTGGGCACCGAGAGCTACATGGTCGACTCCGCGGCCGAGCTCAAGCCCGAATGGTTCGACGGCAAGATCCGCGTCGGCCTGACCGCGGGGGCGTCGGCACCCGAGGTGCTGGTGCACGAAGTGATCGACCGCATCAAGGCGCTTGGCGCCGTGTCGGTTCGCAAGATGGACGGCATCCAGGAAACGCTCAAGTTCCCGCTGCCCAAGGGCCTGAAGCTCGACGACATGCCAACACCGGGACACATTTCGTGAGCGGCGCTGAAACCGACTGGCGCGCGGACATCGAAGCCGCAGCCTCGCGCATTCGCGAGCGCGCACCGAACTTTCTGCGCGAAACGCCGCTGTGGAAGCTCGAAGGCTCCGCTCTTGGTGTGAGGGTGAAAGGCACCGAAATCTGGCTGAAGCTCGAACATCTGCAGACCAGCGGCAGCTTCAAGGCGCGCGGAATGATGAACCGGTTGCTGGCCAACGACATCCCGGCCAGCGGTGTGATCGTGGCGTCGGGCGGCAACGCAGGCATCGCAACGGCGGCCGCGGCGCAAGCACTCGGCGTTCATTGCGAGGTCTTTCTTCCCATGGTCTCGTCGGAGGCCAAGCGCGCCAGGCTGCGTGCGCTCGGCGCGCAGGTCGTGGTGGGCGGCGAGGCCTATGCCGACGCATTGGCGGCCTGCCTGGAGCGCCAGCGCGCAACCGGGGCGTTGCTCACGCATGCGTACGACCAGCCCGAAGTGGTGGCCGGTGCAGGCACGCTCGGGCGCGAGATCGAGGTTCAAGGCGGGCTGCCGGACGCGGTGCTCGTCAGCGTTGGCGGAGGCGGCCTGATCGGCGGTCTCGCGGCGTGGTTCGAGCAACGCGCGCGCGTGGTCGCGCTCGAACCCGAGCGCGCGCCGACGCTGTTTCGCGCGCAGCAGGCAGGTGAGCCGGTCGATGTCGACGTCGGCGGTATCGCGGCCGACTCGCTCGGTGCGCGGCGCATCGGCAACATTGCGTGGGACATCGCACAGCGCCACGTGCGCCATGCGCTGCTGCTGTCCGACGATGCAATCCGGACGGCGCAGTCGTGGCTGTGGAAGGAACTCAAGCTCGCCGTCGAGCCGGCCGCCGCCTTGCCGCTGGCCGCGTTGCAGTGCGGGGCCTACGTGCCGCGCGAGGGCGAGAAGGTGTGCCTCATCGTCTGCGGCGCCAACGTCGATCCGGCAACGCTCGCCTGAGAGCTCAGCTTTGCGCGGGCGCCTGCTCGCAGTTGACCATCCAGGGTACGCCGAACTTGTCTTCCAGCATGCCGAAACCGGCGGACCAGAAAGTCGCCGCATAAGGCATCGTCGCCTTGCCGCCTGCCGACAGGGCGTTGAAGAGCTGTTCGCCTTCCTTCACGTCCTTGGCCTGCACCGAGAGCGAGAAGCCCTTGTAGCCCTCGAACTTGAAACCGGGCGGCGCGTCGGAGGCCATCAGCTTCTGTCCGCGCGCCTCCAGCGTGGCGTGCATGATCTTGTTCTTGAAGTCAGCGGGCGTGTCGGCCCCCATGGGGCTTTCGCCGAAGGTCATGCTGAATGCGATCTTTCCGCCGAGGCACTTGGCGTAGAACGCGAGCGCTTCGGCCGCATTGCCGTTGAATGTCAAATAGGCTTCCATGCGATCTCCTTGAGGTGAACGGGCAGGGGAAGACGATCCTACGCGCACCTAAAATCGCGCAATGCTCGATATCACTCTGTTACGCAAGGACCTCGCTTCGGTCGTCGCGCGCCTCGAAACGCGCAAGAAGAACCAGCCCTACCTCGACGTGGCCAAGTTCAGCGCGCTCGAGGCCGAACGCAAGACCTTGCAGACCCGCACCGAGGAATTGCAGGCTCGCCGCAATGCCCTGAACAAGCAAATCGGGCCGTTGAAGGCCAAGGGCGAATCGGTTGATGCGCTGATGGCGGAAGTCAACGCGCTCAAGGCGGAGCAGGAATCCTCGGCCACGCGTCTCGACGAAATCCAGCCCGAACTCCACGCACTGCTGCTGGCCGTGCCGAACCTGCCGCACGCCAGCGTGCCGGTCGGCGAGGACGAACAGGCCAATGTCGAAATCCGTCGCTGGAGCCCGAAGGGCGGCGCGGGCGGGTCCGCAACGCCGCTGTCTTTCACGGCCAGGGACCATGTGGATCTCGGGACACCGCTCGGGCTCGACTTCGAGACGGGCGCCAAGCTCTCCGGCTCGCGCTTCTCAGTGATGAAAGGCCCGATCGCGCGCCTGCATCGTGCGCTTTCGCAGTTCATGCTGGACATCCAGACACAAGAGCACGGCTATACCGAGTGCTATGTGCCCTACATCGTCAATGCCGATACGCTGCGCGGCACCGGCCAGTTGCCCAAGTTCGAAGGCGACCTGTTCGCCGCGAAGAAGGGCGGGCAGGACGGCGAACCGGCACCCGACCATTCAGCGCTCTACCTCATTCCGACGAGCGAAGTGCCGCTGACGAACTTCGTGCGCGACGAAGTGGTGGTCGAGTCGCAGTTGCCGATCAGGCTCACGGCGCATACGCCGTGCTTCCGGTCGGAAGCAGGCAGCGCCGGCCGCGACACACGCGGGATGATTCGCCAGCACCAGTTCGACAAGGTTGAAATGGTGCAGATCACGCACCCCGAGATGAGCTACGAGGCACTGGAAGCAATGGTGGGTCACGCCGAGGCCGTGCTTCAGGCGCTGGACTTGCCATATCGCGTCGTGCTGTTGAGTTCGGGCGACATGGGATTCGGCTCCACCAAGACCTACGACCTCGAAGTGTGGCTGCCGGCCCAGGACACCTACCGCGAGATCAGCTCGGTCTCGAACTGCGAGGCATTCCAGGCCCGCCGTCTGCAGGCTCGCTTCAAGAACGCACAGGGCAAGAACGAACTCGTCCACACGCTTAATGGCTCGGGTCTGGCGGTGGGGCGCACCCTGGTGGCGGTTCTGGAGAATCACCAGAACGAAGACGGCTCGATCAACGTGCCGGCGGCGTTGCGCCCCTATCTGGGCGGCATCGAAGTGCTGCGCGGCTGAAAAAACGCGATTTCGGGTCTGCTAGAATCGCGGGCTCGACAGACACCGGAGAGGTGGCAGAGTGGTCGAATGTACCTGACTCGAAATCAGGCGTACGTGCGAACGTACCGAGGGTTCGAATCCCTCCCTCTCCTCCAGAAAAACAACCTAGGTAATTGATTTACCTAGGTTTTTTTTCGCCTGCGGGTCATGCCAGGACGTCATCGATGCCCGACAGGGCCCAGCCGTTGCCGGCAGCGATGGCGCTCGCCCGGACCCGGGCCAAGCGCGCCTGCGCCGCCACGTCCACGCCTGATTCCATCGCGGCGGCAATGGCGCGCGCTCGCTCGACCATGAGTTCGATCCAGGGAAGCGGCTCGCTGCGGAACTGGGTCTCCAGCTTGCCGGCATAGTCCAGCGCGGCTCCCGTTTCGCGCGCCGCAAGACTCGCCTCGATGGCATCCCGGTAGAACCAGAGATGACTGTGCGCCAGGCCGGTGGTCTTCAACAGGGCTTCGCCCTCGGCCAAGTGCTGTCTGCGTTGCTCAGGGGTCGCGGCGACGCGTGCAAGCCGCCCCTGGAGGGCGGCGCCGATGAATCCGAGACCGGTCTGCCGGGCGAGTTCAAAGGCCAGATCGAGATCGTCGCGGGCCTGCGCCCGGTCGCCTCGCCGCATGTTGTGCTCCGCCGAAAAATACAACACGGTCGCCTCGTAGCGCCGTGAACCAGCCATTCTCGCCAGTGCAAGCGCCTGCGCGTAGGCAACTCTGGCTTCGTCAAAGAGTCCGGCTTCGGTGAGAACCTGGGTCACCGTCGCCTGGGCGAACACCTGCACCGGCACGACACCGAACCGCAATGCGTCATCGCATGCCGACCGTGCTTCGACGAGGGCGTCGGGCAACTGGTTCTCGTACCAGAGGCAGTGACCGATCATGCAGCGGTTGGGGCCCGCGATCCTGATCTGCCCGTTGCAGAGCGCGACGCAGCGCCTGAAGTATTCGAGGGCGCTGCCCATGCGCCCCTGCGCGTAGCGCGAGTCACCCAGGCCGCTGAGCGCGCGCGCCTGGCTCTCGGCATCGCCACACTGTTCCGCGTACTGCAAGGCGAGCACATGCTGGGCGTCGCACTCCTCGATGCGGCCCTGCGAAAAGTAGAGATTGCCGCGCGTGTGATGGATGCGCGAGCGCTCGACGGTCAGCGCCAGTTGCTCGGCGATCGGCTCCGCAGCGCCGAGCGCCTCCATCGCCGCCGCGAATTCGCCCGTGACCCGGTAGCCCGCGGCAATGCCCATCGAGGCGCTGCAACGCTGCAGATCGTCGCCCGCCAGTTCGCGCGCCGCCTGGTAGGCGACGATCGACTCCCTGGAGCGTCCGATCTCGCGCAACACCTCACCACAGAGAAGCGCAAGTTGGCAGCCGACGCGCGCATCGCCCCGCGCCGGGTCGGCCGCCAGTGCACTGCCACGTTCGGCCAACCGGAGGGCGGACTCGAAGCGCATCCGGCTGGCTTCCTGCGTGGCTGCGCGCAAGTAGGCCGGTGCGGCGGCCGCGTCTTCGGCTCGGTCGAGATGCTCTGCCTGAAGCACGCAATCGTCGTCGCCGAACCACCGCGCCGCTGCCAGGTGCAATTCGCGTCGACGGCTCTTGAGCGTCGAGGCGTAGACCGCCTCCTGGATCAGCGCATGCGCGAACATGAAATCAGGGCCATCAGGCCGCACGAGATCGGCCGCCAGGAGAACATTGCAGTTCGCGTTCGGCTCGGCCCCGACGCCGCGCAAATTGGCGAGGGAGAAACGCTTGCCGATGACGGCCGCGGCTTGCAGCGCGCCGCGATCGGCCGCAGCGAGGCGGTCCATGCGTTCGAGCACCAGGCTCTGGATGGTCGGCGGCACCGCCGGCATGAGCCCCGGCGTCTCGTTCGCCTTCGCGGTCCGCAGCAGTTGCTCGAGGAACAGCGGGTTGCCCTCGGCGCGCTCGATGCAAAGAAGCGCGAAGCGGCTCGATGCCTCGACCAGGCTGCCTGCCAGCAACTGCGCCTCATGAGGCCGCAGCGGCGCAAGGTCGATGGTCATGAAGGCGCTGCCGTGGATCGACGCGCGCCATGCCTTGTCGATCGGGTCGCCCTCTATGCGCGAGGTGAGCAGCAGGATCATCGGCGCGCGCGCCGCGGCCCGCGTGACGGCTCCCAGCAGACGCAGCAGTTCCGGCGACGCCCAATGGATGTCTTCGACCAGAATGAGTTGCGGGCAAACGGTGGCCGCGCGCATCAACACGGCTGTCAGCGCATCGCTCTGACGCCGCTGTCGGGTCTCGTTGTCCATTGCCTCGAATATCGCCTCGAGCGCCTTCGGCCGGGGCAGGTCGAGCCACTCGGTGACGAAAGGCAATTCATCGTCGGTCATGAGGCCGCTCTGGGTCGCCGCGTCGACCGCCGTCTGTCGTAACGCCTCGTCATCGAGCGCGCCCACGCGCAACACGGCCTTCAACAGCGTCGCTATGGCATCCTGACCCTTGCCGACGCCAAAGTCCAACACCTGCCCCGAAGGCGTATCGAACGACTGTTCACTTGCGCGGGAGCGGAACTCTTCGACCAGCCGCGACTTGCCGATGCCGGCGTCGCCGCGAACCAGCACCGCCGATCCGACGCCCGTCTCGCGCGCCGCATCGAGCACGCCAACGAGCTGCCGCAACTCGGCCTGGCGGCCCACGAAATTCATGCGTTCGGCGCGCGGCGCGTGCAGCCCGAGCACGCGCCATACGACCACCGGAGCGTCGAAACCCTTCACGACTTGCTCTCCGGCGGCCTGGGTTTCGACGATGGTGGAGATCTCGCCAAACAGTGCGTCGGAGATCAGCGTCTCGCCGGATCTCGCGAGCGCGTCGAGACGCGCGGCAAGGTTGACCGTATCGCCGGTGACCGAGTATTTGGACTTGCCGCCGCCAGTGATGGTCGCGGCGACGACCTCGCCCCGGGAGATGCCGATGTGAAGCCGCAGCGGAACGCCAGCGCAGTCGAGCACGGTAGCGGCAGCGGTGTGCATCGCGAGCGCGGCGCGCACCGCCCGCTGCGCGTCGTTGCCGTGCGCAACGGGCGCGCCGAAGACTGCCATGACCGCATCGCCGGCCCGGTCGATGACGCTGCCGCCATGTGATTCGACCACCGCGTCCATTGCATCGAAGAAGCGTCCGAGCATCTCGCGGATCTGCTCCGGATCGCTGCGCGAACACATGGCGGTATAGCCGCTGATGTCCGCGAACAGCACGGCCGCCTGGCGGCGGTCGGCGGTCGCGGATTCCGGGAGCCCGGGTCCTCCGGGCGTAACGGGTGCCGGCTTGGCGGCCGCGGCGATTCCCGGCGCCGCGCGTTGGGCTGGCGTCCCGCACTCGCTGCAAAACTTGGCCTGCGCTGGAAGCGCATGACCGCAGTTCGCACACTGACGGGGCAAGGCAGTGCCGCATTCCTCGCAGAACTTGGCGCCCAACGAGTTCGCATGCAGACACTGAGGACATTGCATGCGGGCGAGTTTATCGCTGGGTCCGTGGCGCGCGTCGACTGGATGAAAGGCTCGACGAGGGCTCAGATCCCGCTCAAATCCGCGCTCTCGATACGACGGGCGTAGGCGGCAAGAACGATGCGCTCGGAATGCACCAGGTAGTCGCCAAGCTCGATCGCGGCCTTGGCAAACTCGCCCGCTTCGGCCAACTCGAGAATCTTCATGTTCATGTCGACGTACGGCGCATGCAGGAACTCGGGATCTTGCAGCAGTCCGAAGGCGAGCCGAAGTTCGGCCAGCACCTGCGCAAACATGAGGTTGAGGCGTTCGCTGTCGGCCAATTCGACGATTGACATATGGAAGGCCATGTTCGCCGTCCCCACGCCCAGCCAGTCCGACGCGGCGCGGCTGCGCGTTGCCGTTTCCACCGCTTCGCGCATGCGGGCCTTGGCCGGATGGCGCGGATACGCCTGCCGCAGCGCCTGGCATTCGATCAGCCGGCGGACGCGGTAGATGTCGATGATCGACGCGATGCTGGGAATCGCAACAAACACACCGCGATTGGGCGCATGCTTGAGGAGGCCGTCCTTGGTCAGCACCCGGAAGACCTCTCTGAGCGTGTTGCGCGAGATCTCCAGCTTCTCGCTGAGCGCTTGCTCGGACAGGCGCTGACCCGGAGAAAACTCGCCCTGGGTGATCATCCGCCGAAGTTGCTCGGCGATGCGTTCACTCAGCGTCAAGAGAGTCGACGGCATCGGCGCAGGTTGTTTCATTGGTGAGTTATTCGATGAAGGTTGCCAGCGGTTGTAGCAGATCGGCCAATCAGTCAACGAGTTTTGCCGCTCGGATTGCGGGTTTGCACCAATGATTGACCTTCGATGATGGATCAACAATCTATGTATTGTTCAACAATATTAGATGTTTAAGCCAGTCAATCAAATTAGATGATTGATCGATTGGCACGCATTTTGCGATCGTTGAAACCGGTTCTGTTCAATCCCATCGACGTTTTCAAGGAGCGATCCTCATGGCAAGCGACATCCATCTATGGCCCCTGATCGGGGTGGCCGTCATCATTGCGGGCTTCATCCTGCGCTTCAATCCGATGCTGGTCGTGATCGTCACCGCGATCGTGACGGCCTTCGCCGCAGGCTTTCCTTTGGACAAGATCCTCGCCACCATCGGCACCGGGTTCGTCAAGACACGCAATCTGCCGCTCATCATCCTGCTGCCGCTGACGGTGATCGGCTTGCTTGAGCGGCACGGGTTGCGCCAGCATGCACAAGACTGGATCAGCCGCTTCAAATCGGCGACCGCCGGGCGTTTGCTCATCGTCTACCTGGGCGCCCGGCAGTTGACGGCCGCCGTGGGGCTGACCAGCCTCGGCGGGCATCCCCAGATGGTCCGCCCGCTGCTGGCGCCCATGGCCGAGGGTGCGACGGAAGCCCGCTACGGCACGCTGCCCGAGCGTGTGCGGCACAAGTTGCGTGCCTACGCGGCCGCCACCGACAACGTGGGCTTGTTCTTCGGTGAAGACATGTTCGTGGCCTTCGGCGCGATCGTGCTCATGACCACCTTCCTTCACGAGGCAGGCATCGATGTCGAGCCGATTCACGTTGCGGTGTGGGGTATCCCGACGGCGGTATCGGCGTTCATCATCCATGCCTGGCGATTGCGCAGGCTCGACAAGTTGCTGGCCGATGAACTGGCGAAGGCCCCTGCGGCCTCCGAGTCCGATGCGGCGCCAGCCGCCGTCAGCAAGCAAGGGGTCTGATCATGGTGCTGTCCATCGTTCACCTTTATTACCTGGTCGGCGCGATCCTGGCGCTCACCGCAGTGATGACGCTGGCCGACCGCCAGCATCCGAAGCGCTACTCCAGCGCACTGTTCTGGGGCCTGTACTCGCTGGTGTTTCTCGTCGGCGACCAATTGCCGCCCGTCTGGGTCGGCGTGGGCGCGATCGTGATGGCGTTGATCGCCGGGTTCGGCGGCGTCGGTGTGGGCCACCATGCCGCGCGCTCGGTCGCCGAATACGCCGCCAGCGCCAAGCGACTGGGCAACAAGCTCTTCATCCCGGCGCTGGCCATTCCGCTGCTGACCATGGCGGGCACGCTGTCGGCGAGCCACTTGATCATCGGCGGCGTGCCGCTACTGGACCCGAAGAACACGACGCTCGTGAGCCTCGGTATCGGCTGTATCGTCGCGCTGGGGCTGGCCTGTTGGCTGACCCGCGAGACGCCGGCGCAGGCCATCCGCGAATCGCGCCGTCTGACCGATGCGCTCGGCTGGGCGCTCGTGCTGCCCCAGATGCTGGGCATGCTGGGGCTGGTGTTCTCCGACGCGGGCGTGGGCAAGGCGGTCGCGTATCTCACGACCAGCTACATCAACATGGACGTGCGCTTCTTCGCGGTGGCGGTCTATGTGATCGGCATGGCGCTGTTCACCGTGATCATGGGCAACGGCTTCGCGGCGTTCCCGGTGATGACCGGCGGCGTGGGCGTGCCGATCCTGGTCGGCGTGTACCACGGCAACCCGGCGGTGATGGCCGCGGTCGGCATGCTGTCCGGCTATTGCGGCACGCTGTTGACGCCGATGGCCGCCAACTTCAACATCGTGCCGGCCGCGTTGCTCGAACTGCCCGACAAGAACGCGGTGATCCGCGTGCAGGTGCCGACGGCGCTGACGCTGCTCACGGTGAACGTTTTCCTGCTCTACTTCCTCATGTTCCGTTGAGGACCCTGTCATGAAACAACCACGCGAATCGGGCCGCCGCGTCCTGGTGACGGGCTTCGAGCCCTTCGAGCGGGACACGGTCAACCCCTCGTGGGAAGTCGCCAGGGCCCTGGACGGCTGGGTCTGCGAGGGCGCCGAAGTCAAGGCGGCGCAGTTGCCGTGCGTGTTCGGCAGCGCCATCGATCGGCTCGACAGCGCATTGGCCGAATACCGCCCGACGCTCATCGTCGCGCTGGGCCTGGCCGGCACACGCGCCGAGATCTCGCCCGAGCGCGTGGCGATCAATGTCGACGATGCCCGTATCCCCGACAACGACGGGCGCCAGCCGATCGATGTGCCGGTGGTGCGCGGCGCCCCGGCGGCGTATTTCTCGACCTTGCCGATCAAGGCCATCGTGCGCGACATGCGCGCGGCGGGCGTTCCGGCATCGGTGTCCAACACGGCGGGCACTTTCGTCTGCAACCACATCTTCTATGCGCTGATGCATCGGCTGGCGACGCGGCCCGAGTTGGCCGCCGCGCGTGGTGGCTTCGTCCATCTGCCTTGCTTGCCGGAGCAGGCGGCCCGCCTCGGTGGTACACCCAGCATGGCGCTCGCCACGCAGATCGAGGGTTTGCGCATGCTGCTGCGAACCGCGCTCACCGAGCGCGAAGATGCGCGGGAAACCGGCGGTCAACTCCATTGACCGCTTGAAGAAAAATCCGACCGCGTCGCATCGCGCGCCGTGGTCATTCAGGGGCTCCAGATGAACATCGACTTGAACAGCGACCTCGGCGAAAGCCTGGGCGCATGGCGCATGGGCGACGACGACGCCATGCTCGGCATCGTGAGCAGCGCCAACGTGGCCTGCGGCTTTCATGCGGGCGATCCGGCCGGCATTCTCCAGACCCTGAGGCGGGCCAAGGCCAAGCGCGTCGCGGTCGGCGCTCACGTGTCCTATCCCGACCTCATCGGATTCGGGCGTCGTGCGATGGACGTGGCCAGTGCCGACCTGCGGGCGGATGTGATCTACCAGATCGGCGCACTGAAAGGCCTCGCCGCGGCGGCCGGCACGGTCGTGCGCTATGTCAAGCCGCACGGTGCGCTCTACAACACCATCGCGCATGACGAGCGACAGGCGAACGATGTCATCGCAGCAATCCGCGAGATCGATGCCGGGTTGAGTCTCGTCGCACTGGCTGGCTCGCCGTTGCTGGGCTGGGCGCGTGACCAGGGCTTGCGCGTCGTGGCGGAAGCCTTTGCCGACCGGGCCTACATGCCGGACGGCTCGCTGGTCTCGCGGCGGCAGGCCGGCTCGGTGCTGCACGATCCGCAGGAAGTCGCCGAGCGCATGCTGCGCCTCGCCAGGGAAGGCGTCGTCACGGCCATCGACGGCAGCACGGTGAGCATCCAGGCCGATTCGATCTGCGTCCACGGCGACAGCCCCGGCGCGGTCGAGATGGCGCGGCAGGTGCGCCTGCTGCTCGAAGGCGCCGGCGTCGTCGTTCGCTCGTTCGCCGGCACGGCCGACGCCGATCAGGGGGCTTGATGCGCTTCCTCCCCGTCAATCTCGACGCCGTGCTCGTCGAGCTGGACGACCTGTCTCAAACGCTGGCGTTGCTGGCGTCGTTGCAGGCCGAACCCATCGCAGGCGTGGGCGAAATCGTGCCCGCTGCGCGCACGCTGTTGGTGAGCTTTCGCCCCGCCGCGATTGCGCGTTCGGAGCTGATAGAGCGCATCAGCCTTTGCAGCGTCGACGCACGCGCCGAGGTGGCCGGCGACCGGATCGAGATTCCCGTCACCTACAACGGCGAAGACCTCGACGAAATGGCCCGGCTGCTGGAGATTTCGCCCGAGGAACTGGTCCGCCGCCATACGGGCAGCGACTACACCGTGGCCTTCACCGGTTTCGCGCCGGGATTCGCCTATCTCAGCGGCGGCCATCCGAGTCTCAACGTGCCACGTCGCGCAACGCCGCGCACGCGTATTCCGGCGGGGGCAGTGGGCTTGGCGGGCAGTTTCAGCGGCGTCTATCCGCAGGCGAGCCCTGGGGGATGGCAGATCATCGGCGTGACCGCCACGCCCATGTGGGACCTCTCGCGTGAACGGCCTGCGCTGTTGCAGCCTGGTCAGCGCGTGCGCTTCGTCGACGTGGGGCCGCAAGCGGCAGCACCCGCCGCATCGGAGTCCGCGCTCAGCGAGGTGCGGTCTGTTGCGCCCGCAGGCGGCGCCGCGCTGGAAGTCCGCCAGAGCGGCTTGCTGGCGCTCTTCCAGGACCTGGGTCGGCACGGCCAGGCGGGGCAGGGCGTTTCGACATCGGGCGCGATGGACAGGGCCTCGCTGCGCGCAGCCAATCGGCTGGTGGGCAATGACCCTGACGCAGCTTGTCTTGAAATCGTCTACGGCGGCTTCCGACTCGTTTGTCGCGGTGAGGCAGTCGTGGCTGTCACAGGTGCCGAGGCGCCGCTCGAACTCATTGCAGGCAATGACGCGCGCTGGCCTGTGCCGCGCCATGCCCCTGTCGCGCTGACCGATGGCGACGCCCTCTTGCTTGGCGAACCACGCGCTGGCATTCGCTCGTACGTGGCGGTACGCGGCGGCTTTGAAGTGACGCCCGTGCTCGGCAGCTGCGCGACCGACACCCTGGCGAACATCGGACCCCGCCCGCTCGCCGCAGGCGATGTGCTGCCGATACGGCCGGTGGCGCGCGGTGCCGTGGTGGCGCCGCCCGAGTCGGCACCGGACGACCTGCCGACGCTCAGCGAAGTCATCACGCTCGATGTCGTGATGGGACCGCGCACCGACTGGTTCACGCCCGAGACCATCGAGTTGCTCGCCAGCCAGACGTGGACGGTCACCCCCCAATCCAATCGCGTCGGCGTCCGCCTCTCGGGTGAGCGGCCGCTGGCACGCACCGCAACCATGGAAGGCGCGGAACTGCCCAGCGAAGGCACGGCGCTCGGTGCGCTGCAGGTGCCACCCAACGGGCAGCCCGTGCTGTTCACGGCCGACCATCCGCTGACGGGCGGCTATCCCGTGATCGCATCGGTCGCCACCTATCACCTCGACCGCGCAGGGCAGTTGCCAATCGGCGCCCGCGTCCGCCTTCGCCCGATACCGCTCGTCAACCATCCACGCTCATGAAAAAAGTCCTCATTGCCAATCGCGGCGAGATCGCCGTACGAATCGCCCGCGCCTGCGCCGACTACGGCGTGCAGTCGGTCGCGGTCTATGCCGACGCCGACATCGATGCACTCCACGCGCGCATGGCCGACGAGGCCCATGGTCTCGACGGCGACAGGCCGGCCGATACTTACCTGAGCATCGACAAGCTGCTCGCCGTCGCAGCGCGCTCTGGTGCGGATGCAGTGCATCCCGGCTACGGCTTCCTGTCGGAGAGCGCAGCCTTCGCCCAGGCCGTCATCGATGCTGGCCTGACCTGGATCGGGCCGCCGCCCGCCGCGATCGAGCGGCTCGGCGACAAGGTGCAGGCACGCAAGATCGCGCTCCAAGTGGGTGCACCGCTGGTTGCGGGCACCGCCGATCCGGTGAGCGGCGCACAGGACGTGCTGGCCTTCGCGGAAAAGCATGGCCTGCCCATCGCGATCAAGGCGGCCTTCGGCGGCGGCGGTCGGGGGCTCAAAGTGGCCTGGCGCATGGATGAAGTGGCCGATCTCTACGAGTCGGCCGTCCGCGAAGCCGTGACGGCCTTCGGCCGCGGCGAATGCTTCGTCGAGCAATTCCTCGATCGACCCCGCCACATCGAGGCGCAAGTGATTGCCGACACGCACGGTCAGGTGGTCGTGCTCGGCACGCGCGATTGCTCGCTGCAGCGGCGCAACCAGAAACTGGTGGAAGAGGCGCCCGCGCCGTTCATCGACGACGCACAGCGCGAGCGCATTCACCAGGCCGCGCGCGACGTTTGCGCAAAGGCGGGCTATGTGGGTGCCGGTACGGTGGAGTTCCTGCTCAGTGCGTCGGGCGCCATCTCTTTCCTCGAAGTCAATACGCGCCTGCAAGTCGAGCACCCGGTGACGGAGGAAACCTGCGGGATCGATCTGGTCGTGGAGCAGCTGCGCATCGCCGACGGACACCCGCTGTCGGTCGCGCAGACGCCAACGGCGCGCGGCCATGCGATCGAGTTCCGCATCAATGCCGAAGACGTGGGCCGCGGCTTTCTGCCTTCACCCGGCCGTGTGCTCGCGTTCGAGCCGCCGTCGGGCCCCGGTGTTCGCCTGGACACCGGCGTGGTGTCCGGTTCGACGGTGCCCGGCACTTTCGATTCGCTCATGGCCAAGCTGATCGTCACAGGTGCCACCCGCGAGCAGGCCATGGCCCGCGCCCGGCGTGCATTGGCGGAGTTCCGCATCGAAGGCGTGGCCTCGGTGCTGCCCTTTCATCGCGCCGTCGTGGCCCATTCCGACTTCGTGGGAGGCGACGGCTTCAAGGTGCACACCCGCTGGATCGAGACCGACTTCGCTCCCGAACTGGCGGCGGCGGCGCGCCCCGAGCCTCTACCCGCTACGGCGCTTCATCGCACGGTCATGGAAATCGACGGCCGCCGCGTTGCGCTGGGCTTGCCGGCCGAACTGCTGCGCGGGACTCAGTCTGCCGGCGCCGCGGATGCCTCCCCGAAACTCGCGCCTGAGGCCGCATCGGATCGCGACGAGGCTGCTGTGGCAGCCCCTGTTGCGGGAACCCTGCGCGCATGGAAGAGCGAGGAAGGCGCGGAGGTTGCGCAAGGAGAAGTCATTGCCGTCATGGAGGCAATGAAGATGGAAATGCAGGTCTGCGCGCACCGTGCCGGTCGGCTGACGCGCAGCGTCGAGGCCGGTGGGTACGTGAATGTCGGCGCCGTCATCGCGCGGATCGAATAGCAACGCCAACATCCTCGGGCGTGGCGAGCGCAAAGATCGCGCGCGCGACGGACTTGTGCTCCATCACGCGCAATTCCAGATCGTGCAGGATGCGCGCAAGCTCGGTCTGCGTCGGCTCGCCCGCGATCACGACGCGGGCGGCGACGAGCAGGCGGTCCGGCCCGACGAATTCGGCGAAGAAGTAGGTCACGCGTTCGACGCGGGGATCTTTCTCGATCGCTTGCACGGCCATCGCGCTGCGTTCATCCGACAACGGGACGCCAGCCAGAAACCGGCGGTTCTGATTGATGAGGAACAAGCCCGCCACGCCCATCAGGAGCCCGATCAGGATCGACCCCATCGCGTCATAGAACGCCTTTCCGGTGAGCTGGTGCAATGCCATGCCCAGCCCGGCCGCGATCAGGCCGACGAGAGAGATGAAGTCACCGATCACCACCGCACGCAGCTGGGAATCGGACGTGTCGAACACGTGCTTGAAGATGCCCGAGTCTCGTTCGGCGGCGCGCGCCCGCACAAAGCGGACCGCCCGCACGAACGACACTTGCTGGAGCACGAGCGATACCGCGATGACGGCGTATCCGAAGCGGTAGTCGTTGGGCGTCTCGGCGCTGCCGAGCTGCGCCATGCCGCGCCAGATGGCGATCTGGGCGCCGACCACGAACATGACGATCGAAGCGAACAGAGACCACACGAAGGACTCGCGGCCGTAGCCCAGCGGGTGTTGTGGGTCGGCCGGACGGCGCGCCGCAAGGTAGCCGACCACGAGGAAGATCTCGGACACCGTGCCGATCCACGAATGCACGGCCTCTGCGAGCATCGACGCCGAACCTGTCGCCGAGGCTGCCAGTGTCTTGCACACCGCAATGAACGCGCTCCCGGCGAACGCGAGTGCGATCGTGACTCTGAGTTGCCGCACCTGGGCGTCAGTGCCCAGGCGGCGATGGAGGCGACTGAACTCCCTCATGGTGGTTCCAGGGTTGATGGCCGCCAACTGTAAGCTCGTCCGGGCGCAGGCATCGGATCGCCGCGCGCGGGATTCTGACGACGGGCTGAGATACCCCGCCGCCAGGCGGGCCTCCTGCCGGATGTCCTGGGCTTGAAACAGGCTTGCCGCAAGATGCGCCTTGTAGACAGTCGATCGGCGCTGGTAGGGGATGCTTCGGCAGCCGCCCGGACCGGGCGGTTCCCCGATGCCATCGACTGTCGTTGTTATGCTTGGAGGGCTATGCTCGACTCATCACTTGAGCCAGACCTTCCGGCTGGCTGGACTTGCAGAATTGACCTGAATCCCTCGCCGGAGGGCACGTACTCGGGCAAGGCGGAGTTGAGCTTCAAGGGCGCACAGCGCTGCGTTCTCGTCATCGCCCAACAGCCGAGCCGCGAGGCAGCGTTGGGGCGCGTGAAATACCGAGCGGAATACTTCGTGTCGGAGTGGACTTCTCGTCCGCATACAGGCAATACGGGATTTGCCGACCTGACCATCTAGCGTTGCCGCGGGCACGTTGTGCGCGCGCGACGATTTCGGGAAGGTCTCGACTGAAGACCCGAGCGCGGGCAATTAAGATGGAGCGCGTGGCAGGCCGCTGCTTGGTGGGCGGTCTGCAGCCGCATGCAGGGCCCCTCGCGAGGGGCCTTTTTTTGCGGCCTGACTGACAGGGGGGCAGTAATGCCATGATGGGAAATTCGTCGTTCGCGGGTCTGGGTAATTCGTCTTTTGCGAGTTTGACGCCGGCGCCTGCTTCCGCCGACGAGGCCGAACCGTGGGTCCGTGGCGAGCTGATTCGCAGCCTGATGCGGGCTTCGCGCGGCTCGTACCTGCTGGCCGCGGCGTTGATGCCCGCGATGGTCGGCTTGAGCTGGGGCTACGTACCGAGCTGGCAACTGATCGCGTGGCTGTGCATCGGCATTGCCGCGACGGGTTGCCGTATCTGGGGCGAGCAGATCTATGCGCGTCACTACGCCGACCGGGACTCCGCGGCGCAGCAGTATTTCGTCGACCACTATCGCATTCTCTGGGCCACCAGCGCGTTCGCATGGGGCCTGTCGATCCTGATCTTCTTCGAGCGCACGCCGCTCGTGAATCAGTTCATGAGCTGGCTCATCGTCGCCGGCGTGGCGACCTTTCCGCTCAACGGGCTCGCGCTGCATCCGCCGCTGCTCAAGCGCTACGTCAACACGCTGTTCTTCACGATGCTGGCGTCGATCGTCCTGCGGATGATCGAGCTCAACTTCGAGCGGCCGCATTTCCACTACGGCTTCCTGATGCTGCCGGGCCTGCATTGGTGGCTGCTGCTGCGGGCGGGGCGGCGCATCCACGAGACCGCGCGCAACAGCTTCGAGCTGCTGTTCCACAACCACATCCTGATCAATTCGCTCACGCAGCAGCGGCAAGCGGCCGTGTCGGCCGTGGCGATGAAGAACCGCTTCCTCGCCAGCGCGGCGCACGACATGCGCCAGCCTGTGCTTGCGCTTTCGCTCTACGCCGACTGGTTGCGCAACGAGCCCGAGTTGGTCGCCGAGATCGCGCCGAAGATCGTCCGTGCGACGCACGCGGTGAATGCGCTGTTCGATTCGCTGTTCGACCTTGCGCGCATCGATTCAGGGCAGGTGAGGCTGCACATCGAGCGGGTCGACGTTGCCCAGTTGCTGCACGACCTGGAGCTGCAGTACCGCCCTGTTGCCGAAGCCAAGGGCCTGACCTTCAGGATCCACGTGACGCCCGGGACGGTGCTGACGGATCCGATCCGCGTACGTCGCATGATCGGCAACCTGCTCGCCAATGCCATCAAGTACACCGCCGAAGGCGGTGTGCTGCTGGCATCGAGGCAGACGCGCGACGGATTGCGCGTCGAGGTATGGGACACCGGCATCGGCATCGCGCGGGAGCACCTGCGGGACGTGTTCCTGGAGTTCTACAAGGTGGCCGACCATGCCGGCACCTCTGACGGCTTTGGCCTCGGCCTCGCCATCGTGGCGCGCCTGTCGCACGCCCTGGGCCATCCGGTCAGCGTGCGATCCCGCCTCGGCCGCGGCAGCGTGTTCCGCGTCGCATTGCACGACGCGGACGAAACCCAAGCCCAGACAAGAATTTCAGGCGCAGTCGGCTGACTTCGCCGGAGCCGCAGGCATTGCCCCTGGCAGGGGGCAAGCCTGGTTTAGCTCGAAGACGAGAGCAATCCGTTGGTGCGCGCGTGGTGCAGGGCCTGCGTCCGGCTCTTCACGCCGAGCCGACGGAACAGGCGCCATAGATGCACCTTCACGGTGTGCTCGCTGATATCGAGTTCGGTGGCGATGTCGCGGTTGCTCATGCCTTGATCGAGCATCGCGATGAGCTGGGTCTGGCGCTTCGAGAGCTTGCTGTTGGCTGCTGCCACCGGCTCCTCGGTTTCGGAATCGGCCATCAGCAGGCCGCGCAATGCGGCGGTGAGTTCCGCCGAGCTGGCGGACTTCTCGATGTAGGTGTCGGCGCCAGCTTCGATGCAGGCCTCTTCCATGTCGGCGGAGGGCGACGCGGAATAGACCGCGATCGGTACGTCCGGATAGGCATGCTTCACCGCGACCACGCCGGAGACACCGGTCGTGTCCGGCAGCTTCAGGTCCAGGCAGAAGAGGCCCGGCGCGCCGTGCTGCTTGACCGCGCCAGCCAGCTTGTCGAGGCGTTCGAGCTCGACGATGTTCTCGGCCGGTCGAAGGCGCCGCAGCACCATCACGATGGCGTCGCGCATCAGGGGGTGGTCATCGATGACGTAGATACTCATGGTTTTCTCACTGTGTCGGCGGGTCGGGTGGACTGGATCCCATCGCCGCGCATTGCTGTCACTTTAAATCAACCTTCACTCGCTGCATCCGCAGCCAGCGCCTCCAGTGCGGCGGATGCCGCACTCATTTCCTCGTTGCCCATCGGCTCGAGTTGTTCGGTCAGCTGCGCCAGTGCGGCGCGGCGCTGCTGTTTCAGCGTGGCGATCGCCCGGCCTGCTTCCTGCGGCGACGCAAACCCCCGGCTTTGTACCAGTTGTGTGCCGCTCGCGTCGAGAAGCTTGAAATAGAAAAGACCATCGCTCGCGCGGTACTGCTTGAAGCTGGGCCGCAAGACCTTGGCTGCCTTGCGCGCTGCGGTGCCTTTGTCGCTGGCGGCCAGGTTGCGCAACCCCACGGCCTGCCGAAGCTCGGCAACGAACGGACGCGATATCGCGCGTGCCTTCTCCGCACCGGCCCGCAGGATCTTTTCGATCTGGGCCGGGTCGTTGATCAGGTCGTCGTAATGTTTGCGCATCGGCGCGATTTCGCGGTCGATGCGTTCGAACAGGATCTGCTTCGCGTCGCCCCATCCGATGCCGTCGGCATAGGCTTGGCGCAGCGTCTCGGTCTCTTCGCTGTCGGCGAAGGCCTGGTAGATCTGGAACAGCGCCGAGCCCTCGGTGTCCTTGGGTTCGCCGGGCGCGAGGGAGTCGGTCACGATGCCCGCGATCAGCTTCTGCAAGTGGGCGCGTGGCGTGAAGAGCGGGATCGTGTTGTCGTAGCTCTTGCTCATCTTGCGGCCGTCGAGGCCGGGCAGCGTGGCCACGGCGTCGTCGATCTCGGCCTCGGGCAGGGTGAAGTGCTCGCCGTAGAGATGGTTGAAGTGCTGCGCCATGTCGCGCGCCATCTCGATGTGCTGGACCTGGTCGCGGCCCACCGGCACCTTGTGAGCGTTGAACATCAGGATGTCGGCGCCCATCAACACCGGGTACATGAAGAGGCCTGCCGTCACGTCGGCGTCGGGGTCCTCGCCCTTGGCGGTGTTCTTGTCGACCGATGCCTTGTAGGCATGCGCGCGGTTCAGCAGGCCTTTGCCCGTGACGCAGGTGAGGAACCACGTCAGCTCCGGAATCTCGGGGATGTCGGATTGCCGATAGAACGTGACGCGGTCGGGGTCGAGGCCGCAGGCGAGCCATGTCGCGGCGATCTCGAGCGTCGAACGCTGAATGCGCGCGGGTTCGTCGACCTTGATCAGCGCGTGGTAGTCCGCGAGAAAGTAGAAGCTCTGCACGTCCGCACGCCGGCTGAAGCGCACCGAGTGGCGCACCGAGCCGACATAGTTACCCAGGTGAGGCGTGCCGCTGGTGGTGATGCCCGTGAGGAAGCGAATGGGATCGGGATCGGAGGAGGAGGCCATGGAGAAAGACTCAGCGGATCAAGGCGATGATGGGTGTGAGCAATAGGTTGACGGCGCTGTAGCCCACCGCCATCAGCGGACGCAGCCAGTAGTTGCTGACGATGCCGGCGAGGACCAACCCCATCACGATGAAGAACCCGTAGGGCTCGATGCGCGCCAGAAAATTCTGCGCGGCGCCGCGCGGCAGCAACCCGGCGAGCACGCGGCCACCGTCGAGCGGAGGCAGCGGAAACAGGTTGAAAGCCCACATCACGAGATTGACGAGCACGCCGCCCTGCGCCATCTTGATGAAAAAGGTTTCATTGATGCCTGCGCCGACGAGGCCGACGAGAAACAGCCCCCACAGGATCGCCTGGATGAAATTGGACGCGGGACCGGCCAGTGCCACCCAGACCATGTCGCGCTTCGGGTTGCGCAGGCGCCCGAAATTGACCGGAACGGGCTTCGCATAGCCGAACAGGAATGCGCCCGATGTCGCGAAGTACAGCAGCAGCGGCATCAGGATGGTGCCGACCGGGTCGATGTGCTTGAAGGGGTTGAGCGTGACGCGCCCGAGCACATAGGCCGTGTTGTCGCCGAAATAGCGGGCGACGTAGCCGTGTGCGGCCTCGTGCACGGTGATGGCGAAGACCACGGGCAACGCGTAGATGAGTACGGTCTGGATGAGATTGGATATATCCACTGGCGGATTGTCTCAGACCGGTCGGATGTCCCTTGGGCGACTCAGAGGCCGAGCACCGCGAGCGATCCGCGGCCCTGGCGCACCAGCACCGGATCGCCGCCCGTGCCCATCGGCGTGAGGTCGACCACGGTGGTCGGCTCCGACGGGCAGGCGCCGGAATCGATCACTGCGCCGATCTGCTTCTCGAAGCGCTCGCGAATCAGCGCAGCATCGTTCAGCGCGTGGCTTTCACCGGGCGGGATGAGCGTGGTGGCCAGCAACGGCTCGCCGTGGAGCGTGAGCAATTCGCAGAGCACCTTGTGGTCGGGCATCCGCAGGCCGATGGTCTTGCGCTGCGGATGGCTCACGCGGCGCGGCACTTCCTTGGTGGCTTCGAGGATGAAGGTGTAGGGGCCGGGCGTGGCCGCCTTCAGGAGCCGGTATTGCTTGTTGTCGACCCGCGCGTAGTTGGCCAGTTCGCTCAGGTCGCGGCAGATCAAGGTCAGGTGATGCTTCTCGTCCACCTGGCGGATGCGCCGCAACTGGTCGACCGCGTCCTTGTCGTCGAGGTGGCAGGCCAACGCATAGCTGGAATCTGTCGGCACGGCAACGATCTCGCCGCGCGCGAGCAGGGCAGCAGCCTGCTTGAGCAGGCGCGGTTGCGGATTGTCAGGATGGACTTCGAAGAACTGGGCCATGGGACCGGGCGTGGGTGGGAGGGCGACATTCTGCCGTGAACACGGCGGTCAAGATTCCGCCGGCTCGATCGGTACGCGGCGCTCGCGCACCGTGAGCCATGCGCCGGCGGCGCCACAGACGGCGATCATCCCCATGCCGGCCAGCGAGAGATGGTCGGGCACGTGCGAGAACATGACCCACCCGCCGAGCATCGCGAAGGCAATCTGTGCGTAGAGATAGGGCGTGAGCGTGGATGCCGGCGCGCGCTGGTACGCGAGGATGAGGATGAAGTGGCCGACCGTCCCCATGAAGCCCATGAGGCAAAGCAGCGCCCACCAGTGCCAGGAAGGCAGCGCGGCCCACGCAAAGGGCACCACGAACGACGCGAGCAGCGTGCCGACCCAGCCGGTGTAGAAGTGCATGGTGAGCGGGTTCTCGGTCTGCGCGAGCTTGCTGGTCAGCACCTGAAACCACGCGTTGGTCAGCACCAGCCCGATCGGCAGCAGCATCGCCCAGCTGAAGGCATCGCCGCCCGGTCGCAGGATCACGAGCGTGCCCGTGAATCCGCCTGCCACCAGGGCCCAGCGCAGCGGCGAGACGTGCTCCTTGAGCGTGGTGGCCGCCAACAGCGTGATCACCAGCGGCGCGATCAGCACGATGGAGGTGAACTCGGCCAGCGGCATGTACCGCAGGCTGAAGAAGGCCAGCGTGCTCGACGCCAGCAGCAATGCGCCGCGCAGCAACTGATAGCGCGGATGCCGCGTGCGCAGCAGTGCCGTGCCGTGCTTCGGCAGCAGCACAAGCGTCGTCGCGACTGCCTGGAAGGCGTAGCGGACCCACACCCCCATGAGGATCGGCACCGCGGCGGTCGACACCTTGGTGGCGGTGTCCAGCGTCGCGAAGCAGGCCACGGCGAGCACCACCAGACCGATGCCGGCGAGGATGCGCTCGGATTCGATGTCGCGGGTGGTCTTTCTCGCGGCCACGACGCCGCTGTTCAACGCCGTCACTGGATACGGTTCTCCAGCAACTCCCAGACGGGCGTGAGCTTTCCCGGAAGCCAGGGCAGCTTGCCCAGGTCGCAATGGCTTTCGTCGGGGCTGTGGAAGTCGCTGCCGCGCGAGGCGGCGAAGTCGAATTCCAGCGCCTTGTCGGCGTATTCGACGTATTCGGCGGGCGTGTGGCTGCCGGTCACGACTTCGATCGCGCGACCGCCGTGCGCCTTGAATTCGACGAACAACGCGTACTCCTCGTTCGCGGTGAACCTGTAGCGGCCCGGGTGGGCGATCACGGCCAGCCCGTTGGCGGCGGTGATCCAGCGCACCGCATCCTTCAGCGAGGCCCAGCGATGCGGCACGTAGCCGGGCTTGCCTTCGGTGAGGAACTTGCGGAAGACCTCCGAGGTGTCGCGGCAGTGGCCAGCCTCCACCAGGAAGCGGGCGAAGTGCGTGCGCGAGATCAGTTCGGGATTGCCGACGAACTTGAGCGCGCCTTCGTAAGCGCCATGGATGCCCACCCTGGCCAGGCCCTCGGACATCTCCTGTGCGCGCTTGCCGCGGCCGCCCCGGGTGTCGTAGAGGCCTTCGGACATGGCGGCGTCATCGGGATCGAAGCCGAGGCCCACGATGTGCACGGTTTCGCCGGCGAAAGTCACCGAGATCTCGGTGCCGGTGAGGTACTTCATGCCGTGCTCTCGGGCGGCGGCGGCGGCGCGGTGCTGCCCGCCGATTTCGTCGTGGTCGGTCAGCGCCCAGAGTTCGACGCCATTGGCGGCGGCGCGTGCCGCGAGTTCCTCGGGAGTCAGCGTGCCATCCGAGACCACGGAATGGCAATGCAGGTCGGCGTTGAGGATGGAAGTCACGCCACGATCTTATTCTTTCTCGAAGTTGCCTGCAGGGCGCATGGCGTCTGAGAGATGCGCTATCGAATAGATAGCAGCCAACGCCGACGGGCGTTCAGCGCTTCTTGCGAAACGCCAGCCAGGCCGCCGCAGCCGTGAAGGTGACGACGATGCAGACCACGATCCAGAAGCCGTGCTTGTGCTCGGCCAGCGGGATGCCGCCGACGTTCATGCCGAATAACCCGGCCAGGATGTTGATGGGCAATGCCAGCACCGTCACCACCGTGAGCACGAAGAGACTGCGGTTGTTGTCCTCGTTCACGTTGTCCGCGATTTCTTCCTGCAGCAGTTTGATGCGCTCCTGCAGTGCGGCCATGTCGCGCAGCACCACCGAGAACTCTTCCGTGGCACCGCTGAGTTCCTGTGCGTCCGAGTCGTCGATCCAGGCGGGCGGATTCTGCAGGAGGCGAAACAGCGCCGCCGGCTCCGGTGCGAGCAGCCTTTGCAGCCGCACCAGCACCCTTCGAAGCATGCCGAGTTGGGCGCGCTTGTGGACGAGCCGGCCGGTGAGCAGTTCGTCCTCGATCGCGTCGATGCGCGTCGTCACGCCGCGCACGACGTTCACCAGCACATCGGCCTGCGCGCGCAGCAGGTGTTCGAGCAATTCGGTGGTCGAGCGCGGTGCGTCGCCGGCCTTGACCGCGGTTCGCAGCGCATCGACCGAACGCAGCGGCTGGGCGCGGGCCGTGACGACCAGGCGCGGGCCTACGCTGATCCAGAGCGTCGAGATGTCCGACGGCTCGAAGCTGAAATCGAAATGCACGTCGTTGATGACGGCGATCAGCAAATCGTCCGCGCGCTCGATGCGCGTGGAGTGCAGTCCTTCCTTCAGCGTCTCGAAGAAGACGTCAGAGAGCCCGGCGTGCCGCGCCAGCCAGCGCTCGGCCTGTGCGTGGCTGAGATTGAAGTGCAGCCACATGTAGGCGCCGCCGGGCGGGGCGTCTGCGTCGGCTGGGTGGTCAGTCAGCCATTGCGCTGCTTGTACCGAGTTCACGGCGCGAGCCGGCGTTGAAGCGGCCGCGTCGAAGAGATAGCCGCAGATCAAGCCGGCTTCATCGCTGCCGTAGGCGCCGGTCGTCCAATCCTGAAGAAGTGCCAAGGTCGGGAAATGTCAGAAAGGTCAGAACAAATGGGTGAAGAGCCAGTAGAGCGAGCCCGACAGCAGGATGGCAGCCGGCAGCGTGAGAACCCAGGCCAGCGCGAGGTTGCGCAGCGTCGACCACTGCAGCCCCGAGCGGTTGGCCGCCATGGTGCCCGCCACGCCGGAGGACAGCACGTGCGTGGTCGACACCGGGAGGCCATACATGTCCGCCGCGCCGATCGTGACCATCGCCACCAGTTCGGCGGAGGCGCCCTGGGCGTAGGTCAGATGGGTCTTGCCTATCTTTTCCCCCACCGTGATGACGATCCTCTTCCAGCCGACCATCGTGCCGAGGCCCAGCGCAATCGCCACCACCACCTTGACCCACAGCGGGATGAACTTGGTCGCATCGTCGATCTCCCTGCGGAAAGCATTGACCTTGGCCTTTGCGTCCTCGTCCAGTCCTGCCGCGGGGTTTTTCTCGATCAAGCGGATGGCTTCGGAAGCAAGGTACATGTCGTTGCGCACGTTGCCGACGGCCTCGGCAGGGACACCGGCGATCGATCCGTGCGCCTTGACCTGCGCGCCGATGCTGCCTCTGAGCACCGCAATGGACGGCACGACGTTGGCGTTGAAATCCCGCGTTCGGATGAAGGTGGAAACGGCGTCGCGCGCCTGATCGTTCGGCAACGGCTGCGCGGCCGGCGCGCTCCGGTTGAGCGCGTTCTGTGCCACTTCCGCGACGGCGACGAACTGGACCATCTCGTCAGCGGGCATCGCGCGGTTCAATGCATAGGCCATCGGCACGGTGCCGACCAGGATCAGCATGATCAGCCCCATGCCCTTCTGGCCGTCGTTCGATCCATGGGCAAAGGACACGCCTGTGCAAGTCAGCACCAGCAGGCCTCGAATCCACCACGGCGGCGGCTTGTTGCCCTTGGGCTCCTCGTACAGCGCCTTGTTCTTCACGAGCGCCCGCAGCGCGAGCAGTGACGAATTCGAAGCCGAGCGCGATCAGCAGCGCCACGCCGAGCAGGATGAACGGGACGTAGGTCGTGACCCGTGTGCCCGTAGCGCTCACGTCTTCCACCAGGCTCCAGGCCATGTAGAGCAGCCCGACAGCCAGCAGGCCGATGAAGATGACCAGCGTGGCCGGCCCGGGTTTCGAATCCAGGTGCGGGCGGCCGGACGGGGGCGGCGAGGTGCCAAGCGATGGCGCGGTGGAAATCGAGCTCATGGTGTTTGGCGTGTCGTGATGAGTCGCCGGATGCTCCTCCCGCGACATGTCAGTCTCGTGACGGCAGTTGCGTTTGCTCACTTTCTGTCACAGGACGGTCATTCGTCGGGCCCACGATGCTGTTTTTCCTGTCCGAGAGACGACCATGACGCTTCCCGACACCCTGAAAGACCATGAAGACCTGATGCAGCGCATCGCGCGCGACCTGGTCGACAGCTACGACGAGGAGATCGAACTCGAACTCGAAGACCGCAGCCTCGAAGAGCTCGAAACGGGCAGGATCACCGACAAGGCGGGCCGGCAGGCCTACTTCAAGGAGCTGTTCCGCCTGCAGGGCGAACTCGTGAAGCTGCAGGACTGGGTGCAACACAGCAAGCAGAAGGTCGTGATCCTGTTCGAAGGCCGCGACGCGGCGGGCAAGGGCGGCGTCATCAAGCGCATCACGCAGCGGCTCAATCCGCGGGTGGCACGCGTGGCGGCGCTGCCGGCACCCAACGATCGCGAGCGCACCCAGTGGTACTTTCAACGCTACGTGGCGCATCTGCCCGCGGCGGGCGAGATGGTGCTCTTCGACCGCAGCTGGTACAACCGCGCCGGCGTCGAGCGCGTGATGGGCTTCTGTACCGACGACGAGTACGAGGAGTTCTTCCGTACCGTGCCCGACTTCGAGAGGATGCTTGTGCGCTCCGGCATCAAGCTGATCAAGTACTGGTTCTCGATCACCGACGAAGAGCAGCACATGCGTTTTCTCGGCCGCATCCATGACCCGCTCAAGCAGTGGAAGCTGAGCCCCATGGACCTTGAATCGCGCCGTCGCTGGGAGGAATACACCAAGACCAAGGAGACGATGCTCGAGCGCACGCACATCCCCGAAGCGCCCTGGTGGGTCGTCCAGGCGGTCGACAAGAAAAAGGCCCGGTTGAACTGCATCACCCATCTGCTTGGCCAGTTGCCGTACCACGATGTCGAGCACCCGCCGGTGACGCTGCCTGCCCGCGTTCGCAACGAGGACTACCTGCGGCATCCCGTGCCGGCCAGCATGTACGTGCCCGAGGCGTACTGATCCGGCCCCGCGCGGGCCGCGATAGGGCGATCGTCCGGTAGATCGCAGCGGTCGAAGCTGCTACCGTGTCCCGATCGCTCTCCGCCTATCGATGTCCCGCCGCTCACTTTCCCCGCTCACGCGCGCCTACCAGCGCAATTTGAAGGCGCTCACCAAGGCGACCCTCAGCAGTAGCAAGCGCATTGCGAACCAGGTCCAGCGTGCGGCCGTGAAGCAACTCAAGCCGCCTCCCGGGCAGGGCGACTGGCTGCCGGGCGTGGCCTTGGGTCCGGCGGGCGCGCGTCGCTATCACCTCTATCGCCCGCCCGGCCTGCCGCCGGGCGACAAGGTGCCGCTGATGGTCATGCTGCACGGCTGTGGCCAGACCGGGCGCGACTTTGCCGTGAGCACCCGCATGAACCAACTGGCCGCGCGCGAGCACTTCATGGTGCTCTATCCCGAACAGGACCGGCTTGCGAATGCGCAGGGCTGCTGGAACTGGTACGACCGCCGATCCGGCAAGGCGGATGCCGAGGCCGCGACGCTGATGATCGCCGTCGACCAGGTGCAAATGCTCTATCCCGTGGACCGCGAACGCGTGGCGATCGCCGGCCTCTCGGCGGGTGCGAGCATGGCGGCCTTGCTCGCGACGCGCTATCCGGCGCGCTTCAAGGCCGTTGCAATGCATTCGGGCGTCGCGCCGGGCGCTGCCAGATCGCCGGTCACGGCGCTTGGCGCCATGCGCGGTCAGCACGTGCCGCCGATCACGGCCACAGCGGTGGGCAAGGCCATGGGCGCCGCGGCCGTCTTCACCACGCTACCGCCTCTGCTCGTGCTGCACGGCGACGCTGACGGCGTGGTCTCCGCGAGCAACGCCACGAGCAGCGCGGCCGTCTGGGCGATGGCGACGGGTGCCAAGGCCGGCGTGACCCGCGTGTTGCAGCGCGGCAAACGCCATCCGATGCGCGTCACGGATTTCGCGCGCCGGGGCCGCACGGTGGTCACGCTGTGCGAGATCGCGGGCCTCGGTCATGCATGGAGCGGTGGCCTCTCCAGCATGCTCTTCACCGATCCGGCCGGGCCGGACGCGACCAAGCTGGTGTGGGCATTCGCCGCGCGACAGTTTCGGCTGAGCGGAGGTCCCACCTGATGCCGACCATCCCCTACGACGCCAGCCGAACCGCGCTCTACTCGCCGGAACGTCACGAGACGCTGTTCGAGAAGGGTCGCGCGTACATGCCTGTCCAGTGGGCCATCGAAGCTGCGCGGCTCGCGTACTACCGCGCCGAGCATGCGCCGACCGAACTGCAGCGTCTGACTGACGCGCTGGCACAAGCGGGCTTCGGGGAGCCAAGCCTTTTTCTCGACGCGGCCATCTTCGCGTTCGGCGCGCTGCACACGGGGGATGGCAGCGCGCTCATCGCGTTTCGCGGCACGCAGCCCGACGACATCCGTCACCTCGCGACCAATCTCCAGGCGCAGCAGGTCGATTGGACCGAAAGCGGAGGACGCGCGCATGCCGGCTTCGCGAAAGCGGCGCGCGGCGTGCTGCCGCAAGTGCTCGACTGGCTGGCCGGCGAGGGCAGCCCGCGCAGCCGTCTCATCTTCGCCGGGCACAGCCTCGGCGCCGCACTCGCGACGTTGATCTCGACTGTGCTGAAGCCCGAATTGCTCGTCACCCTCGGCTCGCCGCGCGTAGGCGATGCGGAATTCGTGGCCGCGCTTGCGGACGTCAGCATCATGCGGCTGGTCGACGGCTGCGACGTGGTGACGCAACTGCCGCCTGCGCTGTCCTTCTACGCGCATGCCGGGGCGGTGACTTACATCACCTGCGTCGACGGCCAGTGCATCGACGATCCCGCGCCGACCATGATCGAGGCCGACCGCGCCCAGGGCCGGGCCCGCTACGCGTCGGAGCATGCATGGAAAACGGGCTCCGTGCTGCTGCGCGAGTTGGCGGACCATGCCCCAATCAACTACGCGCGCGCCTTTTTTGCGTAAGCAACATTGCAGTTATCGGATTCTCAAAATCGCTTTCATTGCGTTCTCAAAATTGCTACATTTGAAGCAATTTTGAGAACAAGATGGGCGTCGCTGAATATCTTCTGGGTCAGACACGTACGCGCGTGATGGCGGCGTTGCTGCTCCATCCGGAGCAGACCATGCACGTGCGCGAACTTGCCCGTGTGACTGGCGCTTCCCCAGGTTCGCTCCACCGGGACCTTCGAGGGTTGAGCGATGCCGGAATACTGTTGCGGACCGAAGTCGGTCGCCAGGTGCATTACCAAGCCAACGTTCAAAGTCCGGTCTTCCAGGAGCTGACTGGACTGCTGCGCAAGACGGCCGGCGTTGCCGATGTGTTGCGCGACGCGTTGTCGCCCCTTGGCGAGACGGTCTCCCTGGCGTTCGTCTATGGCTCGGTCGCCGCGGGAAATGAAAGCGCGCGCAGCGATGTCGACGTGATGATTCTTGGAAGCGCTGGCTTTGCCGATGCTGCGATCGCTCTGGGTGAAGCGCAATCCATTCTGGGGCGGGAAGTAAATCCCACGCCCATGAGCGTCGCGGACTTTGCAAAGAAGCTGAAGGAAGAGCAGGGCTTTGCGGCCGGCGTCGCCGCAAGCCCGAAGATATGGATCAAGGGGGATGAGAATGACTTTGCAAAACTTGTTGAGCATCGGGAGGCTCAAGGCGCACGTCGCAACCGCGCTTGAGATCAAGAAGCTGTTGGTGGCTGCCGAGCGGAACATTGCCGATGCGGCCGTGACCGAGATCAGCGACGAAACGCGGTTCGATGCCGCGTACAAAGCCGTGATGCAGTGCGCACTGGCCGCCATGACGGCCTCCGGATATCGACCTTCGACCAGCGAACCTGGACACCATTCGACGCTGATTCAATCGTTGCCGCTAACCCTTGGCCTTGCCCGCGACGCTTGGGTCGTGCTCGATGCGCTGCGTCGCAAGCGCAATTCGAACGACTACACGGGTGACGTCGTCACTTCAGACATGGTGGTGGAATGTGCAGCGCAGGCCAAGGCCTTGCTGGTGCTGGTGAAGAAACACCTGAAGCGACACCACGCAGCGCTGCTCGCCTGAGCAACATCCTGTACGCCACCCGGCGTATTTCCGGCTCGCGACCTCTTCCGCAGACTCCTCTCCATCGTTCACACACCAGGAGAAGGAAGTCATCATGCAACGTCGTTTCACCCTCAAGGCACTCACCGCCGCCGTCGCTTTGGCGAGTTTGTCTGCCGTGCCCGCATTCGCGCAGGACACCATCAAGGTCGGCGTGCTGCACTCGCTCTCCGGCACCATGGCGATTTCTGAAACCGTGTTGAAGGACACGGTGCTCATGGCCATCGACGACATCAACGCCAAGGGCGGCGTGCTGGGCAAGAAGCTCGAGCCCGTGGTGGTCGATCCGGCTTCCAACTGGCCGCTCTTCGCCGAGAAGACCAAGCAACTGCTCGGTCAGGACAAGGTCGCCGTGATCTTCGGCTGCTGGACCTCGGTCTCGCGCAAGTCGGTGCTGCCGGTGGTCGAGGAAATGAACGGCCTGCTGTTCTACCCCGTGCAGTACGAAGGTGAAGAGCTCAGCAAGAACGTGTTCTACACAGGTGCCGCGCCCAACCAGCAAGCCATCCCCGCCGTCGACTACCTGATGAGCAAGGAAGGCGGCGGCGCCAAGCGCTGGGTGCTGCTGGGCACCGACTACGTCTATCCCCGCACGACCAACAAGATCCTGCGCGCCTACCTGAAGAGCAAGGGCGTGGCCGACAAGGACATCGACGAGAAGTACACGCCTTTCGGCCACAGCGACTACCAGACCATCGTTGCCGACATCAAGAAATTCTCGGCCGGCGGCAAGACGGCCGTCGTGTCGACCATCAACGGCGACTCCAACGTGCCCTTCTACAAGGAACTCGGCAACGCCGGCCTGAAGGCCAAGGACGTGCCGGTGGTTGCCTTCTCCGTGGGCGAGGAAGAACTGCGCGGCGTCGACACCAAGCCGCTGGTCGGCCACCTGGCTGCGTGGAACTACTTCATGAGCATCAAGAACCCGACCAACACGGCGTTCATCAAGCAGTGGAGCGACTACGCCAAGGCGCACAACATCGCCGGCCACAAGGACAAGCCGCTGACCAATGACCCGATGGAAGCCACGTGGATCGGCATCCACATGTGGAAGCAAGCGGTCGAGAAGGCGAAGAGCACCGACACCGACAAGGTGATCGCCGCGATGGCCGGCCAGACCTTCACTGCACCGTCGGGCATCGTCTCGAAGATGGACGAGAAGAACCACCACCTGCACAAGAGCGTGTTCATCGGCGAAATCAAGGCCGACGGCCAGTTCAATGTGGTGTGGAAGACGCCGGGCCCGGTCAAGGCGAAGCCTTGGAGCCCGTACATCGAAGGCAACGACAAGAAGCCTGACTACCCGGCCGGGAAATCTCTCTAACCCCCAGGTTGGCTCACTTCGTGTAGCCGCCCACCCCCTTTCAGGGGGCAACACCAGCGGACCGGCAAAGCCGGATCCGCGGTGTTTCTGGAAATGGGAACGCCGTGCACTGTTTTATGCGCTCTATCTACTTTTGGCTGGCGGCGGTTTTGCTGACTGCTGCTTTTCCGGGCTACGCGCTGACTGGCGATGAGGCCAAGGCGATTGCCTCCGGCGATACGGAAGCTCGTATTGCTGCGCTCAATCAGGCTGTCCTTACCGCCGATGAGAAGACTGCTGCGTTCATCCAGGCGATGTCGGACGATGCTGTCAAATTCACTGAGAACAAGGTCTTCGTCATCAAGGACGACAAGGCCTACGACCCGGTCACCGGTGCGGAGCTCAAGCTGCCGGACGATGCCGAGGACGTGGTCAACAACAACATGATGCGCGGGGCGTTCGATGCCGCGCAGGCGGCGCTCAAGCTCACGAGCAAGGACGATGCGGTGCGCGCCGAGGCCGCGCAGGCACTCTTCAAGGAGCCTGACGAGTCGCGCTTGCCGATGGTCGAGAAAGCGCTGGCCGCGGAGACGAATCCGAAGATCAAGGCACAGCTCGAACTGGTGCGCGCAGCGAGCATGCTGAACAGCACCGACAAGGGCAAGCGCCTGGCCGCTGCGAAAGAGCTCGGTGAAAGCCGCAGCCCGGACACCAAGCTTCTGCTCAATCAGCGCCTTGCCGACGAGACGGAGGCGGACGTCAAGGCCGCCATCGGGGCCTCGATCAGCAGCATCGACGGTTCGCTTGTCTGGGGCGACCGCATCAATGCCATCTTCAGCGGCATCAGCCTGGGCTCGGTGCTGCTGCTCGCCGCACTCGGGCTTGCGATCACCTACGGGCTGATGGGCGTCATCAACATGGCCCACGGCGAGCTGATGATGATCGGGGCCTATGCGACCTACGTGATGCAGGGCATCTTTCAACGCTACTTTCCTGAATCGGCCTTCGGCTGGTACCTGGTCGCCGCGATTCCTGTCGCCTTCCTGGCCTCGGCGCTGGTCGGTGCGGTGCTCGAACGCGGTGTGATCCGCTTCCTCTATGGCCGGCCGCTGGAGACGCTGCTCGCCACCTGGGGGATCAGCCTGATGCTGCAGCAACTGGTGCGTTCGATCTTCGGCGCGCAGAACGTCGGCGTCGAAAACCCGGCCTGGATGAGCGGTGGCTTCACGATGCTCAGCAACGTCACGCTGCCGTGGAACCGCATCTGCATCATCATCTTCGCGGGCCTCGTGTTGCTGGCGATGGGTTGGCTCATCGGCCGCACACGCCTCGGTCTTTTCGTGCGGGGCGTGACGCAGAACCGTCCCATCGCCTCGTGCATGGGCGTGAACACGGCGCGCATCGACACCTACGCATTCGCGCTCGGTTCCGGCATCGCCGGGTTGGCGGGATGCGCGCTCTCGCAGATCGGCAACGTGGGTCCTGATCTCGGGCAGAGCTACATCGTCGATTCGTTCATGGTGGTCGTGATGGGCGGCGTCGGCCAGCTCGCCGGTACCGTCTACGCGGCCATGGGTCTCGGCATCCTGAACAAATTCATCGAAGGCTGGGCCGGCGCAGTGCTTGCGAAGATTGCAGTGCTCGTCTTCATCATCATCTTCATCCAGAAGCGGCCTCAAGGAATCTTCGCCATGAAGGGTCGGAGTGCAGAGGCATGAGCAAAGTCGAACTACCGTCCAAAGGTCCGCTGCTCAGCGGTAAGGGCTGGACAGCCTTCTTCGTCGCGCTGATCGTCGTGTGCGCGCTGGCGCCGGTGCTCAACATCATGGTGCCCACCGGCAGCGCGCTGCACATGAGCGACTATGCGGTGGCGCTGGTCGGCAAGATCATGTGCTATGCGATCTGCGCGCTGGCGATGGATCTCATCTGGGGCTACACCGGCATCCTGTCGCTCGGGCACGGCATGTTCTTCGCGCTCGGCGGCTACATGATGGGCATGTACCTCATGCGGCAGATCGGCCGCGACGGCAACTACAAGAGCGACTTGCCGGACTTCATGGTCTTTCTCGACTGGAAGACGCTGCCCTGGCACTGGACCTTCAGCGACAGTTTCATCGCGACGCTGATCCTGATTGTCGCGGTGCCTGGCGTGATCGCTTTCGTGTTCGGCTTCTTTGCGTTCCGTTCGCGCATCAAGGGCGTGTATTTCTCGATCATCACGCAGGCCATGACCTACGCGGCCATGCTGCTCTTCTTCCGCAACGAGACCGGCTTCGGCGGCAACAACGGCTTCACGGATTTCAAGCGCATCCTCGGCATCCCGATGGCGACGCAGGAAATGCGCATGACGCTGTTTGCGCTGACCGGACTCACGCTGCTGGGCTTCTTCCTGTTCTCGAAGTGGTTGATCGGCAGCAAGTTCGGCCGCGTGTTGCAGGCCATCCGGGACGCGGAATCACGCGTGATGTTCTCGGGCTACAACCCGCTCGGCTACAAGCTCACGATCTGGGTGATCTCCGCCGTGATGTGCGGTGTGGCCGGCGCGCTGTACGTGCCGCAGGTCGGCATCATCAACCCCGGCGAGATGAGCCCGGCCAACTCGATCGAGATCGCCGTGTGGGCGGCAGTCGGCGGGCGTGCGACGCTGATCGGACCGATCATTGGCGCCTTCATCGTCAATGGCGCGAAGAGTTGGCTCACTGTTGCCTATCCGGAATATTGGCTGTACTTCCTCGGTGCCCTGTTCATTGCCGTCACGCTGTTCCTGCCGAACGGCATCGTCGGGCTGGTGAAGAAGTGGGCGTCGCGGGAAAAGGCGCCGCGCGAAGAAGCGGCACCGAGCGAAGGCCGGCGCGAGGCACAGCGAGCCGTGGCGGCGGAGCATGGTGTCGAGCCTGCGGCGCTGACTCCGCCTCTCGCAGTCGAACCGAAGGGAGCACGGGCATGACCCCCGATCTGATGGACGCCGGCGCTGAGCGTGTCGCCAGGCACATGGCCTTTGACCATGCGTTGCAGACCGAGTCGGGTGGACGTGCGGCCGGCTACGGCAGGCACATGACGGCGGGCGAAGTCGACACGACGCACGGGCGCATCCTGTACCTCGAAGACGTGAGCGTGAGCTTCGACGGGTTCAAGGCCATCAACAAGCTGTCGCTCGACATCGCGCCGGGCGAACTGCGCTGCATCATCGGGCCGAATGGCGCGGGGAAGACGACGATGATGGACATCATCACGGGCAAGACGCGGCCTGATGAGGGGACGGTTTTCTTTGGCAGCACGATCGATCTGCTTCGGCACAAGGAAGCGGAGATTGCGCAACTTGGCATTGGGCGGAAGTTTCAGAAGCCTACTGTCTTCGAGCATCTCACCGTGTTCGAGAACCTTGAACTGGCGTTGAAGACCGACAAGGGTGTGAAGGCTTCGATGCTGTTCAGGCTGGATTCGGAGCAGTGCGATCGGCTGGCCGAAGTGCTCCATACGATTCATCTTGACGGCAGTGTGTTGCGGTTGGCGGGGAATTTGAGTCATGGGCAGAAGCAGTGGCTGGAGATTGGGATGCTGCTGATGCAGGACCCCAAGTTGCTGCTGCTGGATGAGCCGGTTGCGGGGATGACGGATGAGGAGACTGCTCGGACTGCGGAGTTGTTTCTTTCGTTGAAGGGGAAGCACTCGTTGATGGTTGTTGAGCATGACATGAGCTTTATTCGGACTATTTCTGAGATCGTTACTGTGTTGTGTGATGGGGCTGTGTTGGCTCAAGGGACCTTGGATGAGGTTCAGGCGGATGAGCGGGTGATTGAGGTTTATCTTGGAAGGTGACTATTGTTTTGGGGGTGGGGGCCGGGTCTCGCCCCGGCGGGCGACCTACTTTCTTTTGCTTCGCCAAAAGAAAGTAGGCAAAGAAAAGGCGACCCTGCTGTGGGCGTCCCTTCGCTTCGCTACGGGCAACTTGCGGTGCTCACTTTTCGCGGGGTCCGCGCGAAACTCGCTTCGCTCAAACACGCGCAGCCCTGATCCGCGAAAAGCTCCGCTCCTCAGCACCCCCAGAAGGG